>JBJMIH010000083.1:0-29965 GCA_045806985.1 Mycobacteriales bacterium | reverse complement strand
CACGGGCGGCGCTCCGCTCCTGGACCGGGACGCGGCGCAGCGGGGTCACGGCGGTCTGCGTCACGGGGCAACTACTCCACAATGTCAGGTGCCACCGGTGCTGGGGCACACCGGCACCAGCGGCACAAACCCGTCTCAGCTATATCGATGATGATTGTTCCCTTTTTTAGGACGTCATGTCACGATGCGCGCCGTGTCGCGACCGGATCTCAACCTTCGCCTCGCTCGTGTCGCCCTGTTCGTCGGATTCTTCGTGCAGGGCCTGTGTTTCGCCACTCTGATCACTCAGGTACCGGAAATCCGAGACCGGTTCTCCTTCTCCGACACCGCGGTCTCGTTGATCTTGCTGGTCGTGGCGTTGCTGGCCGGGGTCGGCAGCGTGCTCGCGGGTCTTTCCGCAGCCCGGTGGGGCAGCGGCGTCACGCTGCGGGCCGCACAGATCGCGCTCTGCGCAGGGCTCGCCGGTGCCGGCGCCGCGACCAGGACGGTGGCCCTGTACGGGGCGTTGGCGCTGCTCGGACTGGCGATCGGGGCCGTGGACGCCACTCTGGGCATGCAGGCCGTCGTGGTGCAAACCAGGTACGGCCGCAGCATCATGACCAGCTTTCACGCTACCTGGAGTGTGGCGGGAATCACAGGTGCTTTGGCCGGATTCCTGGCGTCTCGGGAGCATGTCGGGCTCGGCGTGCTCCTCGGGACCACCGCGGCGGTCGGGGCGGCGGGCGCGCTCGCGGCCGGCCGGTGGCTGCTCCCGTCCGGCGCGGCACCCGTGCCGGGCGGCACGGAGAGTGGCGACGCGGCCACGGTGGCGGCCGTCCCGTGGCGGCCGGTGGTGCTGCTCGGGCTGGTGCTGATGTTCATGTACATCGGCGACTCCTCGGTCAGTAACTGGAGCACCGTGTACCTGCACGACACCGTCCGCGGCGCGAAGAGCACCGCCAAGCTCGGGTACGCCGCCTACCAGGCCACCACCGTGGTCGGCCGGGTGTTCGGCGACCGGGCCGTGATCCGGTTCGGCGCGGCCCGCCTGGTCCGCTGGGGCGCGGTGGTGGCCGCGGCCGGGTTCGCGCTGGTGGCGGCCAGCCCGGGGGTGATCGTGGGGATCGCCGCGTTCGCGGTCATCGGCGTCGGCCTGTGCGTGATCGGCCCGCAGGTGTTCACCGCCGCCGGCGCGCTCGACCCCGCCGAGACGGGGGTGGCGGTGGCCCGCGTCAACGTGTTCAACTACCTCGGCTTCGTGATCGGCGCGCCCCTGGTCGGCGCGCTCGGCGACGCCGCCTCGATGCGGCTGGCCTTCCTGGTGCCGACCGTGCTGGTGCTCGCGATCATCGGGCTCGCCGGGGCCATGCAGCCGTCACGTGAAGTGACCACCCGGGTACCTTGAGGCACTTTACCCACTTGTGGGCGGTTCGACGGCATCCGTATGGCTCTGGACTGCTAACGTCCGGACTCCGCGTAGCGATGGCAAGGTGTACCGCTTTCGCGTGTCCCGCTCGACCAGAAGACCAGAGAGGTCAAAGTTGACCAATTCCCGCCGCACGCTCCGGCGGCTGCTGATCCCCGTCGCGGCCACGCTCGTGGCTGGAACGTGGGTGACGGCCGGAGTGGCAACCCCCGCCCTCGCGCACGCCACCGACGGTGGTTGCGTGAGTTTCGCGGCCAAGCACTACGACGCCAAGTTCACCTTCACCTTCAAGGTGGACGTCGCCAGCCACACCGCGAAGGCCGCGGTGTCCGTGGTCGGTGACAAGAAGCTGTGCGATGACGTGCCGATCACGCTGATCTCCTACGTCAAGCCGGCGCACCAGTTCGGCAAGCAGTGGAAGTTCGACAGCAAGACCAACGTGCTCAGCGCCAGCGCGCCGAGGGCGGAGTACTCGGTCTCGCTGCCGACCTGCGCCGGCCAGGCAGACCTGTTCTTCGGCGGGGAGAAGGACATCCGCAGCCCGCTGGACACCGACAACAAGTACGGCAACCTGATCCTGGGCGACAACGACAAGCATGGCCTCGGCGTGAACGCCGCGGGTCCCGGCCGGGCCGGCGAACAGTGGGGTGGCGACGAGTGCGTCGTCAACCCGGGCGCGACCTGGGTGGACACGTGCAACGGCGTGACCGGCACCTTCCAGAACAGTCCGGCCACCCTGGGCACCACGATCACGGTGTACAAGAACGGCGTCAAGGCGGACTCGTTCCCGATCTCCGCCGGCAGCGACAACCTCGTCAGGACGTGGCCCGCCGCCAAGGGCGACACGTTCAAGGCGACCTACGTCGACAAGACGGGGACCGTGAAGCCGTTCGGCGACGTGCACGCCTACACGAAGCCGGGCAACTGCACCCCGCCGCCGCCGGCCGGCGGTGGCGGCACCTCGCCGAGCCCGACCGCTGTCGCGGGCGGCAGCCTGCCGACCACCGGCGTGTCGATCCTGCTGCTGGTCGGCGCGGGAGTCCTGCTGATCGGTGGCGGTGGCGCCGCGATGTTCCTGACGCGGCGGCGCAAGAGCACCACCTCCGAGGAGGCCTGACCACCTCCCGCTGAGACGTGGACGCCCCCGGCCGGTGCCTCGGCCGGGGGCGGCCCGTTCTCCGGGTCGATCGGTCAGCTCGCGGGCTGGAGCAGCCCGACCTGGCCGTGGGACTCGTCCTCGGGTCCCGCGCTGAACCAGAGCGAGTCAGCGCCACCGGCGGTGGCGTTGCCGGCCTGCAGCGCCCACAGCCCGTCCACGACGAGCGGCCGGTGGTCGGCGCCGCGCAGCGTGCCCATGAAGCCGTGCGGTCCGTACGCGTTGATCGTGCCGTCGCCGAAGTTGCCCACCAGCAGCGCGCCGGCGAACGGGCCGAACGTCGACGGCGCGATCGCCAGCCCCCACGGCGCGTTCAGCGGGCCGCGGGAGGCGACCCGGCGTACCAGCAGGCCGGTCGTGGTGTACTCGTCCACGAAGCCCCGGCCCCGGCCGGCGACCTCGTCGGTGCGGTCGGCGTCCTGCTTGGCGTACGCCACGTAGACGTGGGTGCCGAGCGTCTGCACGTTGAACGGCGCGTACCCGCGCGGCAGGAACGGGTCACGGAACAGCGGCGCCGGTGCCGGTGTCTCGTTGAACTGCCCGTCCAGGATGTCGATCGAGTTGTCGTGGAAGTTCGCCGCCAGCAGGGCCGGCCCGAACGGGGTGCTGGCCAGCGCCAGTCCCTTGTAGACGGCGGTGGGGGAGTGGAAGACGGTCACCGCGGCGGTGTTCGGCGTCAGCGCCCCGTTCCACGCCGACACGTCGCCGTGCTCGGTGTCGAACAGGAACCGGGCCGGCTGCCCGTCCGCGGGGATCACGAAGGCCGAGCCGCCGCTGAAGACGGTGCCGGTCGGCGCGCCCGTCGGCACGGACACCACGAGCGGGACGACCGCGGGAGCGCCGGCGCTGCCGCCGCCGCGGTGGATCGTGGACACGTCGGTGCCGTTGTCGGCCACCCACAGCGCGGTGGTGGGGCCGATCGACAGGCCCCACGCGTTGACGACGTTGGGGTCGTTGACCCCCTGCGTCTGGTCGGAGAACAGGACGTTGGCCGCGAACGCGGCGCCATGGGAATCGGCGGACGCCGGGGTGGCGCCCGTTTCGGCGGTGACCGCTCCGGTGGCGGTCAGCGTGAGGCAGAGCAGTCCCGCCCGGACCGTGGTCCGGAGACGTCGCTGCATGAACCCTCCTCTCGGATGAGGGCACGCGCCCGTCCCCCGGCCCCACCACAGGCCTGACACCACCGACACGAGGCGGCGGTGTCAACGGTTCATTTCGGGTGATAAAACCTCAGAGCGTGACGAACTGGAGGCCCCTGCCGAGCAGTGTCGGGATCACCGTGGTCAGCGCGAGCACGGTTTGTGACCGGTCGCCGCCGCCGTCGTGGCAGAGCAGGATGTCGCCGGCCCGGCCGGCCAGCAGCTTCTGCGTGATCGTCGCGACGCCGGGCCGGGACCAGTCCTTCGGGTCGTCGTTCCAGTCGATCGGTGTCAGCCCGTGCTCGGCGACGGTGCTGAACACCGCCGGGCTCCAGTCGCCGCCGGGGGAGCGGAACAGCCGCGGCACCACGCCGGTGGCCCGGTACACCTCGTCGGTGGTCCGCAGGATCTCCTCCCGCACCTTGTCGGCGGTCAGCTTCGCGAACGGCTGCGGATGCGTGTAGGTGTGGTTGCAGATGTGGTGGCCGGCGTCGACGATCTCCCTGGCCAGCGACGGGTGGCCCTTGATCTGCGAGCCGACCAGGCAGAACGTGGCCTTCACCTTGTGCCGGGCCAGCAGGTCGAGCACCTTCGGCGTCCACTGCGGACTGGGACCGTCGTCGATGGTCAGCGCGATCGCGTTCGGCGGCACCTGCGGCAGGATGTCGGACAGCGAGAACACCGGCTTCGTGCGCGGTACCAGCGGCGGCAGTGAGGGCGTCGGCTCCGGGCCGGGCTTGGGCAGCGTGTCACCGCCGGGTTGGCCCGCCGGCCGGTGTCCGCCGTGGGCGGCCGCCGCGGCCTGCGGGTGGCCGCCGGAATGCTCGCCCCACGAGGCCAGTCCGGCGAGGCCGGCCACGCCGCCGACCATTCCCCAGCCCAGCACCGCGCGCCGATCGACCTCCTGATCGGCTCGCCCCTCCGCCATTGACGCGTCCCTCTCCCTGTCGCCGTCCGTGGTCACTGTCCCTGTGACGCGCTGGCCCCCGCGTGCGTTGACTGCCGGCACCGGAGACAGAGAGTCGTGGGACATTCCAGCCGGTGCGCGGCGAGCAGTGCGCCGTCCGCCAGCAAAGCCCCCGTCGCCCCGTCGGCGACCACCCTACCGGCATCGACGATCACCGCGCGGGAGCACAGCTCGGCCGCGTACGGCAGGTCGTGGGTGACCACCAGCAGGGTGAGGTCGAGGCCGGCGAGCAGGTCGGCGAGCTCGCGCCGGGCGGCCGGGTCGAGGTTCGCGGACGGCTCGTCCAGGACCAGGACGTCGGGACGCATCGCGAGCACGGTGGCCAGCGCGGCGCGGCGGCGCTGGCCCAGGCTGAGGTGCTGCGGCGGCCGTTCGGCCAGGCCGGCGAGGCCGACCGCGGCGAGCGCCTCGGCGACCCGGGCGGCCAGCCGCTCGCCGCGCAGGCCCAGGTTGGCGGGGCCGAACGCGACGTCCTCCCCGACCGTGGGGCAGAACAGCTGGTCGTCGGGGTCCTGGAAGACCACGCCGACGCGGCGGCGGACCTCCGGCAGGTTCGGCTTCACGACCGGCAGGTCGCCGACGCGCACCCGACCCGCCTGTGGGCTCAGGATGCCGTTGAGGTGCAGTACCAGCGTGCTCTTGCCGGCGCCGTTGGGGCCGAGGATCGCGACCCGCTCACCGGGCCTCACGTTCAGGTCGAGACCGCGCAGCGCCTCGTGGCCGTCCGGGTACCGGTAGCAGAGGCCGCTCACCTCCAGCGCGTACGTCACGCCACCACCGCCAGCAGCACCGCCGTTGCCGGTATCGCGGCGGTGACCAGCCATTCCGTGGCGCGGGCCGGCGGGTCGTCGGCGGGCGGCGCGCCGGTGTAGCCGCGGGCGAGCATCGCGTGGTGCACCCGTTCGCCCCGGCTGTAGCAGCGCAGGAACAGCGCGCCGAACGCGCGGGCCAGGGCGGGCGCGGCGCGGACGTCGCGGGGGCGGTGGCCGCGGGCGAGCATCGCCACCCGCGTCCTGGCCAGCTCGCCGGTGACCAGCGTGGAGTACCGCAGCAGCGTGCCGGCGATCTCGACCAGGGTGGCCGGCGACCGGAGCCGGCGCAGCCCGGCCAGCAGCGCGGTCGGGGTGGTCACGGCCGCGAGCAGGCCGGCGGCGAGCACGCCGAGGGTGGCCTTGGCGGTGACGTTCCAGGCCGCCAGCAGGCCGGGCACGGACAGGCCGGCGACCGTGCGCGGGCCTGGTCCCGTCACCGGGAGGACCAGCGCGACCAGCAGGAACGGCGTCTCCAGGGGGAGCCGGCGGACCAGTGCCCGCCACGGCACGCCGGCCACCGTGGCGGCCAGCAGCAGCACGGCGAGGTATCCGGCGAACGCGCCGAACTCCGCCCGCGGCGTGAGCACGACGGTGAGCTGGAACGCGAACAGCGCGAGCAGCGCGCAGTGGGCCGGCAGCCGGCGGGTCGGCGCCGTCACGCACGCCGCCGCAGCAGCGCGAACACGCCGGTCGCCGCGCCGAACACGGCCGCGCCGCCGACCACCCCGGCGTACCCGCCGAACCGCGCCCGATGGTGCGGCTCGGCCCGGGCCGGCATCGGCATCGTCATCCCGTCGTGGTGCGCCACCGTCCGGGTGGCCATCGCGTGGTGGTGGCCGCCGGCCAGCCCGAACGCCCCCGCCACCCCGAGCACCACCAGCAGCGCGCCGAGCACCAGCGCCGCGGCCAGCCATCCCGTGCGGGTCATGCCGTCCTCCCCGCCACGGCGGCGCGGACCAGGTCGGGGCGGACGGCGAGCAGGCCGCGTACCGCCACCGCCGTCACGGCCGCCTCCACCGCGCCGACGACCAGGTGGGCGCCGATGACCACCGCCGCCACGGTGCGCGGGTCCAGGCCGGTGGTGCCGCCGACGGCGTACAGCAGCGCGAACGTCGCCGCGCCGGCCGGGGCTGCCACCCCGGCGGCCACCGCGGCGGCGACCACCGTGGAACCGGGCACCCGCGGCAGTGCCGCGCGCACCCCCAGGAACAGCGTGTAACCGATCGCGATGGGCACGATGTCCATCACCAGCGCGCTCGCGCCGAGCGCGGTGACCCCGCCGTACCCGAGCAGCAGGCTCTGCACCCCGAGCACCACCACGCTGGACAGCACGGCGGTGGCCGGGCCGACGAGCACCGCGGCGAGCACCCCACCGAGCAGGTGCGCGCTGGTGCCGGCGGCGAGCGGGACGCTGGCCAGCTGGACCGCGAAGACGAACGCGGCGACCAGGCCGGCGAGTGGGGCCGGCCGCTCGGCCAGCTCGGCGCGGGCGACCCGCAGGCAGGCCGCGACCGCGACGACCGCGGCGGCGTCGGTCCCGATCGTGGTGGGTCCGTCGAGGAACCCGTCGGGAATGTGCATCCGTGTCCCCCTTTCCGGCAGGGCCACCGTAGAGGGAACGGACACGGTCGGTGAATGTGAGCATCACCCAACGCAACGGACGCAACCCGTTACGGTAGGCGGCATGGACGCCCTTCCCGCCCGCGAGCACCCCGAACTGCTCGCCCCGCCGGTGGTCACCGCCCTCGCCGCCGGTCACGCGCCGTCCGCCCAGGTCATCCCCATCGACCCGGCGTACGCCGACACGGCGAACTTCTGCGCTCAGTACGGCTTCACGCTGGCGGAGTCGGCGAACTGCGTGGTCGTGGCGGCCAGGCGCGGCGGGGCCACCCGGCTGGCCGCCTGCGTGGTGCTGGCCACCACCCGCGCGGACGTGAACGGCCTGGTCCGCCGGCACCTGGACAGCCGCAAGGCGTCGTTCGCGGCGATGGACGCCGCGGTGGCGGCGACCGGCATGGAGTACGGCGGCATCACCCCGGTCGGCCTGCCCGCGGACTGGCCGCTGCTGGTGGACGCGGCGGTGGCCGGCGCGGCCAGGGTCGTCGTCGGCAGCGGCGTGCGCCGGTCGAAGCTGCTGCTCTCCGGCGCCGACCTGGCCAAACTGCCCGGCGCCGAGGTGCTGGCGGGGCTCGGCCTGCCAGGGTGAACTTCGGGCAAAGCCGGGACGTCCACCTCTAGTCCATTTATGGTGACTCTCCGTGAGATCCGTGGACGGGGGCGTGCGGAGGGTGGCGGCCGTCGTGGCCGTGCTGGGCCTGGCCGCGCTGGTGCTGGCCGCGCTGGTACCGGCGTGCGCGCGGGGCGGCGCCGGCGCGCGGACCGGTAGCCCCCACCAGCACCACCACGACGGGGCCGAGGCCGTCGCCGGGCCGTCCCCGTTGCTGCCGCCCGGCCTGATCCCCGCGCCGCCGTCCGGCGTGTCCAGCCTGCCGGGGATGCCGCCGGCGCTCGACCCGCGCAACGTGGCCGCCGCCGCCGGCCCCGGGATGCTGTCGCCCGCCGCCGCGGCGGCGAGGCCGCTGGTGTACGTGCCGCACACCCGCTCCGGTGAGGTCTGGGTGATCGACCAGGCCAGCTTCCGGGTCGTCGGCCGGTACCCGGCCGGCGTCGAGGTCCAGCACGTCGTCCCGGCCTACGACATGACCGCGCTGTACGCCACCGACGACCTGGGCGACCACCTGCTGGAGTTCGACTCGCGCAGCGGCCGGCCGGCGCGCCGCATCCCGGTCGTCGACCCGTACAACCTGTACTTCACCCCGGACGGCCGGTACGCGGTGTCGGTGGCCGAGGCGCGCCGCCAGCTCGTCTGGTACGACCCGCACAGCTGGCAGGAGCGGGGCCGCACGCCGACACCGGACTGCGCCGGCGTCGACCACGCCGACTTCTCCGCCGACGGCAGGACGGCGGTGTTCACCTGCGAGTTCGCCGGCCGGGTCGCCGTGGTGGACGTCGCCGGCCACCAGCTGCTGCGCATGGTCGACATGCCGCGGCGGCACACCCGGATGGGCCCGCAGGACATCAAGCTGTCCCCGGACGGCACCCGGTACTACATCGCCGACTCCGACGCCGGCGGGGTGTGGGTGCTGGACGGCGCGGCCACCGCCGTCGTCGGCTTCCTGCCCACCGGCCCCGGCGCGCACGGGCTGTACCTCGACCGCACCGCTCGCCGCCTCTTCGTCACCAACCGCCACCAGGGCAGCGTCAGCGTCCTCGACCCGGCCGACGGCCACCAGCTGGCCAAGTGGTGGATCCCCGGCGGCGGCAGCCCCGACATGGGCAACGTCACCGCCGACGGCTCCCAGCTCTGGCTGTCCGGCCGCTACGACGACGTGGTCTACGTCCTCGCCACCACCGACGGCCGCCTCCTGCACCGCATCCCCGTCGCGCACGGCCCGCACGGCCTCTGCGTCTGGCCCCAACCCGGCCGCTACTCGCTGGGCCACACCGGCATCACCCGCTGACCGTAGGATCATGCGCCGCCATCCCGCTGCTCTACCGCTGGAACGGCCAACGATGGACGGCTGCCGGGAACCACTTGCCGGTTCCGTGGACGGCATCCTCACGGCGGCTGCACCGGACGGCGGCGACGGCCACTCGTGCGGCGACGGTGGCCGCCCCCGACCCCCGCGGCTACGACGATCCTGGCAACGACGATC
This sequence comes from Mycobacteriales bacterium, assembly GCA_045806985.1. GTDB lineage: Bacteria > Actinomycetota > Actinomycetes > Mycobacteriales > JBJMIH01 > JBJMIH01. The sequence goes on along the minus strand of JBJMIH010000083.1, from coordinate 20,770 downwards.
CTGGCAACGACGATCCTGGCAACTGCGCCGGCGGCTACGTGCGGGCGATGGTGCTGGTGCGGGCACCAGGACGGGGTGGGCCGTCGGCGGGGTCGGAACGGACGAGCAGGACGACCGGCAGCACACGATGGTGCCGCGGTACGACCCGCCGTGACCGGGCCGGTGGGTCAGGCGGCCTTCCGGGGCCGGGAGAGCAGGAGGACGTGGAGGGTGCGGGGGCCGTGGACGCCTTCGACGCGGTTGAGTTCGATGTCGGAGGTGGCGGAGGGGCCGGAGATCAGGGTGAGGGGGCGGGTCGGGTCGAGGGCGGCGACGGCTTCGGGCCAGTCGGCGACGACCTGGTCGAGGCGCACCACGCACAGGTGGAAGTCGGGCAGCAGGCTGAGCGCGCGGCGGCCCTGGGCGGGGCCCGCGTCCAGGATGATCGTGCCGGTCTCGGCGACGCCGACCGCGCAGCCGGTGAGGACCGCGCCGGCCTTGTCCAGGGCGGCGTGGTCGAGTGGCGGGGTGTCGCGGAGGATCTCGACACCGTCGAGGGCGGACAGCCACGCGTCGGGCACGCCGTCCGGGACCACCACGGAGGGTCTGCCGGCGAGGGTGGCGGCCACCGCGGCCGGCAGCTTCGCCTCGGTGACGCGGGCGACCTCGGCCCGGTAGTCGGCCACCCGCTCGGCGAACAGGTCGGTGAGCCGCTTGTCGTGGTGGCGGCGGCGGTACCCGCGCGGCACCGCCACCTCCTCGGCGGTCTCGGCGGCCGGCACGTCGGCCAGGGCGGTGCGGACGCGCCGCAGGATCTCGTCGCGGGCGTTCACCGCGCGTCACCTCCCCGGGTGCGCTGCCACCACTGCCGGAACGACTCGGCGGGCGGCAGCGGGGCGTCCCGGGTGTCGGTCCAGGCGCCCATGCCGGGGGCGCGGCGGATGCGGTCGCGGTGGCCGAGCAGCCGGCTGGCCGCGCCGGCCGCGCGCTGGGCCAGGTCGAGCCGGCGCGGGCTGTCCAGCGTCCACTCCATCGCGCGCATCACCGCCCGCTCCGGGGTGAGCCTCCGCTTGCTCGCCACCGCCTGCGCCCGCAGGTGCACCAGTACCTCGGGGATGTTGATCGCGACCGGGCACACCTCGTAGCACGCCCCGCACAGCGAGGACGCGTACGGCAGCGACCGGTCGGTGTCGCTGGCCATGCCGCGCAGCTGCGGGGTGAGGATCGCGCCGATCGGCCCCGGGTAGACCGAGCCGTACGACGCCCCGCCGGCCCGCTCGTACACCGGGCACACGTTCAGGCACGCCGAGCAGCGGATGCAGCGCAGCGCCTGCCGGCCCACCTGGTCGGCGAGCACCCGGGTCCGGCCGTTGTCCAGCAGCACCACGTGCACCTGCGACGGCCCGTCGCCCGGTGTCACGCCGGTCCAGGTGGAGGTGTACGGGTTGGCCCGCTCCGCCGTGGACGAGCGCGGCAGCAGCTGGAGGAACACCTCCAGGTCCGTCCAGGTCGGCACGATCTTCTCGATGCCGACGACGCTGATCAGCACCTCCGGCAGGGTGAGGCACATCCGGCCGTTGCCCTCGGACTCGGCCACCACCAGCGTGCCGGTGTCGGCGACGGCGAAGTTCGCCCCGGACACCCCGACCCGGGTGGACAGGAACCGTTCCCGCAGGTGCAGCCGGGCGGCCTCGGCGAGCGCGGCCGGGTCGTCGGTGAGGTTGTCCGGCGCGGACCGCCCCCACCGGTCCATCGACTCGGCGAAGATGCGCTGGATCTCGGCCCGGTTGCGGTGGATGGCCGGTACCAGGATGTGGCTGGGCCGGTCGCCGGCCAGCTGCACGATCAGCTCGGCCAGGTCGGTCTCGTACGCGGTGACGCCGGCCGCGTCCAGCGCCTCGTTGAGGCCGATCTCCTGGGTGGCCATCGACTTCACCTTGACCACCGACCGCTCACCGGTGGCCCTGACCAGGTCGGCGACGATCCGGTTGGCCTCGGCGGCGTCCCGGGCCCAGTGCACCTGCCCGCCGGCCGCGGTGAACGCCTCCTCGAACTGGAGGAGGTACTCATCCAGGTGCCGCAGCACCCGCTCCTTCAGCGCCGCGCCGGCCGCCCGCAGTTCCGCCCAGTCGTCCAGCTCGGCGACGACCCTGGCCCGCTTGGCCCGGATCGTGCCGGTGGCGTGGGCGAGGTTGCGGCGCAGCTGCGTGTCGGCCACGGCCCGGCGGGCCGCGACGGGGAACTCTGGCATCCCGAGCCATGTCGGCATCTGCCCAACGGGGATCGTCACGCGGCCTCCCTTGTCGAGGCGAGCACCTCGGCGAGGTGCAGGGTGCGGACGCCGGTACGCCACCGCGACAGCGTGCCGCCCAGGTGGGCCAGGCAGGAGTTGTCGGCGGCGACCAGCACCTCGGCGTGGGTGCTGAGCACGTTGCTCACCTTCTGCGCGCCCATGGCGGCCGACACGTCCGGGTTCTTCAGCGCGAACGTGCCGCCGAAGCCGCAGCACTCCTCGGCGGCCGGCAGCTCCACCAGGTCCATCCCGCGGACCGCCCGCAGCAGCCGCAGCGGCTTGTCGCCGACCTTGAGCACCCGCAGCGAGTGGCAGGTGGGGTGGTAGGTGACCCGGTGCGGGAAGTACGCGCCGACGTCCTCCACGCCCAGCACGTCCACCAGCAGCTCGGACAGCTCGTACACGCGCGGCGCGACCTCGGCGACCGCCGCGGCGATCCGCGGGTCCTCGCGGGCCAGCGTCGGGTAGAACTCCCGCACCATGCCGGCGCACGACCCGGACGGCGTGACCACCGCCTGGTAGCCGTCGAAGGCGCGCAGGAACCGGCGGGCCAGCGGCCGGCATTCCGCCCGGTATCCGGTGTTGAAGTGCATCTGCCCGCAGCAGGTCTGTTCGAGCGGGAAGTCCACCTGGTGCCCGAGCCGCTCCAGCAGCCGCACGGTGGCCTTCCCCGCCTCCGGGAACAGCGTGTCGTTGAAACAGGTGACGAACAGCCCGATCCGCATGTCACCCTCCGGTGAGCCGGCTTGTCTGCACCCTACCGGGTGCCCGCGATCTGAGGATATTGACGCTTTGCCATACATGTCTTACTTTGTGAAATCGATTCCGAAATCGATTTCACGAGTCGCCCCTGCCCCGGAGGTGTCCGTGTTCGTCGCCCCAACCACCCACTCCGCGTCCGATCAGGACCACACCGGCTGCTGCCCGGACGGCCGGTGCGGCACCGGCCCCAACGGCATGAGCCGCCGTGGCTTCCTCAGCCTGTCCGCCGCCGCGGCCGCCGCCGCGATGGTCGCCGCCCAGACCCGGCAGGCGCTCGCCGACGGCACCCTGCCGCGGACGGCGATCGCGCCGGCCGACAAGGGCTGGACCCGCGCCTGGCTGGACGGCCTGGCCGCCCGCGGCACCCCCACCGCCGTCACCGGCGCGGGCCTGCGCTACCTCGGCATGCCGGTCGGCGGCGCCTGCGCCGGCCAGGTGTACCTGGGCGGCGACGGCCGGCTCTGGAACTGGGACGTCTTCAACGCCCCGGAGCTGGACGCCGACCAGATCAGCGGCGCCACCTACGTCCGGCCGCGCACGCCGTCCACCCCGTTCCGGCAGGGCTTCGTGCTGCGTACCGGTGACGACGTCCGCGCGCTGGACGCCTCCGGCTTCGCCGGGGTGCGCTTCACCGGCCAGTACCCGATCGGCCGCGTCGACCTGCACGACCCCGGCTGCCCGCTGGACGTGACGCTGGAAGCGTTCTCGCCGTTCGTCCCGCTGTCCACCGACGACTCGTCGCTGCCGGCCACCATGCTCACCTACACGCTGCGCAACACCACCGCGCACCCGGTGGACGCCGAACTCACCGGGTGGTCGGAGAGCCCGGTCTGCCTGCGCTCGCGCCGCCAGCAGCCGATCACGCTGAGCGCTGACGCGTTGGACACCGGCGGCGCGGCCGGGATCCAGTTCGCCGCCACCGCCGGCGCGTACGCGACACCGCCGGCCCGCCCGGACATCGTCGTCGAGGACTGGGAGTCGGGCACGTTCCACGGCTGGACCGCCACCGGCCAGGCGTTCGGCTCCGGCCCGGTGAGCACCGCCCAGCTGCCCGGGTCCTTCACCCGCGAGGGCGATCCGCGGAACCAGGGCCGGTACTTCGTCACCTCGTACAATTTCCGGGCCGGCGGCGGCGCCGACCCTGACGGCTTCACCGGCACGCTCACCAGCCCGGAGTTCACCGTGACCCGCAGGTACCTGACCCTGCGGGTGAGCGGCGGCAACCTGCCCGGGGAGGCCTGCGTCAACGTGCTGGTCGACGGCCAGGTGGTGGCCTCGGCCACCGGCACCGACTCCGAGGTGATGCGGGTCGAGGTGGTGGACCTGACCGCGTACCAGGGCCGCACCGCGACCATCCAGGTGGTGGACAAGGCCACCGGCGCGTGGGCGCACGTCAGCTGCGACGAGTTCGTCCTCACCGACCGCCCGCCGCGCCCTGACGTGGTGTTCGAGGACTGGGAGCGGACCACGTACGCGCCGTGGACGGCCACCGGCGACGCGTTCGGCGCCGGGCCGGTCGCGCTCGCCGACCTGCCGCCGTACTACGTCCGCGAGGGAGACCTGCACGTCACCGGCAGCCGCTTCGTGACCTCGCACAACTTCGTCGCCGCGCAGGGCGACATCGGCAGGGCCGACAGCTACACCGGCACGCTCACCAGCCCGCCGTTCACGATCAGCCGCCGGTACATCGCGGTCGCCGTCGGCGGCGGTTCCTGGGCCGGCCAGACCTGCGTGAACGTGCTGGTCGACGGCGCGGTGGTGGCCAGCGTCACCGGCGACAACTCCGAGGTGCTGCACCAGAAGGTGCTCGGGGTCGGCCGCTGGGAGGGCCGCACCGCCACCCTCCAGCTGGTGGACACCGCCACCGGCGGGTGGGGGCACATCGCCTGCGACCGGATCGTGTTCACCGACAGCGCGCCGCACCCGATGCCGACCGACCAGCTCCCGGACGGCGGCACGTTCGCCGTCGCCGCGCTGCCGGGCGCCGGCCCCGGTGTCGGGCAGCCGGTGGTGGTGCCGTCCCTCGCCGACTGGAGCTCCCCGCGGGCCGTCGCCACCGCCGGGCCAGGTCCCGCCAAGGTCGACGGGGACGGTCCCGGCCTGGCCGGCGCGGTCCGCGTCCCGGTGCGGCTCGCGCCGGGGGAGTCCGCGACCGTGCGGTTCGCGCTGTCCTGGTACTTCCCGGTGCCGGACCGGAGCCGGTTCGGGGCGCTGCGCGGCGCGGCCACCCTGCGCCACCACTACGCGACCCGGTTCCGCTCGGCCGCGGACGTCGCCGGTCACCTGGCCCGGAACGCCGACCGGCTGGACCGCGACACCCGCACCTGGGTGCGGACCTGGTACGACGACTCCACCCTGCCGTACTGGTTCCTGGAGCGGACCATGGCCACCGCCTCCACCGTCGCCACCGCCACCTGCCAGCGGTTCGACAATGGCCGGTTCTACGCCTTCGAGGGCGTGTACTGCTGCGACGGCACCTGCGAGCACGTGTGGAACTACGCGCAAGCGGTGTCCCGGCTGTTCCCGGAGCTGGAACGGAGCACCCGCGAGCACACCGACCTGGACGCCGGCTTCCACCCGGACACCGGCGAGATCGGCAACCGGGCCGAGTACGACATGGGCTGGGCCACCGACGGCCAGTGCGGCACGATCCTGCGGATCTACCGCGAGCACCAGATGTCGCCCGACGGCGCCTTCCTGCACCGGGTCTGGCCGCGGGTGAAGCAGGCGCTGAAGTGGGTGATGAGCCGGGACACCCGCGGCGACGGCACGCTGGAGGGCGCGCAGCCGAACACGCTCGACGCGGTCTGGTACGGCGAGGTCGCCTGGATGACCGGCATGTACGACGCGGCGCTGCTGGCCGGGGTGCGGATGGCCACCGAGATGGGCGACACCGCGTTCGCCGACCGGTGCCAGGCCCGCGCCGACTCCGGGCGCGCGTCGCTGGCCGGCGACCTGTGGACCGGCGAGTACTTCCTGCACCTGGTCGACCCGGCGCACCCGGAGACCGTCAACACCAACCGGGGCTGCCACATCGACCAGATGTTCGGCCAGAGCCTGGCCTGGCAGCTCGACCTGCCACGGGTGTTCCCGGCCGACAAGGCCGCGACCGCGCTGAGCAGCGTCATCCGGTACAACTACGTGCCCGACGCGGCGGCGTACCGGGCGGCGCACACCGAGATCCCGGACGGGCGCTGGTTCGCCGTCGCCGGCGAGCCCGGCGTGATCATGACCACGTTCCCGCACGGCGGGGCCACCCAGGCCCGCGGCGTGCCGCCGGGATGGTCGGCGATGTACTTCAACGAGGTGTGGACGGGGCAGGAGTACCAGCTCGCCGCGCACCTGCTGTACGAGGGGCTGACCGACCTCGGTCTGGCGGTGACGCGGGCGGTGCACGAGCGGTACGCGCCGGCGAAGCGCAACCCGTACAACGAGATCGAGTGCAGCGAGCACTACGCCAGAGCCATGGCGGGGTACGGCGTGTACCTGGCGGCCTGCGGTTTCTCCAGCCACGGGCCGGCCGGCCGGCTCGGGTTCGCGCCGAAGATCCGGCCGGAGGACTTCCGGGCCGCGTTCACCGCCGCCGGCGGCTGGGGGCTGTACTCCCAGCTCCGGCACGGCGGCCGGCAGACCTCCACGGTCGAGGTCCGGTGGGGGAGGGTGACGGTCCGCACGCTGGTGCTGGAGGTGCCGGGCGAGGCCGTCCGGGTCACCGCCCGCTCACGCGACGGTCGCCCGTACCGCACCTCGTTCCACCAGGACGGCAGCCGGCTGGAGGTCGGGCTCGAACCGGGCGCGGTGCTGCCGGCCGGGTCCCAGCTGGAGGTCGCTGTCGAGACCCGCAGGGGGCAGTCGTGAGCCCCGTGCCGGTGGCGCTGGTCGGCGGGTTCCTCGGCGCCGGCAAGACCACGCTGCTCACCGCCCTGGCGGCCCGGGCCGGCCGGGCCGGGCGGCGGGTCGCGGTCATCACCAACGACCAGGGCGGGGAGCTGGCGGACAGCCAGCTGGTGGCCGGGGCCGGCATCGCCGGCGCCGAGGTCGCCGGCGGCTGCTTCTGCTGCCGCTTCGACGACCTGGTCGCCGCCCTGGAACAGGTGACGGCCGCCGACCCCGGCCTCGACCTGGTGCTGGCGGAGGCGGTCGGGAGCTGTACCGACCTGGTGGCGACCGTGTACCGGCCGCTGGCCCGGCTGCACGGCGACCGGTTCGCGCCGCTGCCGGTCACCGTCGTGGTGGACCCGCTGCGGCAGGGCCAGCTCGCGGACTTCCCGGCCGACGTCCGGTACCTGTTCGCCGAGCAGGTCCGGGAGGCCGACCTGGTGGTGGTCAACAAGACCGACGTGGCCGGCCCGGACGCGGTGGCCGCCGCCGAGGCGCTGGTGGGCGGCATCAACCCGGCCGCGAGGGTGCTGCGGGCGGCGGCGCGGACCGGCGACGGCGTCGCCGAATGGCACGGCTGGCTGACACTGCCGGCCGCGCCGGGTGGCGGGCGTGCCCTCGGCGGCCTGGACTACGACAGGTACGCGGCGGCAGAGGCCGAGCTGGCCTGGCTGAACGCGTCCGCCGAGGTGTCCGGCGCGCGCGCGTTCGACGTGGACGGCGCGCTGGACGAGCTGTCGGCCGCGCTCGACCGCGGCCTGTCCGGCGCCCGTACCGCGCACGTCAAGCTGCTCGGCTCCGGTGCGGGCGGGGTGAGCCAGCGCAACCTCACCGGCGCCGGGCCGGGCTGGGACCGGGTGCGTACCGCGCCCGCGCCGATGGACACCGCGACCGTGCTGGTCAACGCCCGGGTCTGCACCGAGCCGGCGCTGCTGGAGCACGCCGTCCGGGCGGCCCTCGGCAGGCTCGCCGGCCGGCTCGACGTCCGCGTCACCCACCTGGAGTGCTTCCGCCCGGCCCGGCCGGTCCCGTCGCACCGCGACCTATAGCCGTGAGTGGCTGATCCAGAAGTCGAGGAGGGCGCGGTCGCCGTCGACGGCGAGGGTGTCGACGGCGACCCGGCCCCACAGGAACAGGTACAGGTCCACGACGGGGGCGCGGACGGTGACGTCGGGGGTGCCGCTGGTGTGGCGTCCCCACTCCAGGCCGTTCGGCCGGAGCCTGACCCACCACTGGTGGCCGCTGTCGGTGGCGGTGAACAGGAGCCTGCCATCGCCGTGCAGCTCCGGCAGGCGCTCGTTCAGGTGCGGCATGACCAGGAGAAACTCCTCGACCCCGTCGAGGGCCACCACCGGGTCGAGATCCTTGGCCGGGCTGCCGGCCGCCGCGGCCAGGTCGGTGCGGTGCACGGTGGTCTCGTGCAGCTGGCGGCGCGGCCAGAACCGGACGCGCCGGTGGGTGCCCCACGCCCACATGGGTTCGTCCGGCGCGGCGCCGCGGAGCGTGGTGACCAGCCGCTCGCCGCCGGTCCGGATCCAGTCCGGCCAGCCCGCCGGGTCGTCGGGGAAGTGCAGCTGGTCGCGGGGGAACTCGCGGTACTCGCCGGCGCGGGTACGGACCAGCATCTCCGCCCAGCGGTGCACCCTGCCGAGGTGCCGTACCAGGTGGGTGACGGTCCAACCGGGACAGGTCGGGACGCTGGCCGCCGGGTCCGCGCCCACCAGCGCGGCGGCGAACGCCTCGATCTCGCCGGCCACGGCCGCGCAGGTCGCGTCGTGCGGGAGGCGGTGGCGGTCGTCCAACGGGCCCTCCTAGGCGTAACCCAGCGTGTGCAGGTGGTCGTCGTCGATGCCGAAGTGGTGGGCGATCTCGTGCACGACGGTGATCCTGACCTCCTCGACCACCTCCTCGGGCGTCTCGCAGATCCGCAGCGTGGGCAGGCGGTACACGGTGATCCGGTCCGGCAGGACGCCGGTGTACCACTCGTCACGCTCGGTCAGCGGGATGCCCTCGTACAGGCCCAACAGGTCCGGTTCGTCCGGGTGCTCGTCCTCGACGAACAGGGTCACGTTACTCAGATATCCCGACAGTTCGGGCGGAATCGCGTCAACCGCGGCGCCGACCAGTTCGGTGAACTCATCGATCCCGATGTCCAGCACCCCCACACGGTCGCACTTTCCCGCGCCACTCCCAAGAGCGGGGAATGGCGCGGGAAAGTACTCAGGCGACGCGGGAGAGGGGGCGTTCGGCGGCCGGCAGCTCCGGGCGGCGGGCCAGCCGGCCCGGCCACCAGATCCGCCGGCCGGTGTCCAGCGCCAGCGCCGGCACCAGCAGGCTGCGCACGATCAGCGTGTCCAGCAGCACCCCGAGCGCGATGAGCAGGCCCATCTGCATCGCGGTGACCAGGGGCAGCACGCCCAGTACGGAGAAGGTCGCGGCGAGCACCAGCCCGGCGCTGGTGATCACCCCACCGGTGACGGCCAGCGCGCGCAGCACGCCGGTCCGGTGCCCGTGCCGGGCCACCTCCTCCTTCGCCCTGGTCATCAGGAAGATCGTGTAGTCCACCCCGAGCGCGACCAGGAACAGGAAACCGACCAGCGGCAGCGACGAGTCGATCCGCGGGTGCCCCAGCGCCCGGAACAGCAGCGTGGAGGCGCCCAGCGCGGCCAGGAACGACAGCACCACGCTCGCCATCAGCAGCAGCGGCGCGACCAGCGCCCCGAGCAGCAGCACCAGCACCACGAAGACCACCACCAGGATCAGCGGCATGATCACCTTCTCGTCGTGCGCGACCGCGTGGTGGACGTCCAGGTTGATCGCGGTCGACCCGGTGACCAGCGCGTCCCCGCCCGGCACGGCGTGCGTCGCGGTACGCAGCCGGGCCACCGTACGCTCGGCCGCCCTGCTGTCCGGCGGGTCGGCGAGCACCGCCCGCACGTGCACCCAGCCGCCGCCGGACTCGACCCGGTCCGCGCGCGACACCCCGTGCGTGCCGCGCGCGGCCGCCAGCACCCGGTCCGCGGCGCCCGCCCTGGCGTACACGTCGGCGGGGGCGGACTGGCCGGCCGGGAAGTGCGCGGAGAGGATCTCCTGTCCGGTCACCGAAGGGACCGTGTGGGTGAACGTGTCCCGCTGGGTCAGGCCGGTGCGCATCCCGGTCGCGGCGAAGCACACCGCGGCCAGCACCAGCGCGGTGGACACCCAGACCAGCCGCGGCCGGCGGCCCACCGTGCGGGCCACCCGGCCCCAGATTCCGTGCTGGCTGACCGGGTCGTCGTGGGCGTGCGCGACCGTGTGGCGCGGCACGAACGGCCAGAACAGCCAGCGGCCGAACGCCACCAGCAGGGCGGGCAGCAGCGTCGCCATCGCCAGGAAGGTGGCCGCGATCGCGAGCGCGCCGACCGGGCCGAGGCCGCGGTTGGAGTTCAGCTCGGCGGCGAGCAGGCAGAGCAGGCCCAGCGAGACGGTGACGGCCGAGGCCAGTACCGCCGGGAACGAGCGTCGCAGCGCGACCGCCATGGCCACGTGCCGGTCGGCGTGCCGGCGCAGCTCCTCCCGGTACCGGGCGATCAGCAGCAGCGCGTAGTCGGTGCCGGCGCCGAACGCCAGCACGGTCAGGATGCTCGCGGACTGGCCGTTCACGGTCAGGCCGGCGTGCTTGGCGAGCACGTACACCAGCGCGCTGGCCAGCTGCGACCCGACGCCCACCACCAGCAGCGGCACCAGCCACAGCACCGGGCTGCGGTAGGTGAGGAACAGCAGCGCCGCCACCACGCCCACGGTCACGATCAGCAGCGTGCTGTCCAGCCCGGAGAACGAGTCCAGCAGGTCGCCGAGGCTGCCGGCCGGCCCGGTGACCTTCGTGGTCAGGCCGGCCGGCGCCCGCGCCTCGCTGACGTGCCGGATCCGCTTCAGGTCGTCGGAGAACCTGGTGATGTCGTTGGCGGTCGTCCTCACCGGCACCGAGACCAGTGCGGTCGTCCGGTCCGGCGCGGTCACGGCCGGGCCGACCGGGCCGGCGGCGTGCTGGCCGTACGCGTCGCGGTCCGCGTCGATCTTGGCCCGGTCGGCCGCGGTGAGCCCGCCGGCCCGGTGGTACACGACCACGGCGGCGAGCGTGTCGCTGCCGGCGAAGTGGCCGGTGGCCACGTCGTAGGCCCTGGTGGACTCGGCGTTGTGCGGCAGCCACGCCTTGGTGTCGTTGTTCTCGGCGCTGCCCAACTTGGCCGCGAGCGGGAAGACCACCGCGGCGATCACCAGCCAGACAGCGAGGACGATCCACTTCCCGACGCGGCCAGCGGGGAAGCTGACCAGTCGTTGCCATGCGGACACGGGAGTCTCCTCACGCTCCAGGGGTCAAGGACGCGATGTATCGCGTCGCCGGAGACGGTATATCGCGATACTGACGCGTCAAGCCCTGGTTACTCGGCTTCGGGGCTCAGTACCGCCTTCTGAGCTGGATGGACGTGGCCTGAAGTGGCGTAGGTCACTCTTACTCGATGCGTCTCGCGATGTAGCGTGAGTCGCGAGTACGCGATATATCTCGGCAGGATGACCCCAGGAGGTAGCGATGGCGGAGTGGAAGGTCGGGGAGCCGACGCGGCTGACCCTGGACGGCGACGTGGACCGGGTCAGGGTGCGGCTGCTCGCCGGCGTGGTGAAGGTGGTGGCGGCGGACGGGCCGGCCCGGCTGGAGGTGCGGGAGGTCCGGAAGCACCCGCTGACGGTCCGGCACGAGAACGGCGGCGTCGACATCGGCTACCTGGACTTCATGACGCCGCGGAAGGCCTTCTGGTGGGGCACCAGGAACTGGCACCGCCGGGCCAAGGTGTCGCTCGCGGTACCCCGGGACTGCCGGGCCGACATCGGCGTGGCCAAGGGCGAGGTGACCGTGACCGGACTGCGCCACGAGGTCAGCGTCCGGGTGATGTCCGGGCCGATCACGCTCGCGGGCCTGGGCGGCGACGTGGAGGCCGAGACGATGTCGGGGTCGATCGAGGCGCACGGGGTGGCCGGCGACCTGAACGCGCTCGCCATGTCCGGGGCGATCACCGTGGGCGGCCTGGGCGGCGGCCGGGTGGTCATCCAGACCATGTCCGGCGCGGTCACCGCCGACCTGGACCGGGCCGGGAACGTCCAGCTCAACACCATGTCCGGGTCGATCACCGCGCGGGTCCCGCTCGACTCCGACCTGCGGGTCTGGCTGCACACCACTTCCGGCCACATCCGCAGCGCGTTCGACCTGGACGACGACGGCCTGCCGGCGATGAACCGGATGCGCGGCACGATCGGGTCCGGCGCCGGCGCGCTGTGGGCGCACACCACCTCCGGTTCGGTCACACTGCTGGCCAAGCAACCGGTGAAGGAGGACGCATGACGCCGGTCTTCAGCCACGGCCGGCTGCGGTTGTACCTGCTGAAGCTGCTGGACGAGAGCCCGCGGCACGGGTACGACGTCATCCGCGAGCTGGAGTCGCGGTTCCTCGGGCTGTACTCGCCGTCGGCCGGCACGATCTACCCGCGGCTGGCCAGGCTGGAGACCGAGGGCCTGGTCGCGCACTCCGACGAGGGCGGCCGCAAGGTCTACCGGATCACCGACGCGGGCCGGGACGAGCTGCGCCGCCGGGCCGGCGAGCTGGCCGAGCTGGAGCGCGAGATCACCGACTCGGTGGACGCGCTCGCCGATCAGATCGCCGTCGAGGCCCGTGACACCGTCAGCGACCTGCGCAAGGAGCTCAAGCAGGCGGCCAAGGAGGTGCGCCGGCGCGGCCTGCGCGACCGGCTGCACCAGTCGTGGGTCGAGAGCATGGGCCTGTCCGAGCAGTGGACCGCCCGCGGCCGGCCCCCGCGCTCGGCCGGCGAGCTGAACCGCCGGATCCGGGTGTACACCGACGAGCTCACCGCGCTGGCCCGGCAGGCACGGCCCGACCAGGCCGCCGAGGTGCTCGGCGTGCTGGACGACGCCGTCGCCCGGCTGCGCGCGATCGTGGACTGATCGCGGGCCGGCCATGGTGGCTAAGTAGGCTGGCGGCGTGACGTCCACGAAGCGGCCCAAGTCGCGGAAGGCCGACATCCTCGACGCGGCGGTCCGGTTGTTCGCGGTCCGCGGCTACCACGGCGTCGGGATCGACGACATCGGCGCGGCGGTCGGCATCTCCGGACCCGCGGTCTACCACCATTTCGCCAGCAAGGACGCCCTGCTGGTGGACGCCCTGCTCGGGTGCAGCATGTTGCTCCGCGACACCGGGCACCAGCTCGCCGGCGGCGCGGACGGTGAGCCGCCGGCGGACACCCTGGCCAGCATGGTGGACTGGCACGTCGGGTACTGCCTGGACAACCAGGCCATGATCGTCGTCCAGTCGCACGAACTGGACAACCTGCCCGACGAGGCGCGCCGGGAGATCCGCCGGTTGCAGCGCGAGTACGTGGAGGACTTCGTCCGGGTGCTGCGCGCCGCCCGCTCCGACCTGCCGGAGGCGGAGGCACGGGTGCGGGCGCACGCGGCGTTCGGTCTCATCCAGTCGACGCCGTACCTGCCGCCGGAGCTGGACCGGGCGGCGCAGGCCCGGGTGCTGCGGGCGGCGGCGATGCGGGCACTGATCGGCGCCGACGACTTGTCGAACTTAACCATCGTTAAGTAGTCTGTGCGGGTGGACACCGCCCTCACCGTTGAGCAGGAAGACTTCCGGCGTACCGTCGAGGAATTCGCCAGGGACGTCGTCGCCCCGAAGGCCGCCGCCTACGACGAGGCCGGCGAGTTCCCCTACGACATCGTCGCCCAGATGGCCGCGCTCGGCCTGTTCGGCCTGCCATTCCCCGAGGAGTACGGCGGGGGCGGCGGCGACTACTTCGCGTTCTGCCTCGCCCTGGAGGAGCTGGCCAGGGCCGACTCCTCGGTCGCGATCACCCTGGAGGCCGGTGTCGGGCTGGGTGCGATGCCGGTGTACCGGTTCGGCAGCGAGGAGCAGAAGCGCGAGTGGCTGCCGACGCTGGCGGCCGGCTCGGCGCTGGCCGCGTTCGGGCTGACCGAGCCCGGCGGCGGCTCCGACGCGGCCGGCGGCATGCGCACCACCGCGCGGCTGGACGGCGACGAGTGGGTGATCAACGGCACCAAGGCGTTCATCACCAACAGCGGCACCGACCTGACCCGGCTGGTCACGGTCTGCGCGGTCACCGGCACCGACGGGGAGGGGCGCAAGGAGATCTCCACCATCCTGGTGCCGGTGCCGACCGAGGGTTTCGCCGCCTCGAAGAAGTACTCCAAGGTGGGCTGGCGGGCCTCGGACACCCGCGAGCTGTCGTTCACCGACTGCCGGGTACCCGCCGGCAACCTGCTCGGCGAGCGCGGCCGCGGCTTCGCCAACTTCATGTCCACCCTGGACGAGGGGCGGGTCGCCATCGCGGCGCTGGCCGTCGGGCTGGCCCAGGGCTGCCTGGACGAGTGCCTGCGGTACGTCCGCGAGCGGGAGGCGTTCGGCGGCCCGATCGGGCGGTTCCAGGCCCTCCAGTTCACGCTGGCCGACATGGCCGCGCGCGTGCACACGGCGCGGCTGGCGTACTACGACGCCGCCGCCCGGATGCTCGCCGGCAGGCCGTTCACCCGGCAGGCGGCCATCGCCAAGCTGCACGCCAGCGACGTCGCCGTCAACAACGCCCGGGACGCCACCCAGATCTTCGGCGGGTACGGCTTCATCAACGAGTTCCCGGTCGCCCGGCACTGGCGCGACGCCAAGATCCTCGAGATCGGCGAGGGCACCAACGAGGTCCAGCGCCTCGTCATCGCCCGCGACCTCGGCCTGCGCTTCTGAGGCGCTACTCGGACCAGAGCGTGCGCAGGTGCCGCTCTCGCGCGTGCAGGTGGGGTGCCACAGCCGGAACGAGATCATCTCGTCTGGCACGCTGTCCCGTTCGTTCCGGTCATGGAGGGTCCCCTGGTCCGCTGAAGTCCGGCGGCGAACGGGCACGGTGGGCTGCCCGATGGGGCAGCTCAGCCGGTGAGGAAGGTGACGGCCTCGGCCTGGGTGTTCTGGTCGCGGAGGATGCGCAGGTGGCCGAGGCCGTCGACCTCGCGGAGGGTGGCCCCGGCCCAGCCGGCGACGATCTCCTTGCCCTCGCCGAGCGGCACCTCCCTGTCGTCGGCCGAGTGCACCACCAGCAGCGGGACCGTCATCTCGGCCAGGTACCCGACCGGGTGGATGTCGTCGTAGCTGACGCCGAGCCAGCCCTCGGAGTGCCGGCGCAGCCGTACCCAGACCCGGTCTGAGACGCCGACCGCCGCGCGGAACCACGCCCAGTAGCCCTCGAACCGCGCCGACGGCGACACGAACACGGCCCGCTCCACCGGCAGCCCGCGGGCCAGCGCGAACGTCACCGCCGCCGCGCCGAACGAGTGCGCGACGACGCCGTGGACCGGCCCGGTCCGGTCGGCGGCCGCCCGTACCGCCCTGGCGAAGTGGACCAGTGAGGTACGCCCGCGCGGGGTGGTGCCGTGGCCTGGCAGGTCCAGGGCGATCGGCCGGTACCCGGCCGCGACGAGCGGCTCCACGAAGCCGGCGAGGTGGCCGGCGTGCCCGCCCCAGCCGTGTACCAGCAGGACCACCGGGTCGGCCGCGCCACCCCAGGCGTACGCCACCGTGTCGACGCCGACCGCGAACCGCTCCGCCGTGTCGAGCACGGCCCGCTCGGCCGGCCGGAGCGGAGGCCGCGGCGGGGTGAAGAACATCCGCTCGGCCATCCGGGCCGCCACCGTGGGCGCGACCACCCCGGTGATGCGCATCCCGGTGCGGACGCCGCGAGGAACCAGCCGGCGTGACGCACGAACGTTCGTACGACTATCTGCCACACGAACAATAAAGCACGACCGTGCGGAAAGGCGCAAGGTCAGGGGACGCTGAAGCGGACCTGGCGCTTGGCGGGGTCGGCGGTGACCAGGGAGGCCAGCGTGCGGCCGCCGAGAGGGAGGCCGTGGCCGTCGCAGCGGCCGCGGACGGCGGGGTCGGCGATCTGGACGGTGGCGCGGCCGGTGGGCTGGTCGTTCTTGATCTCCACGTCGAGCACCACCGCGTCGAAGCGCTCGCCGACCCGGTCCCGGAGCAGGGTGGCCTCGACCAGGTCGACGGAGTACCGGTCCGCCTGGTGATTGCGCCGGTCGGCGCCGGTCATCACCGGCGGCAGCGAGGGAAGGGCGGCGCGTACCCACTCCGGTACCTCGGCGCCCTCGGTGGCGGCCACGCACACCTCCTGGCCGTACCGGTCGACGAGCCGCCGCAGCGGGGCGGTGACGTGCGCGTACGGCGCGGCCACCGCCGAGTGCAGCGGCTGCTCCGGCGGCGCGCCGTCGAACACCGTGTACCCGGCGCCGCGCAGCAGGCCGGCCGCCGAGTGCAGGAACGCCGCGTGCCGGGGTTCTTCCGGGTCGAGCGTGCGGAGGACATCGCCGTAGCTCTCGCCGTCCGCCCACGGCACGTCCAGCGCGAGCGCCACCCGACGCAGCCACGCCACCGCCTCGGGCGGGGCCGCCGGCATCGTGCGCAGCACACCGATGCCGGCGTCCAGCATCATCGCGGCGGCGGCGCGGCCGGCGAGCAGCGAGATCTGGGCGTTCCAGTCCTCGGCCGCGAGGGCGGCGCGGTACTGCAACGTGTACCCGTCGCCGTGCTCGACCACCTCCTGCTCGGGGGTGATGAGGTGGACCCCACCCCGGCTGGCCTCCTGCCGCTCCAGCAGCGGGCCGATCTCGGCGAGCAGGGCCATCGAGCCGTCCGCCGTCCCGGCGTCGAGCCGGACCTGGACGTCGGGGTAGGCGAGCTGGGCGCGGCTGCGCACCATCGCCCGCCGCACCCGGGCCGCGACCGTCTCGCCGTCCGCGTCCAGGTCGATCTCCCACACCAGGGCCGGGCGGTCCTGGCCGGGCAGCAGGCTGGCCGCGCCCTCGGACAGCACCGGCGGGTGCAGCGGCACCCGGATGTCGGGGAAGTACACGGTGGTGCCGCGCTGGTGAGCCTCCCGGTCGAGCGCGCCGCCCGGGGCGACGAACGCGGCCACGTCGGCGATGGCGTACCAGACCCGGTAGCCGCCGTTGCGGCGCTCCAGGCACATGGCCTGGTCGAGGTCGCGGGAGCCGGGCGGGTCGAGCGTGACGAAGTCCAGGTCGGTGCGGTCGGCCGCGGGCAGTTGGGGGTCGCGCGCGACCTGTTCGGCCTCGGCGAGCACCTCGGCGGGGAAGTCCGCGTCGGCCTTGAGTTCGCGGCGGATCGTGGCGAAGCCGGCCCGCAGGTCGGCGCCGTCCGCCGTCTGCAGGGCGATTCTGCGTCGTGGCACGGGGACCAGCGTAGGCCGTTCACATACGTGGACATTAATTACATTCCTGAAAAACCCGGGATAGCATGATGTCCGCTTTATGGCGATATCAGAAGGGACCCGACATGAAGCGCACTCTGCGACGATGGCTCCCCGCACTCCCGGCCGCCGGGCTGGTACTCGGCGCCGCCGGCCTGGTGCTCGCGCACGGCGCGGGCGCGGCCACCGGCCTGACCGCCTCGTACCAGAAGGTCAAGGACTGGTCCGGCGGCTTCCAGGGCACGGTCACGATCGCCAACGGCGGCACGGCGGCCGTCACCGGCTGGCGGGTCGAGTTCGACCTGCCCGCCGGCGAGACCGTCAGCAGCGCGTGGCGCGCCACGGTCAGCCACAGCGGCACCCACTGGGTGTTCGTGAACGTCGACTACGACGCCACGGTGCCGGCCGGCGGTGCGGTGGACTTCGGCTTCAACGGCGCGGTGACCGGCGCGTACGCCGACCCGACCGGCTGCATGGTGAACGGCGACCCGTGCGGCGCCGGTGGCGGCACGACCGGCTCGCCGACCCCCACCGCCACGGCGCCGCCCACCTCGCCGCCGCCCACCTCGCCGCCGCCCACCTCACCGCCGCCCGGCGGCGGCACGGACGTGAACGTCTCCACGCCCGCCCAGCTCACCCAGGCCCTCGCCGCCGCGACCGCCGGCCAGACCATCCACCTGGCGCCCGGCACGTACAAGGGCGCGTTCTTCGCCTACCAGCGGTCCGGGAGCGCTTCCAGCCCGATCACCCTCACCGGCCCGGCCACGGCCGTGCTGACCAGCGACGGCGGCTGCGACCCGAACGCGCCGAGCGGGGTGAGCTACTGCAACTACGGCCTGCACCTCAACCACGTCAGCTACTGGCACCTGACCGGCTTCACGGTCGCCAGCTCCGCCAAGGGCATCATGCTCGACAACTCGACGCACAACGTGATCGACGGGGTCGAGGTGCGCCAGATCGGCCAGGAGGGCGTGCACTTCCGCCGGTTCAGCTCGGACAACACGATCCGCGACAGCTACGTGCACGACACCGGCACCAGCTCGCCCGACTTCGGCGAGGCGGTGTACCTGGGCTCGGCCAACAGCCACTGGAGCGACCCGGGCATCGGCGGCCCGGACACCTCCGACCGCAACCAGGTGCTCGACAACCGGCTCGGCCCGAACGTCGCCGCCGAGGAGGTCGACGTCAAGGAGGGCACCACCGGCGGCGTCATCGAGGGCAACACCTTCGACGGCACCGGGATGTCCGGCGCGAACTCGGCCGAGAGCTGGGTGAACGCCAAGGGCAACGACTACCGGATCGACGGCAACCACGGCGCCCACGCGTTCCTGCACGGCTTCAAGGTGCGGGTGGTCGTCGACGGCTGGGGCTGCGGCAACAGCTTCCACGGCAACGACGCGAACGTGCAGGCCAGCGGGTACGGCTTCAGCGTCTCTAGCAGCAACGGCCACTGCGCCGCCGACCCGAACGTCGTCCACTCGGACAACACTGTCGAGAACGCCGGCGCCGGCTTCGCCGACATCCCCGTCACCACCCCCTGACCGTCCGTGCCCACCCGGTAACCCGCTTTTCCGCGCCACTGGAGTGGCGCGGGAAAGCGGACCGGCGCGGAATGGCGGACTCAGCGGGTCAGGGGCGGCGGCCCAGGGTGGCTTCGAGCTTCTCGCGGGCGGTGAGCAGGGCGGCGACGATCTCCTTGGGGCGGCCGCCGGTCATCCTGGCGACCGGGACCGAGCAGCTCATCGCGTCGATGGCCGGGACGCGCAGGCGCAGGGCGACGCCGAAGCAGCGCAGGCCGACGGTGTTCTCCTCGCGGTCGACCGCGTACCCGCGGCGGCGGGTGCGGGCCAGTTCGGGGAAGAGGTCCTCGGGGGTGACGAGGGTGCGGTCGGTGAGGGCGGGCAGCGGGTGCGGGAGCAGCCGGCGTACCTCGTCGTCGCCGCGCTCGGCCAGCAGCGCCTTGCCCAGCGAGGTCGCGTGCGCGGGCAGCCGCCGGCCGACCCGGGAGAACGGCCGCAGGTAGTGCGGGGACTCGCGGGTGGCGAGGTACACCACGTCGGGGCCGTCGAGCCGGGCCAGGTGGACGGTCTCGCTGGTGGCCTGGACCAGCCAGTCCAGCACCGCGCCGGCCGCCGCGACGACCTCGTCGGCGTCCAGGTACGAGGTGCCCGCGAGCAGCGCCCGCACGCCGAGCCCGTACAGCGAGCCGGTCTGGTCGGTCTCGCACCATCCGTGCGCGACCAGGGTCTGGAGCAGCACGTACAGGCTGCTCTTGGGGTAGCCGAGGTCGGACTGGATGTCCCCGAGGCTGCGCCGGCCGCGCTGCCGGGCCAGGTACTCGAGCAGCTCGACCGTGCGCGCCGCGGACTTGACCGGCGGCGCTCCGGCGTCTGATCTCGGTCGCGCCATGCTCACCCCTCCTGACGCGCTCGCTCCTCTTGACGCACAGAGGTCAGAGCTCTACGGTTTTCAGGATTCTAGACCCAATTCATGTGTTTGAAAACCTTCGGAAGCCCGGTGGTAAGTATGGGGAGAATCAAGGCCGCGGCCGCCTGCGCGTCGCTGGTCGTCGCCCTCGGCGCGTGCTCCAGCGGCGGTGGCGGCGACAAGCCGCAGGCCAAGCCCACCAAGGACGCCGCGGGAGCGCTCCAGGTCTGGGTGCGCGGCTCCGGCGACTCGCAAAAGGCCTACCAGGCCATCTTCGACGCCTTCACGAAGAAGACCGGCGTGAAGGTCAACATGTTCATGACGCTGACCGACTTCGAGACGAAGTTCAACGCGGCCGCCGCCGCCAAGAACCTTCCCGACCTGGTGATCAACGACGCCGCCCAGCTCGGCTCGCTGGAGACCCAGGGCGTGCTGCGCAAGGTCGACCGCAACGCGATCAAGGGCCAGAACCAGATCAGCGACAAGACCTGGAACCAGGCCAAGGACCTCAACGGCCTCTACTTCGCGGTGCCGTTCTCGGTGCAGGCCAACGTCCTGTACGTCCGCTCGGACTGGCTGCAGCAGGCGGGGTTGCAGGCGCCGAAGACGTGGGACGACTACGTGAAGGTGGCCAAGGCGTTCACCAAGGGCAACCAGTACGGCGTCGGCATCCCCGGCTCCACCCAGCGCGGGTACGCCGCCTGGTACTGGTCGAACTACCTGTTCGCGGCCGGCGGCGACTTCGTCAAGCCGGCGGGCAAGGGCAAGTACAAGCCCACCGTGAACAGCCCGGCCGCGGTCAAGGCCGCCGACTTCCTGAAGTCGCTGGTCTGCACCGACAAGGTCGCGCAGCCGGGTGTCGCCAACGCGGTCACCACCGACGCCAACAAGGCGTTCTACACCGGCGTGACCGGCACCTACCTGACCGGCCCGTACTCGTTCGCCGCGTTCGACGCCTACCCGGTGAAGGGCCACTACCAGGTGGTCGCGCCGCCCAAGGGGCCGAAGAGCGACGCCGTGCTGGCCGAGGGCACCAACATGTACTTCATGACCGGCGCCAAGCACCCGAACGCCGCCGACAAGCTGGCCGAGT
>JBJMIH010000082.1:0-5451 GCA_045806985.1 Mycobacteriales bacterium | reverse complement strand
TCTGCTCGATTACGTGAACACGATGGGGCCGGCCGGCCGATCCGCCAGCCCGCCGGTGAGCGGACTAGCCGAAGATGGCCAGCACGGCCTTGGCGAAGCCGTAGTCCAGCCCGGCCACGATCGCCACCATGATCGACACGAAGACGATCACGACCGCGGTGTAAGTGATCAGCTCCTTGCGGGTCGGCCAGATGACCTTCCGCAGCTCGGCGACGACCTCACGGTAGAACCGGATCGGGTTCCTCCGCCCACCGCTCCGTGGCGACACGGGCGCGAGCGAGGACGTACGAGTCTGGGCCATCAGATCCTCACCGAACAGCAGCTGCTTACGCAGGGGCGACAGGACTCGAACCTGCAACCGCCGGTTTTGGAGACCGGTGCTCTGCCAATTGAGCCACGCCCCTCTGCGGGCACACACGGGTGCACCCAGCCTCGAAAGTGTACGGGGTCCGTCACCGATCACCCAAACCAGGTTCCGTGACACGGAGATAAACCCGCTCGACGGGCCGGGTGTTCCCTCTGGGAGCATGGTCCCATGACCGCAGCACCCACCGTCACCACCGAGCGGATCTCGGCCCGGGTGGCCGCGATCACCGAATCCGCCACGCTCGCCGTGGACGCCAGGGCCAAGGCCCTGAAGGCGGCCGGCCGGCCGGTGATCGGGTTCGGTGCCGGAGAGCCCGACTTCCCGACCCCGGACCACATCGTCGAGGCGGCCGTGGCCGCCTGCCGCGTGCCGCGCTTCCACAAGTACACGCCCGCCGCCGGCCTACCGGAGCTGCGCGAGGCGATCGCGGCGAAGACCGCCCGCGACTCCGGGTACCAGGTCAAGGCCGGTCAGGTGCTGGTCACCAACGGCGGCAAGCAGGCCGTGTACGAGGCGTTCGCGGTGCTCTGCGATCCCGGCGACGAGGTGCTGCTGCCCACGCCGTACTGGACCACCTACCCCGAGTCGATCAAGCTGGCCGGTGGCCGGCCGGTCGAGGTCGTCACCGACGAGTCCACCGGCTACCTGGCCTCGGTCGAGCAGCTGGAGGCGGCTCGCACCCCGCGCACCAAGGTGTTGCTGTTCTGCTCGCCGTCCAACCCGACCGGCGCGGTGTACCCGCCCGAGCAGGTCGAGGCCATCGGCCGGTGGGCGGCCGGGCACGGCATCTGGGTGGTGGCCGACGAGATCTACGAGCACCTGGTGTACGGCGGGGCCAGGCACGTCTCGATGCCGGTCGCCGTGCCCGAGCTGGCCGACACCTGTGTGGTGCTCAACGGCGTCGCCAAGACGTACGCGATGACCGGCTGGCGGGTCGGCTGGCTGATCGGCCCGACCGACGTGGTCAAGGCCGCTGCCAACCTCCAGTCGCACGCCACCTCCAACGTCAACAACATCGCCCAGGCGGCCGCCCTGGCCGCGGTGAGCGGCGACCTGGCCGCGGTGGCGGAGATGCGGACCGCGTTCGACCGGCGGCGGCAGGCGATCGTGCGGCTGCTCTCGGCGATCCCCGGCGTGACCTGTCCGGAGCCGGAGGGCGCGTTCTACGCGTACCCGTCGGTCAAGGACGTGCTGGGCACCGACATCCGCGGCCGGAAGCCGGCCAGCTCGGTCGAGCTCGCCGAGATCATCCTGGACGAGGCCGAGGTCGCCGTCGTCCCGGGCGAGGCCTTCGGCACCCCCGGCTACCTGCGGCTCTCCTACGCCCTGGGCGACGACGACCTGGCCGAAGGCGTCGGCCGGATCCACCGCCTCCTCGCGGAGGGTTAGAACGCGCCGGCGTCCTTGAGGACCTTGACGGCTTCGGGGAGGCCGGCGAGGGCCCTCTCGAGGTCGGCCGGGGTGGCGACGCGCCAGGCGTTGGCGTTCACGTAGCAGCGCAGGGCCCGGTCGAACCTGGCCGGGCCGGCGCGGTCGCGGGCGGTGAGCAGGGCCGCGGCGCCCTTCATGTACACGGTGTCGAAGTAGGCGTTCTCGCCGTGCTGTGACCAGTAGCTCATCGGCTCGCCGACCGGCAGCCGGCTACCCGCCAGCGCGTGCTCGTACTCCGGCGCGTTGCCGGTGACCAGCGACTCCGTGTAGGTGGCGAAGGCCTCGTCCAGCCACGGGTCGCGCTCCTGGTCGTCGCCGACCATCGCGTAGAAGTACTGGTGGCCGGTCTCGTGCGCGACGACCAGCACGTCGTTCTCGTCCCGCATGTAGTCCGGGCCGACCATGATCATGCCGGGGTACTCGATGCCGCCGGAGGACAGCCCGGGCAGGTCGACGACCACGTAGTGCGGGAACGGGAACGTCCCGTACATCTTCTGTTCGGACGAGACGGACCGGCTGGCGAAGTCCAGCAGCTGGTGGACGTCGGGCCGGGCCGCCGTGGTGCCCTCGAGGGCGTCGCTGGCCAGCGCGGCCACGATGTCGGTGTCGCCGACCTTGCCGGTCGCGGTGGTGAAGGTACCGACCGCGACGGAGACGTCACGAGCGGTGGGGGCGCTGGCCGACCATTCCCTGCGGCCGCCGCCGGCGTCCCTCGGCTCGGCCGGGGTGCCGTTGAGCAGCACGGTCCTGGCGGCCGGCGCGACCACGGTGGTGTCGTACCGGGCCGCCTCGCTCATCGTCGCCTCGGACGCGAACGGCACGGCCGGCTCCCGCTGCCAGCCCACCCCGCGCTCCCAGGCGAGGATCGGGTGGCCGGTGGCCCAGAACGCGGTCTCGCCGGTGGAGCGCCACCGCTCGAACTGCGGGACCGGCAGCGTCAGCGTGAACGCCACGTCCGCGGTGACCGCGGCACCGGCCGGCGAGGTGCGGCCGAGCGGCAGCTCCAGCAGGCTGCCGTCGTTGCGGTCGCTGCCGCCCACGTGGGACACCGTGAACCTGGTGGCCGTGCCGGAGGTGGCCGAGGTGATCCTGAGGGCGGTGCCCGCCGGCGCGGCCCGCCCGTTCGCCCACAGCCGGAAGACCAGGCTGGTCACGGGCCTGTCCGGGGTGAACGTCACATGCTCGGTGCCGGTGACGGTGCGCAGGTCGGCCGCCACGTCGAAGCGCAGCTGGATCTGCGGGCGCTTAGGGTCCGGCGCGGCCTGGCTGGCCGGGCAGGTCGCCGGCCCGCCGGACGGACCGGCGCTCGGGCTGGCCGACGGCAGCCCCGGTACGGACACGAAGCTGCCCGAACCGGTGCACGCGGCCGCGAGCGCCAGCACGGCCCCGGCGCCGAGCGGGCGGAGTCTCATGCCGCTCTCACGCCAGCTGGACGACCGCGGCGGCCTTGCCCAGCACCTTCACCCCGGCGGCGGTGGCGACCACCTCGACGCGGACCCGCCGGCCGTCCAGCTTCTCCGCGACCGTGCCGGACACCTGGATCTCCGCGCCCTCGTCGTCGTTCGGGACCACGACGGGCCGGGTGAAGCGGACGCCGTACTCGACCACCGCCCCCGGATCACCCACCCAGTCGGTGACCAGCCGGGCCGCCTCGGCCATCGTGAACATGCCGTGCGCGATCACGTCCGGCAGGCCGACGCTCCTGGCGAACTGCTCGTTCCAGTGGATGGGGTTGAAGTCGCCGGACGCGCCGGCGTACCGCACCAGGTCGCCCCGGCGGACCGGGAACGACACCTCGGGAAGGGCCGTACCGACCTCGACCTCGTCGTAGCTGACCATCGCTACCCCTCCTCGGCCGTGCCGCGGGCCACCAGGGTGGAGTACGCCGTGCAGACCGGCTCGCCGTCCTCGGTCGTCACCTCGGCGCGGGTGTAGAGCATGTCGTTGCCGGCCGCCTGCCGGATGTTGTCGATGTGCACGGTGGTGACCAGCACGTCACCGGCCCGGATCGGGCGGGTGTGCACGAAACGCTGCTCGCCGTGCACCACCCGGGAGTAGTCGAGGCCCAGCGCGGGGTCGAAGGTGACCTCGGCGCCGGCCCGCATCGTGATCACGGTCGCGAACGTCGGCGGGGCGATCACGTCCGGGTGGCCCAGCTCGCGCGCGGCCTCCCGGTCCCGGTATGCGGGGTTCGGGTCGCCGATCGCGTCGGCGAACTCGCGGATCTTCTCCCGGCCGACCTCGTACGGCTGGGTGGGCGGGTACGTCCGCCCGACGAACGACGGGTCCAGCGGCATGCCGATCACCGTATACGAAAGCGGCGGCCCCGTAGCCGGGTGCCGCCGCCAGAACGTACCGGGTACCTAACGCGTCTCGCGGTGGGCCTGGTGCTTGCCGCAGTTCGGGCAGAACTTGCGCAGCTCCATGCGGTCCGGGTCGTTCCGCCGGTTCTTCTTGGTGATGTAGTTGCGGTGCTTGCACTCCTGACAGGCCAGGGTGATCTTGGGTCGTACGTCGGTCGCCTTGGCCATGATCTGGGTGCCCTTCTCCTCACAGTTTCCGCACGTCGTCGTCTCGGTAGCGGAGGCCGGACTTGAACCGGCGACACAGCGATTATGAGCCGCTTGCTCTGCCTGACTGAGCTACTCCGCCGGGTCACCGGCGCGAACGCCGGTCGAGCCCCCTTACGGAATCGAACCGTAGACCTTCTCCTTACCATGGAGACGCTCTGCCGACTGAGCTAAGGGGGCAGTCGGTGCTGTCCGTGCCTGGAGCAGAGTACACAACGCCGCCCCGGTAATGCGAATCGGGGCCACCCCCGACGATCTCCGTGTCAGGCGCCGACGACCCGCAGCCTGCGGACCTTTCCGGCCGTCTCGGACTCCATCACCGTACGGCGTTCGATCCACCGCTCCAACCGGTCCACCGGCAGCGGCCGGGCCAGCAGGAAGCCCTGCGCCACGTCGCAGGCCATCTCGGCCAGCAGCGACATGGAGATCTCGCTCTCCACGCCCTCCGCGACCACGGTCAGGTCGAGGTGCCTGCCGAGCTCCAGGATCGCCTTGACGATCGCCAGGTCGGCGGGGTCGGTACCCATGGCCAGGACGAACGACTTGTCGATCTTGACCTCGGTGACCGGCAGCCGGCGCAGGTAGGCCAGCGAGGAGTACCCGGTGCCGAAGTCGTCGACGGACAGGCCGATGCCGTGCTCGCGGAGCTTGGTGAGCGTGGGCAGCACCCGCTCGATCTCGCTCATCACGCCGGACTCGGTGATCTCCAGCGTGAGCATGCTGGCCGGCACCCGGTGCGCCCGCAGCGTGTTCGACACCTCGTCGGCGAAGTGCGGGTCGCTCAGGCAGCGCACCGAGACGTTCACGGCCACGGTGAGCTCGCGGTTCTGGTCCAGCCAGGTGCGGCACTGGGCGAGCGAGCGGTTCAGGACCAGCCGGGTGAGCGGCAGGTACTGACCGGTGTGCTCGGCGATCGGCACGAAGTCGTCCGGGGTGACCGTGCCGTGCTCCGGGTGCTCCCAGCGGACCAGCGCCTCGACGCCGATGAGCTGCTGGTCGGTGAGCGCGACCTTGGGCTGGAAGTACACCTCCAGCTGGCCGTCCTCGATGGCCCTGCGCAGGTCGGCGGCGAGCGAGAGCCGG
>JBJMIH010000081.1:0-71690 GCA_045806985.1 Mycobacteriales bacterium | reverse complement strand
GGCCGGTGGGGTTGAGGTGGGGGTGCCACTCCCCGGGTGGGGGGGAGTGGCACGGTTCAGGGGTTGCTCAGCGGTTGTCGGCGTCCTGCGGGACGGAGGCGTCGACGGACGGGTTCACCCGCACGATGTTGCCGCTCAGCACCCAGGCGCGCTGGCTCGGGGCGAAGCGCGGTGAGAGCTGGCCGTCGTTGATCTCGCGGGACACGGCGATCCGGTTGAAGGCGGTCACCGGCAGGTACAGCCGGTCGTTGGACTGGCCGCCGTCGGACTCGTCCTCGAGGTCCACCTCGGTCACGTCGGTGATGCCGTCGTGGTTGGTGTCGACCCGCGCCACCTCGGCGGCGTAGGCGTCGAAGATGCGCTGGTTGAGCGAGTACACGTTCGGCTCGAACGACGCCACCCGCAGGTAGGCGTCCAGCAGCACCTCGTTGGCCAGGCCGGTCGGGACGAAGCGGAGCCGCTTCTCCTTGTGCTCGTCGTTGTTCACCATGCCCCGGTCGGGGTCGTCCGGGCTGGTGTTCTGCAGCCGGTCGGGGTCGCGGGGGTTGTTCGGGTCGTCACCCTTGGCGCGCGGGTCGTTGGTGACGCCGGACGGGCCGGAGCCGGGGACGACCGAGGAGCGGGCGCCGACCTTGCCGGCCTCGAAGGTACCGGGGAAGCCCCCGGTGAACGGGAGTTCGTAGGTGGGCGGGGCCCAGTCGGTGTACTCGTTGAACTCCCAGTACGAGTGCAGGTCGCTCTGCTGGGTGGCGTTGTACGCGCCCAGCGAGAGCTGGAGCGGGACGGTGTTGGACACCTTGTCCGGGAAGTGGTCGTTCGCCGACGGGAACTTCACGGCCTTGCCGTCCACGGTGAAGATCTCGCCGGGCTTGTTGTGGTGGTCGCCCGCCTTGGCCAGTTCCCTGGCGTCGGCCGCGGTGAGCGTGCCGAAGGTCGCGTGCCCGTCCTTACGCGGCGCCGCCACCTGCGGGACGGTGACGTCGTGGATCATCCAGCTCTCGTACCAGCCGGACTCGTTGTTGATGACGAACAGCCCGGAGATGTCGGTGAACATGTCGATGAAGGAGCCGGGGTCGTTCGGGTCGATCGGCAGCCCGGGCTTGGGCTCCAGGACGACCCGGAGCGCGCCGATCGTGGGCTTGTCGCCGTTCGGGCCGGTCGCGGACGGGGCCACCCCGTCGTTGATGCCGGGAATCGTGGTGGTGAACACGTTCGGCTGGAAATGCTTGGTGTCGAGCAGCGAGTACTGGACGAGCTGGCTCGGCGTGGGCGCCTCCGAGAACGCGGTCATCGGTTCGAACGTGTGCGGCCGGTCGTTCAGCTCGGCCAGGCGGTCCTTCAGCGGCTGCGGCAGGTGTTTGATGTCGCCGCGGTCGGTGAAGGTGGAGCCGGATGCGATGCCGCTGGTCACAACCGCGAGACCAGCGGTGGTGGCGAAGGCCAGGCAGGCGGCCGCCACCAGTTTGCTTGACACGACAGAGTCCTCCTCGACTCAGGGAACAGATCCGATCCCCATGGCCGGCCGAGGCAGCCGGCACGACCATCTCCCGAGGACGGGGTGGCCGCGAGAACTCGCGTCACGTGTCAGGGTGCCCTGCGGTGGACACGCCCGCCCAACGATGGAGAAACACGCTGGGCGGGCGCGGGTGGTTCACCACTTGATGATTTATCCGGGTACGTCAGGGCTTGTAGCACTTCTTGGTCTTGGGGTCGAAAATCGGTGTTTTGCTCACCGTCAGGTTGGAGGCCGGGTTGACGATGACCGGCACCTGGCCGTCCTGGGTGAGCGAGTCCTCACACGCCAGGATGCGCGAGTCGTTGCTGTTGCCGGCCCACAGGTCGATGTGGCGGTACTTGTGGCCCCAGTCCGAGTCGCACTCGGCGCAGTCGTCCTCCATGATGAAGTACTTCTTCAGGTACGAGTAATAGACCTTGGTGCCGGGCTTGAGCTCGGACTTGTCGGTGGCGAACGTGATGGGGTCGCTGTACGTGCCGGTGCCGCCCGCCTCGTCGTGGAGGGTCGGGTAGGCGATGTCCGCGCTGCCGGGCGGGTCGTTGTCGAGCGCGCCGTACAGCGTCACGTACATGTTGTAGGTCTTCGCCGCGTGCGGGGCGGCCGCCTGGGCGTGGAACTGGGTGACGGCGACCACGGCGACGGCCGCGACGCCGCCAGCACAGACCGTGGCGATTCGTCTGATCACTGTGCCTCCAGAGAAAGTTAGGAAGCTCAACTAACGAATCGGAAAACTAGCAGTAACGGCAGAAATCGGTCAATAGGGACGAACAGAAAAGGTCTAGACATCTGTGCGCTGGCTGCGGAGCGTGTCAGAGCAGGTACCGCTCGAGGCCGTCCGGGACCACCGGGACGGGCGCCAGCGAGGTGAGGCCGACCGACGGCGCGCCGTCGCGGCCGAGCCGCCGGCCCAGCGCCCGGAAGGTGTCCACATCGGACCCAATGCCGAGGTGGGTGGCGAGCCAGCGGCGCACCTCGCGCTGCGGCGGCAGGTCGGCGTAGGGCGGCAGGTCGAGCACGCCGTGCCGGCTGCGGTACAGCAGGCAGCGGGCCGACCGCTCGCCGGTCTCCAGCTCCAGCAGCCAGTCGCCGTCGGGATGCTGGAGCAGCGCGAGCCGGTGGTTCGGCTCGGTCCGGCCCATCACCGCGAGCTGCCCCGCATCGAGCAGCGTGACGTGCACGTCCAGCACCGCGTCCGGGTCGGGCGCGGCCCGCGCCGTCGCCGGAACGGACCCGTACCGCGCCACGTGCGCCGAGAACCCGCGAGCCAGCCCCCGCACCCGGGCCGCGAGCACCGGCAGCGCCGGCCTCGGGTCCGGGCCGAACTTCGCGATCAGCTGCGACGGCGAGGCGTTGGAGCCGACCGCCAGCACCGGGAACCGCGCACCCCGCGCCGCCCCGCTGCCCAGCGTGAACGACCCGACCGGCGGCGACCCCGGATACGAGTCGGGATCGTCGTACGGCGCGGCGGTCTCCATCGCTCCCAGTGTCCCGTAGTGGTCAGTCGGGGGTGCGGGCGGCGGCGGTGAGCAGGCGGACCATGGCGGTCTGGCCGAAGTACCGGGCCCAGCCGATCGGGTTGGCGCCGAAGCGGGTCTCCGTCGCGTTCGGGTCGGCGCCCAGGTCCAGCAGGGTCCTGGCCAGCTCGAGGTGGCCGTGGGCGGCGGCGTGGTGCAGGGCGGTCTCCCACGGCTGCTCGACCGGGGTGTCGCCGCGCCCGCGCGCGTTGACGTCGAAGCCGAGCTCGGCGAGCAGCGCCACCGCGTCGGTGCGGCCGTTCCCCGCCGCCCACACGATGAGGCCGGGCCGCTGCCGGCGCGCCTCCGCCAGCACGGCCGGGTCGGCGGCCCGCAACCGGTCGACCGCCGCCCTGTCGGCCCGCAGCGCGGCCCCGACCAGCGCGTCCACCGGGGTCGGCGCGGGCGGTGCCGCACCGGCCGCCAGCAGCGCGTCGACCACGTCCGGGTGGCCGTTGCGCTGCGCCCGCTCGGCCGGGGTGGCGCCGTCCGGGAACGGCGCGCGGACGTCGACACCGTGCCGGGCCAGCAGCCGCACCCGGTCCAGGTACCCGTGGTCGATCGCCCAGCCGAGCTGGCCGCGCAGCATCTCGCCCGGCGGCTCCAGCGCGTCGCCGAGCCGCGACCGCCACACCCCGCCGGCCCCGGTCCCCAGGCCGAACTCGTACAGCAGCTCGAGGTGGTCGTCGTCCCGGCCGAACATGCGGTTGTACAGGGCCTGCCCGTCGTTGGGGTCGGCGCCGGCCACCAGCAGCAGGCGGGCCAGCGCGAGCGAGTGCGGGTGCCGGGGCTGGCGGGTCCTGCCCTGCTCGCCCTCGCCGAAACAGCCGGTCAGCAGCGTGAACGGAGTGGGCAGTCCCCGCCACAGGTACCCCTCGTCGGGGTCGGCGCCGGCATCCAGCAGCAGTCGCGCCGCCGCCAGCACCGCGTCCCGCGGCACGGCCGGGTCGAGCCGGGAGTAGGCCAGGTAGAACAGCGGCTGCCAGCCGTGCGGCCCGCCCCGGCGGCGCGCCAGCGGCGGGTCGGCGGACAGGTGGCGGCGCAGCGCGGGTACGTCGGTGGCGGCCGCGGCGGCCCAGACGCTGCCGGCCGTCAGGTCGGGGTGGTCGGCGAGCAGCCGGCGGGCCCGCTGCCAGCGCTCGGGGCCGTCCTCGGCGTAGGTGAGGCAGGCCAGCCGGCAGAACCGGTCGGCGACCGGCTCGTCGCCGGTGTCCTCGGGATCGGTGGCGTCCCAGCGGTACTCGGTGACGACCTCGACGTACCGCTTCAGCCGCGGCCAGCTGGCGAAGCCGTACTCGCGGGCCAGCACGAGCTGGGCCCGGCTCAGCGGGAAGGCGGGGTCCGGCGGTCCGGCGAAACCGGCGGCGGCCACCCGCCGTAGCGCGTCGGCGTCGCCGTTCCGGGCGGCGCGCTGCAACGCGCGGGCCTGCTGGCGCAGGTGGTCGAGGTCGGGGCGGTCGGGAAGAGACAGGGCCGGCACGGCGGCCTCCTTTCGTCCGCCTGATGTCCGCGTGTCAGGCCGAAAGGAGGACGGGTCCATCCCTGGAGGTGACGGCAGGTGGGCTGCGCCCTTCCCGCGGACCGGAGGCTTCCTGCGTGCCGGCCTCGAGACTAGCCCGGGGACCGGCACGCGCGGAAGCGCCGGCTCATTCCGACGCCGCCGGCCGGTACACGAGGTGCAGCACGCCGGTGCTGAACGTGGTCGAGTCGACCAGTTCGAGCGGGCGCTGCCCGGTGGCGCCGGTGAACAGCCGCTTGCCCTCGCCCACGGTGAGCGGGTGGACCAGCAGGCTCAGCTCGTCCAGCAGGTTCTCCCGCAGCAGCGACTGGATGAGCGTGCCGCTGCCGGTGACCCCGATGGTCCCGCCAGGCTGATCCTTCAGCTTGCGGATCTCGGTGGCGAGGTCGCCCCGGATCAGCGTCGAGTTCTGCCACGCGTCCACCGAGTCGAGAGTGGTGGAGACGACGTACTTCCGGACGCCGTTCATGAACGGGGCCGGCTCCTCGTCGGCCGGCTGCTGCGGCCAGAAGCCGGCGAACTCCTGCCAGGTCACCCGGCCCAGCAGCATCGCGTCGGACTCCGCCATCTGGCCGCCGACGACGGCCCCCATCTCGTCGTTGAAGTACGGGAAGTGCCACTTCTCCGGCGACTCCATGACCCCGTCCAGCGACAGGAAGACGCCGGCGACGATCTTGCGCATGATGACTCCTCGGTTTCGATGTCAGCTCTCAGCTACCGACGACCCTTCCACCCGAAGGTTCGGGTTGTCAAGACAAAAAAGTTTGTCGGTACACGCCGTGCTAGGAGGCCGGTCACGGCGTCACCGTCGCTGCGTCAGTCCTGCTTCCAGGTGACTTCCACCGCTTCCTGGGGGGCGAAGCGGATCAGGTGCCGGCCGACCACGTCCTGGATCCGCGCCAGGGTCTCCTCGTCGTCGGCGGTGGCCGCCAGGTTGAGGCTGTGCTCGGTCGGGGTCATCGTGCAGTGGCCGTTACCGACAGTGACCGTACCGGTGCCGTCGTCGGCGAGTTCGGTGCTGGCGCGGTGGCCGAGATGGGAGACGAGCTGCTTGATGTAGCGCGCGGCGCGGTCGGTCGTGACGGTGGCGGACGAGGAGGGCATGCTGGTCCTTTCGGGTGGTTTCACCGGCCGGCATCGGCCAGCGCGGCGGAGATCGCGGTGTTGCTGGTAAGGCTGGCGGCGAGTACGGCCGTCACTGCCAGTAAACCCTGCCCCGGCAAGGTACGGCGCCCGCAAGCCGGCGTTGCCGGCCGCGGCGGCTACCGGTGGTACGCGAGGCGGCCGCGCAGGACGACCGCGGCCGGCGCGTCGAGCTGGCGCAGGTCGGTACGCGGGTCCACGTCGTAGACCACCGCGTCGGCCGGCGCGCCCTCGACCAGTCCGGCCATGCCCAGGTACGACCGCGCCGTCCAGGACGCGGCGGCGAGCGCGTCGTGCGCGGGCAGGCCGGCGGCGGCCAGCGCCCGCACCTCGTCGGCGATCCGCGCCACCGGGTGCGAATCGGTGCCGGCCAGCACGGTCACGTCAGCCTCGCGGGCGGCCGCGACCAGCGCGCCGTGCCGGGAGGCGCCGCCGACGTACCAGTCCTTGCGCGGGCTGTCCGGTCGCTTCCGGTACCGCGCCAGGCCCTCGGTGATCACCGTCAGCGTCGGGGTCAGCGCGGTACCCCGCGCGGCCATCTCGGGCAGCAGGTCCGGGTCGAGGCCCATCCCGTGCTCGAGGGAGTCGACGCCGGCCGCCACCGCCGCCGCGCCGCCCTCCGCGTGCTGGGAGTGCACGGCGACCCGGCCGCCGACCCCGTGCACCGCCTCCACCACCGCGCGCAGCACGTCCGCCGGCAGCGGGTCGTCGCCGGGCTGCCAGTCCGCGAACACCTTGGCCCAGCCGGTCCTGGCGGCCTGGCCGGCGGCGACCGCGGGCAGGTCGGCGAGGTCGGCGCGGCGGCCCCAGCCGTCGAAGAAGTGCCCGTGCCGGGCGATCCACAGCCCCGCGTGGACCGCCCTGGGCACGTCGTCGTCCTCGCCGAACCAGTCCGGCGGGTCGCCGGCCAGGCCGGGGGAGCGGATCAGCGTCACGCCGGTGGCGACGTGCTCGCGCAGGTCCTCGCGCAGCAGGGTCTCGTCCAGCGGGTCGCCCGGTTCCTTGGCGCCGGGATGGGTGTGCGCGTCGACCAGGCCGGGTACCAGCCAGCCCTCGCCGGCCAGTTCCGCGCCGGCCACCGGATCGGTGGTCCAGCGGTCGCCCTCCGCGTAGAGATCGACCGGCTCACCGTCCGGCAGGGCATACCCCCGTACCCGCAGCACCGCCATCCCCGTGCCCTCCCCCCGGCCGCCCTACCAGCACTCTAGATCGAGCGCTGGTAACTCCGGAAACTGCGGGTGGACAGCCACACCATCAGCGCGGCCAGCGCGAGCAGCCCGCCGCCGAGCCGGCCGACCGTGGCCCAGTGCGGATCACGGGCGAGCGCAGGTCGGGCAGCGAGCCGTCGGTGATCTCGCGCAGCAGGTCGCGTACCCAGTCCGCCTCGGCGGTCAGTATGGCGAGGCTGTACTCGGCCTCGACGAGGAACAGCCGGGGGATCTCGGCGGCGACGTCCGCCAGCTCCCGCCGGGCCCGGGCGATCCGCTCGTCCAGCGCGCGCAGCCGCCGCCTGAGCAGCTCGGCCGCCTCGTCCGGGGGCAGCACGACCAGCAGCGACAGCCCGGCGGTGAACCGCGGCGCGTCCGGCTCCGCGACGCCGACCAGCTCGCGCACCCAGTCCACCATCTCGGCCCGGCCCTCGTCGGTGATCGCGTACACCGTCCGCTCCGGACGTCCGCCCCGCCGCTCGCTCTGGACGGCCCGCAGGAACCCGTGCTTCTCCAGGTTCCGCACCACCGTGTAGAGCGACCCCCACTTGATGTTCATGTCGCGGTCCTTGCCGCGCTCGCGGATCACGGCGGCCATCTCGTACGGGTGCATCGGCTGCGTGGCCACGGCGGACAGGACGGCCAGCGCCATCAGGTTGCCCACCTTCCGCCGCTCGGCCACCACGCTCCGCCTCTCACTCGTTGACGAGTACTCGCAGGCGAGTACACATCGACGACCGAAAGCCGCGTTCCCGCGCCGCGGGGGGATTGCGGCGCGGGAACGCGGTTCTGTGGGATGGGTGGCTCTGCGCGGTCCGTCAGGAGACGAGGTACCGCCACGTGATGGGGCCGACGACGCCGTCGACGCCGATGCCGGCGTGTGACTGGAAGGCCCGCACGCTGGAGCTGGTGCCGGGGCCGAAGTTGCCGTCCACCGTGGTCGCGTACCCGTGCGCGGTGAGCTCGCTCTGCAACGCCCTGACCGCGTCACCGGTGTCGCCCTGGGCGACAGTGACGGCGAGGGCCGGCCACGTCTGCGACCCGACGATCCCGTCCACGCCCAGCCCGTGCGACTTCTGGAAGTTCCGCACCGCCGTGGCGGTGCCCGGGCCGAAGTTGCCGTCCACCGACAGGCCGGCGCCGGTCCGGTTGAGCAGGTACTGGACGCTCCTGACCCGCTCGCCGGTGGCGCCCTGCTTCACGGTCGGCCAGTTCGCCGAGGGCGGCGGCGGTGGGGTGCTGCCGCCGGTGATGTTCTTGTACCGGTACGCCGAGTAGTGCGACGCGGGGTGCGAGGCGATCTTCGCGCCGGAGGCGAAGGTGCCGAGCGGGCCCTCGTTGGAGCCGCCGCCGCCGTCGTAGTGGCGCATCGGGGTGGAGCCGAAGCTGTAGTACGAGAAGTGCACGTGGTCGGACTTCCAGCCCTCGAACAGCACCGCGTGCCCGTCGATGGTGTCGTCGAGCATGTCGCCCGCCTGGAGGTCGTTGCGGTTGATCGCGACCGCGGCGCTGGGCAGTGTGGACGTGTTGAGCCCGCCGTACTTGCCCGGGTTGAGGTGCCACGCCATCGAGACCATGCCGGAGCAGTCGGGCCCGTACCTGTGCTGCCCGTCCACGTCCTTGACCAGGGTGCCGGAGGCCCGCGACGAGTTGTACTTCAGCCGCGGCGAGCGGGTCCACCAGTCGTGCGCCCGCGAGATCACCTCGGACCGGCTGATCGTGCCGCCGGCCGTCGAGGCCGACGCCTGGTGGAGGGTGGCGACGACGGCGCCGCCGGTGACGGAGGCGGCGATGACGCCGACGACGGTGATCCGGCGCGCGCGCCGGCTGAGTCTGAACCTGGACACGAACGACCCTTTCTCTGGCGATCCGGGACGAACGGGGACGCTAGGACGTCCGTGCACATCCGTTGCATAACGCAACGGGCAGGTATCTAATGTGTTACTGTCCGTAATCCGGTTACGGGCGGTGGTATCGTCCTCCGGACATCTCCGACAGGGTGTGCCGGAAACCCATGATGCGTAGGTGGCAGCTTCAGGTACTGGGCCCGGTTGCCGTCCTCGCCGGCCGGGGAGACACGGCCGGCGCGGTGACCTTCCCGTCCGCGCGGCAGCGGGCGCTCGTCGCCGCCCTGGTCGAGCGGGTCAACGAGTTCGTCCCGACCGAACACCTGGTCCAGGCGGTCTGGGGCGACGATCCGCCGCGCTCGGCCGCGGCCAACCTCCGCAACCACGTGGCGTCCATCCGCCAGCTCCCGTTCCCGGACGGCGCCCCGTTCGCCAGCCGGCTGCTGCACCGCCGCGGCGGATACCTGCTCGAACTGGCCGACGGCGAGCTGGACTCGTTGGAGTACGCCGACCTGGTGGCCGCCGGCCGGGCGGCGGCGGAGGCCGACCGGGTCCAGGAGGCGGCGCAGCGGTTCCGTGCGGCGCTGAACCGCTGGCGGGGCCGGCCGTTCGAGGACGTCGACTGCTGGCCGAGCCTCCAGGCGCACGTGCTGCGGCTGCTGGAGTCCCGCCAGGTGGTGACGGAGGAACTGGTCGACATGCGGCTCGCGGCCGGCGAGAGCGGGCAGCTGATCACCGAGCTGCGGGCCGCCGTGGACGCCGACCCGCTGCGGGAGCGGCCGTGGGCACAGCTCATCCTCGCCCTGTACCGGTCCGGCCGGCAGGCGGCCGCGCTGGAGGCGTACGCCGAGGTCCGCCGGGTGCTCGTCACCGAGCTGGCCGTCGAGCCCGGCCCGGAGCTGCGCGAGCTGCACCGCCGCATCCTGGAGGCCGACACCTCCGTGGAACCCGTCCCGGTGGCCGCCACCGCCCCGTCCGCGCCGACGCGGATGCCGACGCCACACCAGCTGCCGGCCGCGATCGCGGACTTCGTCAGCCGCGAGGCCGAGGTCACCACCCTGCGCGGCCTGCTCGCCGACACCGCGGCCGGCGGGGCGCGGCCGGTCGCGCTGGTCGTCGGCCAGGGCGGCGTCGGCAAGACCGCGCTCGCCGTGCACGTCGCCCACCAGGTCCAGGACGCCTTCCCGGACGGCCAGCTCTACGTCAACCTGCGCGGCGCGGAGGCGCGCCCCGCCGACCCGCGGCACGTGCTCGCCCAACTGCTGCGGGCGCTCGGCGTCACCGCCGGGGCGATGCCGGGCAGCCTGGACGAGCGGGCCGCGCTGTACCGGAGCCGGCTCGCCGACCGGAAGGTGCTGGTGCTGCTCGACGACGCCGCCGGCGAGGCCCAGGTGCGGCCGCTGCTGCCCGGCCGCACCTGCGCGGTGGTGGTGACCAGCCGGGCGATGCTGCCCGGGCTGGAGGGGGTACGCCGGATCCACCTGGACGTGCTCGGGGTCCGGGACGCCACCGGCCTGCTCGCCCGTACCGTCGGCGACGGCAGGGCCGCCGCCGAGCCGGCCGCCGCCGAGGAGCTGGTCCGGCTGTGCGGCGGGCTGCCGCTGGCGGTGCGGATCGCCGGCGCCCGGCTGGCCAGCCGTCCGCACTGGACACTGGGTCACCTGGTGGCGCGGCTGTCCGACGAGCGTGGCCGGCTGGACGAGCTGCGCGTCGGCGACCTGGAGGTACGCGCCTCGGCCGGGCTCAGCTACCAGGGCCTGGACGAGCCGGAGCGGCGCGCGTTCCGGCTGCTCGGCCTGCTGGACGCGCCGACGTTCGGGGCGTGGCTGGCGGCCGCGATGCTCCAGCTGACGATTCCGGCCGCGGAGGAGGTGCTGGACCGGCTGGTGGAGCGCCAGGTGATGGACGCGGTGCGGGATGGCAGGGGCGGCGTCCGGTACCGGTTCCACGACCTGCTCCGGGTGTACGCCAGGGAGCGGGCCGAGGCGGCCGAACCGGCGGCCGGGCGGCAGGCCGCGCTCTCCCGCGCGCTCGGCGCGGTGCTCACCGTGGTGCGTGCCGCCAACCAGCGGCTCAGCCTCAGCTACCCGCCGCTGGCCGGGAGCGCCGCGCTGGCCGCGCCGCTGCCGGCCGCCGACGTGGAGCGGCTGGTCGACGACCCGCTCGCCTGGTTCGTGGCGGAGCGGCCGGCGCTGGTCGCCGGCGTCGAGCAGGCCGCGGCCGCCGGGCTGAACGAGCTGTGCTGGGAGCTGGCCTGCGCGCTCGCCGACCCGCTGAGCGCGTGCGGGTACATGGACGACTGGCGGTCCGGGCACGAGACGGCGATCGTCGCGGCGCGGGCGTCCGGCGACCAGCGCGGTGTCGGCGCGGTGCTGCTCGGCCTCGCCGAGTGCCACTCCGACCTGGGCGAGTTCCTGTCCGCTCTGGATTGTGCCCAGCAGGCCGCGGCCGCGTTCGCCGCCGCCGGTGACCGGTCCGGCGAGGCGCGGGCGCGCGGGGTGGCGGCGATGATGTACCGCATCACCGGCGAACTGGACGTGGCGCTGCGCCGCTGCCGGGAGGCCGAGGCGGTCTGCGACGGCGACGAGGACGTGCTCGCGTACCTGCGCTGCTGCGCCGGCAGCGTGCGGCTGGAACAGGGCCACCTGGACGAGGCGGTGACCGCGTGCGCCGACGCGCTGCGCGTGTACCTCGCCCGCGGCAACCACTACGGCGAGATGACCTGCCTGCGCTGGCTGGCCGCCGCGTACCGGCTGCGCGGCGAGCTGGCCGTCGCGACGTCCTACATCAGCCGGTTCCGGGAGCGCGGCGCGGCCCGCGGCGACCACCGCACCGAGGCGACCGGCCTGCTGGAGATGGGCGAGATCCGCACCGCGCAGGGCCGGTTCCGGGAGGCCGAGGACCTGCTCCGGCAGGGCCTCGAGGTGTGCCGGCACACCCGGCTGATCAGGGCCAGGACGCTGCGCGCGCTCGGCGCGCTGGAGCAGGGCAGGGGCCGGTGGGCGGCGGCGGCCCGGCAGTACACCGAGGCGGCCGGGCTGCTCGCCGAGCTGCGCTGCGACCTGGACCGGGCGCGCGCCCTGCGCGGGCTGGGCGAGGTCTACGCGGCCACCGGCGACTCCGCCCGCGCCCGCGAGGCCTGGGACACCGCCCGCGATCTGTTCACCGCGCTCGGCCTCGCCGAGGCCGGCACCGTCCCCGGCGCCCGCGGCGCCGAGCTGGGCCGCGTCTGACCGCCGGTCCGCGCAATGTTCCGGGGGGTCGGGCGCATCTGAGAGGTGAGACCCGATCCCGGAGGACGCGGTGACGTTCGAGGAGTTCGCGGCGGTCCGGCTGCCGGCACTGTTGCGGTACGCGCACATGCTCACCGGCGACCCGCACGAGGCCCAGGACCTCGTCCAGGACACCCTGGTGCGGGTACAGCTGAAGTGGTGGCGGGTGCGCCGTGCCGACCGGCCCGAGCTGTACGTGAGACGCATGCTCACCAACGTGTACCTGGGGT
This sequence comes from Mycobacteriales bacterium, assembly GCA_045806985.1. Classification (GTDB taxonomy): domain Bacteria; phylum Actinomycetota; class Actinomycetes; order Mycobacteriales; family JBJMIH01; genus JBJMIH01. The sequence goes on along the minus strand of JBJMIH010000081.1, from coordinate 59,441 downwards.
GGCGGCGGCACGCGCGGTGGAAGCGCGACGTGCTGACCGACGATCCCGCCACGGCCGGCGGCGGCCCGGCCACACCCGATCCGGCGGCGCGCACCGTCGAACGGGACGAGATGTGGCTGCTGCTCGCCGGGCTCCCTCGCCAGCAACGCGCCGTACTCGTCCTCCGCTACTACGAGGGGCTCACCGACGACGACATCGCGGAGGTGCTGGGCTGCGCGGTCGGCACCGTACGCGGGTACGCCTCACGGGCCCTGGCCACACTGCGGGAGCGGCTGGCGCCGGGCCTGACGATCCAGTCGAGGGAGCAGAAGTGACCCACTTCGTGGAGGAAGAACTGCGCCGCACGTTCGCGGCGCACGATCCCGGGTCGACCGACAGCGGCGGGGAGATCCTCGCCGTCGTGGCCCGGCGGGCCAGCCGGGCACGCCGCCGCCGGATCGCGGCCGCCGGGGCATTCATCGTGGTGGCGGCGACCGGCGCCGCCCTGCCCGTACTGTGGCCGCGCGGCGGCGGCAGCGCGTCGGTCGGCGAAAGCACGCCGAAGCCCGGGTCGACGGCCACACCACCGGCCTACCAGCCGCCACCCGACAGGACCGCCGAGGCAACGCGTCCGCCACTGCAGCCGCTCAAGCTGCCGGCCGACATCCACCTACCGCTCCGGGCCACCAGCCTCCCGACCGGCTACGCCCCGTTCACGCCGTCGGTCACGGACAGCGGCACTCTGGGCCTGGTCGCCGTGGGCACCGCCGACCACCAGGTCGCCGGCACCCAGATCCTGGTGACGATCAGCGTCGACAGCCCGACGTACCAGCCGGAGCCCGGGGCCCGGCACACCCGGGCCGACGTGAACGGCAGGACCGCCGACGTCTACCGGACCGACCACGGCGCCGACGTCCGGTGGCAGCGCGAGGCCGACCAGTGGGTGCTGGTCCGGGCCATGTCGAAGAAGCCGCGCCCATCCGCCCGCGATGAGGCACTTCAGGTCGCCCGCGGCCTGGTGGACCAGCCGGTGACTACCGAGTACCGGGTGCTGTTCACGCTCGGCCCGGACGGGTACGCCTACGTCCACAGCGCCGGGCCCGAGACCGTCATCACGCCGGGCGGCAGGACCGACCCCGCCCTTCAGATCTCTGCCGAGCTGCTGCGCGTGCCGTCCAGCGATCTGTCGGCGGGCCGGTCGTTCAGCTACCACGGTCACCCGGCCGTGCTGCGCGACCACTACGCCGACGTCGACCTCGGCGACGGCTCCTGGCTGGAGGTCTGGTTCGGCCCGGCCGTCACCCTGGCCCCCGAAGGCCGCTCCGCGCTGGTCCAGGCCATCGCCGTCCTCCCCGGCCCGGCGAAGTAGCGGTCACCAGAGCCGGGCCGCCAGCAGGTACGGGAGGGCGGCCAGGGCGAACAGCGCGCCGGGACCCAGCCAGGTCGCGCCGAGCGCGTAGCCGGCGAACGTCAGCAGCGCCACCACCTCGGCGGCCAGGGCGGCCATCGAGGTGGTGGTCGCCCTGGCGTCGTCGCCGATCCGGTCCTGGAGCCGCGCCTCCGCGCCCACCGACGCCCACCGGAAGGCACCCGCCGCCGCCGCGACCAGCACCAGCCCGGCCGGGTGGCCGCTGCCCGCGCCCACCGCCAGGCAGCCCGCGCCGAGCACCAGCACGGGCACCGCCCACCGGCGCCCCCGCCCCGCGCACCAGCCGCCCACGGCCTCGCCGGCCGTGACCAGCAGCACCAGCAGCGGTACGGCGGCCGTGCCGACGCGCGTCGACCGGGCCAGCAGCGGCAGGTACTCCTCCAGCGCGCCCAGCCCGAGCAGCAGCGCGACCAGCGCCAGCGAGCGGCGTACCGGGGCGGCGGCCCGCACCTCGGCGAGTCCGGCCCGGAGCGTGCCCAGGTACCCGGCGGCCGGCGGCGGCTTGCCGTCCCGCCGGTCCGGGAACGCGGCCCCGGCCACCGCCGCGAGCAGTGTCGCGGCCACGCTCGCCACGCCCACCGCCCGGAAGCCGCCGGCGGCCAGCACCGGCACGGCCAGCCCGCTCGCCACCATGATCGCCACCGTGCTGAGCGCGCCCGCGCGGCCGGTGAGGCGCTCGTACGCGCCCGCCGCGCCGGCCCGGTCGAGCTCGGTGTACACCGCCGCCTGCAACGTCCCGGACCGGAGCGCGTCGCCCGCGCCCCACAGCACGAAGCCGAGCGCGAACGACGGGTACCCGGGCAGGAACGTCCACAGCGCGAATCCGGCCCCGGCCAGCACCGGCGCCGCGGTCAGCAGCAGCCGGCGGGAGCACCGGTCCGCCAGCGCGCCGGTCGGCACCTCCAGCACGAACCCGGTCAGCGACCAGATGACGAACAGCGACGAGATCGCCGCCGCCGACAGCCCGGCCCGCGCGAACAGCACCGCATACACCGGGTACAGCAGCACCAGGTCGGAGAGGAACGCGTACGCGTACAGCCGCCGCGCGACCGCCGACCCGGGTTCAGACTCAGGGGAGGATCAATGTCGCCAACTCATGCCGGCACCGTAACACCGCACCCAAGCCGTTTTACGGTGCCGCGAGGGCTTCGGTGGGGGAGAGGCGGGCGGCGCGGACGGCCGGGTAGAAGCCGGCGAGACCGCCGATGACCAGGGTCGCGGCGACGCCGCCGGCCATGGCCAGTGCCGGTACCACCGACGGCCAGCCCTGGCTGGCCGCGTACGCCACCGTCACGCCGATGCCGAGCAGCACCCCGCCGATGCCGCCCAGCGCCGACAGCAGCAGCGACTCGGCCAGGAACTGCACCCGGATCTGGCCGCGGGTGGCGCCGAGCGCCCGGCGCAGGCCGATCTCGGCCCGCCGTTCCAGCACCGAGATCACCATCGTGTTCGCAACGCCGACACCGCCGACCAGCAGCGCGACCGCGCCCAGGCCGAGCAGCAGCGCGTTCAGCGTGTCGTCGGTGGCCTGCTTGGCGGCGAGCGCGTCGGACGGCCGGGACACGTTGACCTCGTTCGGGTTCTCCGGGTTCGCCGTCGCGCCCAGCACGGCCTGCACGTCGTCGACCGCGCTGTCCTCGGCCCGGGTGTACACGGTGGTGGCGTGCCCGTCGAAGCCGAGCCGCGCCTGCGCCACCGGCCACCCCACCAGCGCCGCCGTGTCGAGCTCCGGCGCGAGCGGTGCCGGCGCGAGGATGCCCACCACCGAGAACCACTGGTCGCCGAGGTACACCCGCGAGTCCGGCCCGGCGTCGCTCACGCCGAGCCGGGCCGCGGCCTCGTGGCCGAGGACGACGGCCGGGTACTGGGCGGTGGCGGCGTTCAGCCACGCGCCGGAGGCGACGGTCGCGCCCACCGTGTGCAGCAGGTCGGTCCGCGCCGCCAGCACCGCGATGCCGCCGGACTCGGCGCTGGGGATGTGGTCGTTGCGGTACACCTTCGCGCTGGTCGACCCGGTCGCGGTCACCGACGTCACCGGCGGGATGCGGTCGATCATCGGGATCGCCGTGTCCGGCAGTTCGGAGTTGTCGCCGAACAGCGTCTTGCCGGGGCTGACCCGAAGCAGGTTGGTGCCGAGGGCGCTGAGCTGGCGGTCCAGGTCGGCGTGGCTGGAGGTGGAGATCCCCACCACCGACAGCATCGCGGCGATGCCGATCGCGATGCCGAGCGCGGACAGGAACACCCGCAGCGGCCGCGCCCGCAACCCGCTGCCGCCGACCCGGATCACGTCCCGCGGCCGCAGCCGCGCCGGTACGGGAGTGGGCAGTGTCGTCGTCATCGCGGGCTCGCCTCCATGGCCAGGGCGGAGTCGTGGATCACTTCGCCGTCGCGCATCTCCACCCGCCGGTCCAGCGACTCCGCGATGTCCCGGTCGTGGGTGATCACCATGACGGTGGTACCGGCGGCGTGCAGCTCCCGCAGCAGCTCCATCACGCCCGTACCGGAGCGCGAGTCCAGGTTGCCGGTCGGCTCGTCGGCCAGCAGCAGCGGCGGGTTGCCGACGACGGCCCTGGCGATGGCGACGCGCTGCCGCTCGCCACCGGACAGCTGGTGGGAGCGGTGGTCGAGGCGGTGCCCAAGCCCGACCCGTTCCAGCGCCGCCCTGGCCCGGCGGCGCCGCTCGCTCAGCGGCACGCCCGCGTACAGCAGCCCGTCGGCGACGTTGTCCACCGCCGGTACGCCCCTGGCCAGGTGGAACTGCTGGAACACGAACCCGATCGTGCTGGCCCGCAGCGCCGACAGCGCCCGGTCGGACAGCGCGGCGACGTCGTGCCCGCCCACCCGTACCGTCCCGGACGTCGGCCGGTCCAGCGTGCCCATCACCTGGAGCAGCGTGGACTTGCCCGACCCGGACGGCCCGACGACGGCGACCAGCTCGCCCTGCCGCACGGTGAGCGACACGCCGCGCAGCGCGGCCACGCCGCCGGCGTACACCTTGCTCACCTCGGCCAACTCGAGAACGGTCGTCATCGCGGCACTCCCACCGTCATGCCCTCGCGCAGGCCGTCACCGGAGACCTCGACCTTGCCGTCGGCGAACAGGCCGGTCCTGACCGGCAGGTAGCGGGTGGCGGTGCCGTCCACGACCTGCACGCCGTACCCGCCCTCGGTCAGCGCCACCAGCGCCCCGACCGGTACGGCCAGCACGTTCTCGTGCTTGTCAGACACCAGCGTGATGTCGACCGGCGCCTCGTCGTACGCGCCCAGCGCCTGCTGGTCCTTGACGTCCACGGTGACCTTGATGGTGCTGTCGGTGCTGTCCGGGGTCTGCCCGCCGCTCGGGCCCTGCGACTTGGCGGTGGCGACGGTGCCGACCTGGCTCACCGTGCCGTCGACGGAGCGGCCGTCCGGCAGCGTCAGGGTGGCCGGCGCGCCCACCTTGGCGAGCTGCTGCTTGGCCACGTCGAGGTCGATCGAGACGGTACGGGTGGTGCCGGTCCAGGTGAGGATCGGGCCGTTGGCCGGGGTGCCGATGCTGGTCTTCAGCTCCTCCACCCTGATGTCGGCGGCCGCGACCACGACCTGGTCGACGGCGACCGTCCCGGTCGCGGTCAGGCCCAGGTCGGACTGCCACGACCTGACGGCGTCGGCGGTGCCGCTGGTGTAGTCGTCGTCGGCGGTGAAGCCGCCGTACCCGAGCGCGGCCAGCGCCGTCTCGAACTCCAGCACGTCCGGGCCGCTGACGCCGGGCGCGAGCGGCCGGTACAGCGGCAGCGAGCCGTGGATCAGCACCACCGGCCTCGCGTCCACGCTGTACACGGTCTTGCCCTGGCCGATCACCGAGCCGGGCGACGGCAGCCAGGTGACCGTGCCGGCCCCGCCGCCCCCGCCGCCGCGGGCGGTGAGCGTGGTCGGGTCGCCGTACCCGAGCGTGCCCTGCACCTTCTCGGTGTCGGTCAGGGTGGTGCGAACCACCTTCGCGGTCGCCGGCGGCAGGTTCGAGGCCTTCGAGGTACCGCCGCCGCCGCCGAAACCGACCGCGGCCGTGGCGGCGACCCCGACGACCACGACCGTGCCGGCCAGCGCGGCGACGGTACGGAACCGGAACCTCCTCACTTGCCCCTCACCCCCGCCAGGTTGCTCCGGCACGCGCTGTACGCCTTGCCGAAGGCCGGGTCGGCGGTGTCGAACGTGCCGCTGGGGAAGCCGAGGCCGCCGAGCGCGGGATCCGGGTCCGGCACGTTGACGCCGTGCGCCCGCATGCACTGGGCGAACTTCCGGAACGCCTCCTGGATCTTCGGGTCGTCCGGGTTCTGCAGCGCCTGCGGCGCCAGGTTGCGGCAGGCGTCCAGCGCCTTGCTCAGCGTGTCCGGGTTCTGGTTGCGGGCCAGCTTCCGCAGCCCGCCGCCGCCGTTCGGGTCCGGATCCTGCATCTGGATGCCGTGGTCGCGCATGCACTGGGCGAACTTGCGCCCGTCGTAACTCGCCGACGGGGTCGGCTTGGCCTTGCCGCCGTTCGCGGACGGCACGCCGTTGTCGCCCGAGGACCCGCCGCAGCCGGCCGCGAGGCACAGCATCAACACCGGGACCACTGCCGCCCATGCCAGTCTGGGTCGTGGCATCCCACACTCCTTCGTTCCTGTCACCTGCTGACAGGGCCGATGGTGGGCGGCCGGGCTCGACGCGAGCCCGAGGTCACCTCAGAGCGAGCTGGGAACCGGCAGCACGACGCGGAAGGTGGCGCCGCGGCCCGGCGCGCTCACCAGTTCCACCCTGCCGCCGTGGGCGGCGGTGATGGCGGCGACGATGGGCAGGCCGAGGCCGGTACCGCCGTCCTTGCGGGAGTGTTCCGGGCCGACGCGGTGGAACCGCTCGAAGATCCGCTCGGCGTGCTCCGGCGGTACGCCGGGGCCGGTGTCGGCCACCTCCAGCACCGCCTCGGCGCCCTCGGCGCCCACGCGTACCACCACCTCGGCGTCCGGCGGGGTGTGGACCAGCGCGTTGACCACCAGGTTCGCCGCCACCTGGCGGAGCCGGGGCTCGTCCCCCAGGACCGTGACCGGCTCGAACACAAGGCGGTCGTCCAGCGCGGCCAGCCGTACCCGCCGGTCCGGGCTGCGGGCGTGCGCGTCGCGGACCGTGTCGGCGGCCACCGCCAGCAGGTCCACCGGGTGGCGGGCGATCGGCCGCTCCTCGTTCAGCCTGGCCAGCAGGAGCAGGTCGTCGACCAGCAGGCCCATCCGCGCGGCCTCGTCCTCGATGAGGCGGATGGCCTCGGTCACGGCGGGATCGACGGCGGCGCCGTTCCGCCTGGACAGCTCGGCGAAGCCACGGATCGAGGTCAGCGGCGTGCGCAGCTCGTGCGAGGCGTCGGCGAGGAACTGGCGCAGCCGCTGCTCGGAGGCGACCCGGGCGGCCATCTCGGACTGGACCCTGGTGAGCATGACGTTCATGGCCGAGCCGAGGCGGCCGGCCTCGGTGTAGGGGTCGGCGTCCGGCACCCGCAGCGACAGGTCGCCGTCGGCGATCTGGGTGGCGGTGCGCTCCATCCGGGTCAACGGGCGCATACCGAGGCGTACCACCCAGGCCGCGGCGGCGCCGAGGAACAGCAGCACCAGCGCGGTGACGACGGCGTCGATCGCCAGCAGCCGCTCGCTGGTGGCCTCCACCTGGTCCAGCGACAGCGCGGCCACCACCAGGCCGCCCTGCTCGCGGGCGGTGACCTTGACCCGCCAGGACGCGCCTCCGCCCGCGTCCGCGACCGTGTACGGGCCGTCACCGGCATGGGCCGCCAGGTCCCGGTACGCGCCCAGCCGCGGGCGCGACTCGCTGGGCGCCGGCAGGGACGCGGCGAGCCTGCCGTCGGCGTCGTAGAAGTAGACCCGGGTGTCGGCGGCGGGCCGCTGTCCCAGCTTGCCGGCCGCCGACCGGAGTTTCGACCCGATCTGCTGGTCGGTGCCCGGCGTGACCGCCACGTTCGCCAGCCGGCTGGTGAGCCGGAGCTGGCGGTCGAGCCGGTTGGTGAGCTGGTCGCGCAGCAGGAGCCAGCCCGCCGCGTCGGCCGCGACCAGCGCGGTACCGGTGAGCACCGCGATCGCCACCACCAGCCGGGCGCGCAGGGTCCAGTGGCCCCAGCGGCGCGGCGCTCTCATGACCCGCGGGGAACGCGCAGCGTGTACCCCACACCACGGACCGTGTGAATCAGTGGCGGGCCCTCGGTGTCGATCTTGCGGCGCAGGTAGTAGATGTAGCACTCGACGATGCGCCCGTCGCCGCCGAAGTCGTACTTCCACACCTGGTCGAGAATCTGGGTCTTGCTGAGCACCCGGCCGGCGTTGGTGAGCAGGTACCGGAGCAGGTTGAACTCGGTGGGCGACAGCTCGACCAGCCGGCCGGCCCGGCGTACCTCGTGGGCCTCGTCGTCCAGTTCCAGATCGGCGTACCGGAGCACGGCGTCGCCCGCCCCGGACGGCTCGCCCCGGCTGCGGCGCAGGATCGCCCGCGCCCGCAGTACCAGCTCCTCCAGGCTGAACGGCTTGGCCACGTAGTCGTCCGCCCCGGCGATCAGCCCGGACACCCGGTCCTGCACGGTGTCCCTGGCGGTGAGGAACAGCACCGGCACCTCGCGCCCGGACGCCCGCAGCCGCCGGGTCACCTCGAAACCGTCCAGGTCCGCCATCATCACGTCGAGCACGACCAGGTCGGGGTCGAACTCCTCGGCCCCCACCAGCGCGTCCACCCCGCCATCGGCGGTACGCACCTCGAACCCGATCATGCGGAACGTCTGCGACAGCAACCGCCGGATGTTCGGCTCGTCATCCACCACCAACACCCTGGTCGGCCGCTGCACCTCGGGTGGCGCCCTCATCCCACCTCCGTCGCTACTCGGTACCCAGACTCTTCTACCCCCTCAACCTCGACACCACCTGAGAATCCTCCCGTCGATGTGCGATAATCGCACGTGTGACGGAAGATCAGGGTTGGGCAGACGTCGGCGAGCGGGTTCGCCAGGCGCGGCTGGCCCATGGCCTGTCGCAGACCAAGCTGGGTGAGCGGGTTGGTCTCGACCGCAGCATGATCGCCAAGATCGAAGCCGGAAGCCGTCGTATCGACGCCCTTGAGCTGGCAAGGTTGTCGGACGTCCTCCAGGTGTCCATGAGCCAGCTCCTACGGCCCCAGCCGCAGGTCCTCTCCCACCGCGCCGACGTTCTCGCACTCGCCGAGGATTCCACCAGCGAGGCGGGCCGCGAGTCCAAACTTCTCGAGCTGGCGCTGGTGGACTGGCTGGAGGATGTCCGGCAAATGGCTGACTTGGGATTCCTGGGGCCGCGGGCATTCCTGAGGCATCCGGGTACGGCGGAGTCTCGGGATGCGGCGCGCCAGGCCGCACTGTGGGTGCGGGCTCAATTGGAACTCGGAGACGAGCCGATCGAGAGCCTCATCGACGTTTGCGAAAAGGCTGGCCAGTTTATCCTCGTCACAGAGCTTCCCGGGGAAGGCGCATCACTGATTGACGGCGACCTCGCCGTCGCCGTGGTCAGCCTTCATCGTGATCCGGGCCGTCGGCGAGCGACCGCCGCGCACGAACTGGGCCATCTCATTCTCGGTGATGAGTACTCCAGCGACATCGGGGTACACGCCTCCCGCGCCGATCGGGAGATGATGATCGACGCTTTCGCCGCCGAACTGCTGCTGCCCAGGAAGGCCGTGAGATCGGCGGCTACCAAGGGCACGATCTCTCGCACCGCGCTCGTCGGTCTCGCCGCTCGGTACCGGACATCATGGTCACTGACGCTGGCCCAGGCGGACGAGGCCAATGTCCTGAAGGCAGGAATGCGTCGCAGGTGGGCTGTGTCCAACCCAACCTATGCGGAATTCATGGAAGCCGTTGGATGGACGCCTCAGCCGGACCTGCAATCCGTGCGGGTACCTCCCCTCTTCGCCCACGCGGTGATGCAGGCCTGGCAGCAGGACTTCATTACGAGCGCACGCGCCGTAGAGCTGATGCACGGCCAGATCAGCCAGGACGACTTGCCTCCCGGTGACGACACAGACATCGAACCGTGACCTCTCAATGCCCCTCGTCACCTGGGACATTCGTGCTCGATGCGATGTCTCTGAATCACTTCGCCCGCGCTGACAGGCTCGATGTACTGCATGACCTCCTGCTCTCCGATGAGTGCTGGACAACCGTCGTCGTGCAGCATGAGCTGCTCGATGGGGTGGAAGCGCATCCCGCCATACAGAACGCGCTTGAACTGGACTGGTTGCGCGTCGCGCAGGGAACCACCTACGACGAGATCGAGCGTTTCGCGCAGTGGGTGCGACGGGTAGGTTCCGGTCGCCGCGATCGAGGCGAGGCGAGCGTCTTCGCGACTGCCGAACGTCTCAAGGCGACGGCCATCTGCGACGACCAGAAGGCCGTAAAGGCGGCTCGCAAATATCTGCCTTCCGTGCATGGAAACATCTGGTTGATGGCCCGTGCGTGTCGCTCGGGAAAGCTCAGTCTCGCTGGGGCGGCCGGCCTCGTCGATGAGCTTCGGCGGGCTGAACTGCGCCTGCCTTGTACCGGTACCCAGTTCGAGCCGTACGTCCGGCAGCACGGATTGTTGTGAGGGGGATAAGCGGACATGGCGACGGTGGTGCTGGTGCAGGGGGGGTTCTGGCAGGACGTGGACGGGGAGTTCTTCTGGGGGCGTACGGGGGTGGTGGCGGGGTTGGTCGAGGCGGGGGTTGACGTGGTGGCTCCGGATCGGGTGCGCCGGCCGCCCGGTTGGGGGGCCGAGGTCGGCGTGTTGGCGCGGGCGTTGCCGGCGGAGCCGGCGGTGGTGGTGGGCGGGTCGTACGGGTGCTCGGCGGCGGTGCGGGTGACGCTGGCGCACCCGGACCGGGTGAGCCGGTTGTTGCTGGCCTGGCCGGGTACGGCGGGGGACCCGGAGGTGGACGCGCGGAGCCGGGAGCGGCTGGCGGGGCTCGGCGCGCCGCCGGAGGTGATCGAGGCGTTGCTCGGCGGTGACACGTTGCGCGGGGTGACCGACGCGGAGCTGGCCGGGTTGCCGATGCCGGTCGGGGTGCTGCCTTCGGTGCCGGAGAACCCCTCCCACCAGCGGCGTACCGTCGACCGGCTGCTCGGCGTACTGCCGGACGCGGTGGAGCTGAACGGTTGCCCGGAGCCGCCGGTGCCGGGCTTCGCGCCGCACCTGGCGGCGCTGGTCGCGACAATTGCGGGGTTCGCGGCGGGGGCAACCCGGTAGGGTCGGCGCCGTGACGGAGCTGTTGCCGGAGTTGCCGGAGAACTGGGAGCGCTGCCTGGTGGTGGCCGCGCACCCTGATGACATCGAGTACGGGACCGCGGGCGCGGTCGCCCGCTGGACCGCGCAGGGCAAGCGGGTCACGTACCTGCTGGCCACCCGGGGCGAGGCCGGGATCGACGGCATCCACCCCGACCAGGCCGGCCCGCTGCGCGAGGCCGAGGAGCGGGCCGGGGCCCGCGAGGTCGGCGTGGACGTGGTGGAGTTCCTCGACCACCGGGACGGCGTTGTCGAGGGCGGGTTGCCGCTGCGCCGCGACATCGCCAGGGCGATCCGCCGGCACCGTCCCGAGATCGTGGTGTCGGGCCCGTACGAGATCCGGATGAGGTCCATGGGCAACTTCGCCAACCAGGCCGACCACCGGGTCGTCGGGCTGGCCACGCTGGACGCGGCCCGCGACGCCGGCAACCGGTGGATCTTCCCCGAGCTGCTCGACGAGGGCCTCGAGCCGTGGGACGGGGTGCGGTACGTCTGCTACGCCGGCGGCGACACGCCGACGCACGGGGTGGACGTCACCGGCGAGCCGCTGCGCCGCTGCATCGCCTCGCTCCAGGCGCACGCGGAGTACAACAAGGGCGTACAGATGGAGGCGATGATCGAGCAGTTCCTCACCTGGATGGCGGGGCTGGGCGGGAAGGCCCTCGGGGTCGAGTCGGCCGTCCTGTTCGACACGCACGTCCTGCGCCCCGAGGGCCCGCCGCCGTGGGTGTCCGCCGCCGAGTGACCGGCGGCGGCGCGCCCGCACTGAAAAGGTTTACAGTTCCTGGTGGTCGACGTGGTCGAAGTGCGCGTCGGCGACCGGCCGGCTGACGGTCAGCAGGAACTCGTCGACGCTGTCGAGCGCGAACGTCGGCGCGCCCGCCGCCTTGTCCGCCCTGGTGTGGTGGAAATCGGTGTCGGTGGCGTTCCGTACGGTGAACGCCGGCCTGGTGTCCTGCTGTTCGTACCGGACCTCGACGTTGTCGAGCGTGACACCGCGAGCGTGCCGGATGAAGAACCCGTACGCCGGCAGGGTCCCGAACATGGTCGGCTCCGGGTAGGCGTCGATCGCCTCCGGCGGGTCCGCCACCGCGTCGCCGGGCGTCAGGCCGCCGACCAGGTGGTGGCGCACGTCGCTGATCCGCACGTCCTCGATGTCGTGGCCGGGGATGCCGGCGATGCAGGACGGGTACCGCGGGTCGGAGTTGTGCGCGATGACGTTGCTGATGCTGACCCGCCGGAGCGCGCCGACCGGGACCCCGGCCGGGCCGCGCATCCGGGCGCCGAGCCGCATGAAGATCGGCATCTGCACGTTGCGCATGGTGAGGTTGCTGATCGTCACGTCCTCGAGCAGCCCGCCGTCCACGGTCTCCAGGGCGAGCCCGCGGCAGTACTCGAAGATGACGTTGGAGATGGCGATGTTGCGGAACCCGCCGTTGGATTCGGTGCCGAACTTGACCCGGCCGGTCCGCCCGTACGTGGAGGACGTCTTGAACGTGCCGTCGACCAGCGTGCCGAGGTCGTACCCGCTGACGAAGCAGTTGTCGATGGTGACGTTCTCGGTGGCCCTGGCCTCGTTGAGCGCGTAGGACGACTTCAGCACGATGGCGTCGTCGTTCGGGGAGTTGACGGTCGTGTTGGAGATCCGGACGTTCTTGCAGCAGTCGACGTTGATGCCGTCCCGGTTGGTGTCGATCACCACGCTGTCGATCCGGAAGTTGTCGACACCGGTGGGCAGGATGCCGAAGTGGCCGCCGTTGACGATGGTGATGTCGTGGATGGCGACGTTGCGGCACAGCTTCAGCGCGATGGCCTTGTTGCCCTGCAACGGCGCGGATTCCTGGCTCCCGCTGCGGATCAGGCCCTTGCCGTCGATCTTGCCGGGGCCGTAGATCCAGATGTTCTCCAGGCCCTCGCCCCAGATCAGGCTGTTGTGCCAGTGGCTGTGCCCGAAGTCCTGGAAGTTGTTGCCGGCGCCGGGCTCGGCCGGGTCGTAGCCCTGGCCGTTGGCGGGGGTGGCGCCGAGGATGGTGGCGTTCGCCGCGAGGTACAGCGCGACGTTGCTCCTGAGATGGATGGAGTAGCTGGCGTACGTGCCGGCGGGGAAGTAGACGGTGCCGCCAGGCCCGCCGCCGTGCCCCTTGCCCGCCGCCGCGGCGGCGTCGATCGCGCGGTTGATGGCGCGGGTGTCGATGGTGACGCCGTCACCCTTGGCGCCGAACTGCCTGACATCGAAGACGCGGCCGGGCGCGTTCCCGAAGCCGTACGGCTCCGCGGCGGCCGGGCCCGCGGTGGTGGTGACGGCGGCGCCGGCCAGCGGCAGCGCGGCGGCCGCCCCCGCGCCCAGGGTGACGACACGACGGCGACTCAACGAATTGCCCACAACACTGTCCTCTCGGGGCCGATTCATCAGAGGTCTTGACCTGGCGGAACGTACGATCGCCAGGTACAGAGTGTCAATGGGTCTCCAAAGCGGGACAAAGTCAGCCGGCCTTGACCGGCAGCACCCTCATACTTCAGATGTCTGCTGGAGCCTCGCGCGGACGTCCGCGGCCTCGACGTTCGCGATCTCGGTGAAGATGTCCAGCGCCTGCCGCCACGCCTCGCGCGCCGCGCCGGGATCGCCGCCGGCGAGGTGCGCGTCGCCGAGGTGGGTCAGGGACTTGGCCTGCGTGTACCGGTCGCCCAGCTCGCGGCTGATGGCCAGGGCCTGCCGGTAGCGCTCGACGGCCTCGCGGTGGTGGCCGAGGTGGTGGTGGGCGTACCCGATGCTGTCGAGCGTCGCGTGCTGCTGCGACAGGTCGCCGAGCTCCTGCTGGATGGCGAGCGCCTCCTCGCAGTGCACGAGGGCCTGGCGGTGGTCGCCGAGCAGGGCCAGGCACCAGCCCATCGCGTTGAGCTCCTTGGCGAGCCCCGCCTTGTCGCCGAGCACCCGGCACAGCGCCATGGCCTGCCCGGCGTGGCTGAGCGCGGTCCGGTGCTGGCCCTGCATCTCCGCCAGCTGGGTGAGGTTGTGGTGGGTGCGGGCCTGGCCGTACCCGTCGCCGAGCCGCTGGAACTCCGCCAGCCCCTGCTGGAAGTGGTTCCACGCGTCGTCGTAGCGGCCCTGCCACATGAAGGCGCGGCCCAGCCCGCGGTGCAGCTGCGCCGCGGCGAGCGGGTCGCCGAGCCGGCGGGCGGCGTCCAGGCCGGCCCGGTGCGTGCTGGTCCAGTCGTGCCAGTGGCCGCGGCGCTCGAAGTAGTCCACCAACGTCCTGGCCAGCTGCCAGGCGTGCGTGTCGTACCCGGAGCCGGCGGCCTGCGCGACGGCGGCGACCAGGACCGGATGCTCGGCCGTCAGCCAGGCCAGCGCCGCGTCGCCGTCGGCGATCCGCTCGGGGACAACGCCCCGGGGCGGATCGGTCAGCGGCAGCGGGTCCCAGTGCGGGCTGAGCAGGGTGGCGCAGGCCGCGGCCGTGCGCGTGTAGTGGTCAAGCATCCGGTCCGTGGCGGCGGCCCTGATGTCGGCGCTGTCGATGGCGGCGGCGAGTTCGGCGGCGTACGCGCGGAGCAGGTCGTGGAAGGTGTACCGGCCGGGTACGTGCTCGGTGAGCAGGTGCGCGCTGGTCAGGTCGGCCAGCAGCAGCCTGGTGTCGTGGTCGCCGCGGCCGCCGAGGCTGGCCGCGGCCGGCGCGGTGACGTCCGGGCCGGGATGCAGGCCCAGCAGCCGGAACAGCCGCGCGGCCGCCGGGTTCAGCGCGCGGTAGGACCAGGAGAAGACGGCCCGCACGTCGGTGGCGGTGTCGCCGGCGTGGAACGGGTCCAGCCCGCCGGCCGCCTCGCTGAGCTCGGTGGCCAGGGCGGCCAGCGGCAGCCGCGGGCGGGTGGCGGCGCGGGCCGAGGCGATGGCCAACGCCAGCGGCAGCCGCGCGCAGCGGGTGACGATCTCCTCGACGGCGTCCGGCTCGGCGGCGGTGCGGGCGGTGCCCAGCCGGCGGGCCAGCAGGTCACGCGCCTCGGCGGTGGACAGCAGCTCCAGCGGCAGCGGGTACGCGCCCTCGGTCGCCACCAGCGGAGTGAGCTGGTCGCGGCTGGTCACCACGACCAGGCTGGTGGCGCCGCCGGGCAGCAGCGGGCGGACCTGGGCCACGTCACGGGCGTTGTCCAGCACGACCAGTACCCGCTTGCCGGCCAGCAGGCTGCGGTACAGCCCGGTCTGCCCGGCCAGGTCCGCTGGCAGCTTGTCCACCGCGTCCACGGCCACGCCGAACGCGTCCAGGAAGCCCCTGACCGCGACGGCCGGGTCCAGCGCCGGTCCGGGGCCGAAGCCGCGCAGGTTCACGTACAGCTGGCCGTCCGGGTAGTGGTGGGCGACCCGGTGCGCCCACTGCACGGCCAGCGCGGTCTTGCCGACCCCGGCGGTACCGGACACCACGGCGATGACGACCGCGCCGCCGGGTCCGGCCGGTGGCAGCAGCGCGTCGAGGGCGGCGAGCGCGTCGTCGCGGCCGGTGAAGCCCTGCGTCGCGGGCGGCAGCTGGGCCGGCACCCGGGTCGGCGCGACCGGCGCGGGTGCGGGTGCCGCGACCGCCGCCCGGGTCGGCGCCGGCGCGTCCGGCACCGCCAGCGCCGGGTCCTGGCGCAGGATCGCCGCCTCCAGCTCGCGCAGCGCCGGCCCCGGGTCGATGCCCAGGTCCTCGTCCAGTGCCCGCCGCAGCCGGTGGTAGGTCGCCAGTGCCTCGGTCTGCCGGCCGGCCCGGTACAGCGCGAGCATCAGCAGCCGGTTCAGCTGCTCGTCGAACGGGTGGTCATCGACCAGCCGTCGCAGTTCCTGGACGAGAGCCACGTGCTCGCCCAGCGCCAGCCGCGCTTCGACCAGCTCCTGCCGGGCCTGCCAGCGGATCCGGTCCAGGCGCTCGGCCTGTTCCTCCAGCGCCGGCAGGCCGGTGATGTCGGCCAGCGGCCGGCCACGCCACAGCGCCAGCGCCGCTCGCAGGTGGCTGGCCTGCCGGGTCCGGTCGGTGGTCTCCCTGGCCTGCCGGAGCAGCCGCTCGGCGACCTCGACGTCGATGGCCTCCTCGCCGAGGTCCAGCACGTAACCCGGTGCGCGGGCCTGGATGGCGGCCTTGTCCGCCAGCTCCGTCCGGAGGTGGGACACGTGGCTCTGCAGGGTGTTCAGCACGGTCGACGGCGCGTCGTCGGCCCAGACGACGTCGATCAGGCGGTCGATGCCGACGACCTCGCGGTGGTGCAGTGCCAGCACCGCGAGCAGCGCCTTCCGGCGCAGGCCACTGACCGGTCGTGACTGGCCGTCCACCGCCACGTCCACCGGTCCGAGAAGCCTTACCCGCATCGCCGCACTACCGCCCCACCACCCCGGAGCAACCAGGCTAGCCCCAACCCACCCCATCACGGGCCGAACAGTCACCGACCGGACACCTCGGCGGTCACGCAACGTGCCGGCACCGGGCCGCGTTTGACAGGTCACGTGGTGCGGAAAGGGGAGGTGGCAGGGCGTGCCGTTCACGTTCGTGTCGCATCAGGGTGCGGTGCTGCCGCTGCGCCTCCAGCGGCGGCTGCGGGTGGACGGGGTGGCGCTCGCGGTCGGGGCGAGCGCTCCGGACCTGACGTTCCCGCTCGCCGGGACACCGTGGTACATCCACGCGCACCAGCCGCTGGCGCAGTTCTGGTGGTGCCTGCCGGTGACGCTGGTGCTCGGCTGGCTGATCCGGCGGGTCGTCGCGGCGCCGGTCGCCGCGCACCTGCCCGGCGCCGGCCTGCGCGACTACGCTTCCCTCGCCGTCCACCGGCACCCCTGGTGGGTGTCGGTGTGCAGCGCGCTGGCCGGCACCTGGTCGCACGTGATCTGGGACAACGCCACCCATCGGTGGGGCTGGTTCGTGGCCAGGGTGGGTTGGCTGCGGTCCTGGGTCGAGCACGGCGGGTACCTGTCGCCGCAGGTCCTCAGCAGCGTGGCCGGCGCCGCCGTGAGCGTGGCGGTGCTGGTGCGGCTGGCCAGGACACGGGCGCTGTACGACCCGGCGGCCCCGCGGTTCCCGGTGACGGCCGGTACCACCGCGGCGCTGTGCGCCTGGACTCTCGGGCTGTGGACGGCCGGCACGGCGTTCGGCATGTTCTGGTACGCGAGGCACGGCCTCATCACGTCGCTCGTCCTCGACTCCGCCGCCGGCCTGTTTGCCGGCGCGCTGGCCGGCAGCCTGCACGCACGCCGCCTCGCCGCCGCGCCCGCCGTGGAGATGAGCGACGCCACGCGGCGGTGACCGCCGCGCGGCGTCTCGGATTCAGGCTGTCAGCTGTTGCCGGCGACCTCGCTGCTCACCGCGTTCGGGCCGTCGTAACGCCGATCGGGGATCCGGCGCAGGATGTCGAGCAACTTGTCGTCGGCTCCCTGCCCCTTCGCGTGCTTCACCAGGTCGTCCCTGCTCGCCGGGTAGTCCACGCCGGACAGGCACTTCTGCACCTCGATGAAACTTGCCTGAGCCATCTCCGCTCCCTCCTCACGGGAGAACTTCGACACCCTCACGGTCGCGCGGGCGGCTACCGAGCGCCACTTCTCCGCGCTCACAGGTGGGCGCGGATCTCCGTGATGTAGCTGGTCAGCCGCGCGTACGTGCCGGGGTATCCGGCCTCGGCGCAGCCCTTGCCCCACGACGTGATCCCGGCCACCACGCCGCCGACCAGCAGCGGCCCGCCGCTGTCGTACTCACAGGTGTCCACCCCGCCCTGCGGCAGCCCCGCGCACACCATCTGGCTGGCCACGAAGCTGGACCCGTAGCTGGCCTGGCACCCGCTGTCGGCGACCAGCGGCAGCTGCGCCTGGTGCAGCACCGTGTTGGCGTCGTCGGACTCCGAGGTGGTGCCCCAGCCGAGGATCGTGGCGGGTGCGCCGGCCTGGTACAGCCCGGTCTGGTCGGCGGTCACCAGCGGCACCAGCGGGCGGTTCACCTTGCTGTCCAGGGTGATCACCGCGACGTCGTTGTGGTCCACCTCGGTGCCCTGGAACTTCGAGGTGCCGAAGTGCGGGTCGATCCAGATGTCGTCGGCCCACACCGTCTGCCCCTTGTCCTTGGCCAGGTCCGAGGCGCCGAACTCGACCCGCAGGGCCCACGGGAAGTACTCGAAGTCGGTGACGCAGTGCGCGGCGGTCAGCACCTTGTCCGGCGCGACCAGCGCACCGCCGCAGAACTGGCCGGAGTCCCTGGTCACGTACCCCGGCGAGCCGACGGCGGCCAGCCACGGGTAGGCACTGGCCGCCACCGTGCTCCCGCCGACGACGGCGTCGGACCGCACCGCCCCGAAACCCATGACGAGCGCCACACAGGCCACACTCAACACGATCAGTCTCCGCATGGCCGGAGACTATCCTCGCAATCCACACGTTTCCCACACGGATCGGGCACGAGGCTGTCCTTGATGATCCCCGGCATGAGGTCGTCGAATCGACGACGCGAGGTCGGCCCGGGGACCGATGCCCCCGCGGGCGGGGATTCCTAGCGTCGGATCATGAGACTTCTCCCTACGGCCGCGACACTCGTCGCGGCCGCGACGGTACTGCTGGCGGCCGCTCCGGCCGCTCCGGCCGGCGCGGACCCGGCCGGCGGACCGGTGGACGGCGTCTGGCGCACCGACGGCTACGGCATGATCATCGCCATCTCGGGCGGCCGCGGCGAGGTGTACCAGACCACCGGGATCAGCTGCCTGCTCGCGCAGACCGCCGACCAGATCGGCCCGGTGCGCCGCGGCGGCGTGGTCGACTTCGGCGCGGACGGCGTGGTCGGCGCGTCCGCGTGGCGGACCGGCCGCGACCGTGCCCGGCTGCACTCCTGGGGCGCCGCCGGCGACATCGGCCTGGTACGCCTGCCCGCGCTGCCCGCCCGCTGCGCGCGGCCCACCCCGACCGACCCGCTCACCTCCTTCGACATCTTCTGGACCACGTACGCCGAGAACTACCCGTTCTTCGCCGCCAAGCACGTCGACTGGCAGGCGGTCCGCGACCGGTACCGGCCGCTGGTCACCGCCGACACCACCCAGCAGCAGCTGTTCCAGATCTTCGTGGACATGATCGCCCCGCTCGGGGACGCGCACACCAGCGTCGGCACCGACCGGGCGCACCAGTTCGGGGGCCAGCGTCCGGGCACCCGGGCCGGCTCGCCGGAGTTCGAGGCCAGGACCGAGGCGGCGATCGTGGCGCATCTCGGGGTGACGCCGCAGACCTGGGGCGGCGGCGAGATCGCGTACGCTGACCTGCCCGGCCAGCTCGGGTACCTGCGGATCGGCTCGTTCGGCGACTACGTGCCGGGCGGCGACGGCTCCTACGCCGAGGACCGGGCCGAGCTGGACCGCGCGCTGGACGCGGTGTTCACCGCGCAGCGCGCCGGCGACCTGCGCGGGCTCATCGTCGACGTGCGGTACAACCCGGGCGGGGACGACGCGCTCGGGCTGGCGGTCGCCGCCCGGCTGACCGGCCGGCCGTACCTGGCCTACGCCAAGCGGGCCCGCAACGATCCCGCCGACCCCACCCGCCACACCGCGCTCCAGCGGATCGCGGTCCGGCCGGACCGGCACGCGCCCGCCTACACCGGTCCGGTCGCGCTGCTGACCAGTGACCTGACGGCCAGCGCGGGGGAGACCTTCACCCAGGCGCTGATGGGCCGCACGCCGGCGCCGACCCGGATCGGGCTGCCCACCCAGGGCGTGTTCTCCGACGTGCTCAAGCGGCTGCTGCCGGACGGCTTCCGCTTCGAGCTGCCCAACGAGGAGTTCCTCACCCGCGACGGCCGTACCTTCGACGGGCCTGGCATCCCGCCGGACGTCCTGACGCCGGTCTTCACCGATGCGGAGCTGGCCGCCAACCAGGACTCGGCGATCGACGCGGCCCGCGCACTGCTCACTGCGGGTCGGTGAGCACCGGCGCGTCCGGGCAGGCCGGGCAGTGGAAGATCCGGTACAGCCCGGTCCGCCCGGCGATGACGCCGGTCGGCTCGGCGACCGCGCCGGCGTCGCCGGCCGGCCGCCAGCGCCGCGCGTCACCCCACTCGCCGCTGTCGATCTGGAGCAGGTGCCGCATGGGCGCGGCACAGCGCACGCAGTAACGGGGGATCGGGTCGGTGGTGGGCCACGGCGGCCAGCCACCGACCTTCCACCCCGGGGCGGTGGCCAGCTGGCGGTGGTACAGGCCGTCGTGCTGGCCGTCCCACGTCCGGACCCGCTGCCCCAGTTCGGCCGGCAGGTCCTGCCACCACGGGTACTCCACCACCCGCTCGGGGTGCAGGACGCACGGCCGCGGCAGGTACCGCGCCTCGCTGGCGACCACCGGCGCGGGCGGTTCGGCCAGCACCTCGGGCACGTCCGCCGCGCGCCGCCAGCGCAGCGTCACGGCCGGCGTCCAGGCCTCGGCGCCGGTGTCGTGGTCGTTGGGACACCACAGCACCTGCAACAGGTCGGCCCCGGCCGGCGCGCCCAGGTCGGGCACGTCGGCGGCGTGCAGCTGCGCCACCGGCACCAGCGGGCTGGGTTCGCGCGCCGGCAGCGTGGCGTGGCCCAGCGCCGTTCCGCGGCGGCGGTCCACGCCGCCGAAGCCGGGGATCTCGCTGGCCAACTCCGCGATCGCGGCCTGGTACCGGGGCCAGTCCCTGGTCAGGTTGGTGACCTTCAGCCGGTCCCGCACCGCCGCCGGCACCGGGATCTCCACGGGTACCAGGTGGTCGGCCGCGCAGGCCGGCCACGGCTCGCCGGCCGGCCACCGCAGCGGGCCGCCGACGTGGCTCCGGTACGGGTCCGGCGCGCCGGGGCGCGGGTGCAGCCGGGTGGCGGTTGCCGCGTGCGCCGCGATGCCGGGGAACAGCGCGGTCACGTCGTACCCGGGTGGCCGGGTGGTCCTGCTCACGCCGGTCACGATAGCCGCCGGTTTGTAACCAGGGCTCGTATCGATGGACGGAAGGTTGTCTCCCGGAAAGGGAACTCCATGCGCAAGCGTCCCCTCATGCTCCTCGTCGTGGCCGCCGCGGCCGTGTCGCTCATCGGCGTGTTGTCCTCCGCCTCGCCGGCGGCCGCCCAGGGCAGCAGGCGGCCCTGCGGCGATCCCGTGATGACCAGCGGTCACGGTAGCCAGGGCAGCCCGTTCACGCTCAAGTCCATGTACGACGACAACACCGCGGGCCAGGTCGTGGTCGGCGAGGAGTTCGAGATCAGCAACGTCCCCGCCGGCCAGGTGTGGACGGTGGTGTTCACCTACGACAACACCACCGTCTTCTTCGACGGCGACTCGACCGCGACTGCGGCCGGGATCCGCGAGGTCCACATGGTGCTGTACCAGGGCGGCCCCTCGCACCTGGCCGCGCACGCGGTCAGCAAGGTGACCGGCGAGGTCGTGCACGCCTCCGTGGACCTGCCGGTGGCGC
This sequence comes from Mycobacteriales bacterium, assembly GCA_045806985.1. GTDB lineage: Bacteria > Actinomycetota > Actinomycetes > Mycobacteriales > JBJMIH01 > JBJMIH01. The sequence goes on along the minus strand of JBJMIH010000081.1, from coordinate 38,344 downwards.
CGCCCCGCTGCGGCCACTGACCCGGTCACCGACCGCTCGCACCCGCCGGCTCCCTGGTGCCCAGGCCGGCGGGTGCGGGTGCGTCGTGGGTTCAGCTGGTGGCGGCGAGCGGGGTGGCCGACCGGCGCACGGCGCGGTCGCGGGCGGCCGGCGCCAGCGCGGCCAGCATCAGCACCGCGGTCAGGCCGAAAGCCGCCGGGCTTCCGGTACCGGCGGCCAGCACGCCGAACCCGGTCGCGCCCACGCCCATGCCGGCGTCGTAGGCGGTGTTCCACAGGGCGCTGACGGTGCCGTACCCGGACCGGGGCACCCGCTGGTACATCACCGCGAGCGAGGCGTTCTGGCTGATCCCGAAGCCGGCCCCGAACAGCGCCGACCCGGCGAGCACGGCGACGGTGCCGGCGAGCGGGGCCAGCCCGCCCAGCGCCAGCAGCAGGATGCCGGCCGCGGAGGCGACCAGGCCGGGGGTGAGCAGGCCGGCCGAGCCGTGCCGGTCGCCGTACCGGCCGGCCAGCCAGCGGGCGGCGGTGGTGGCGGTGGCCTGGACGAACAGCGCCAGCGCGACCACGCCGCCGGAGGCGCCGGCCAGCGGCAGGAAGGTGACGACGATGCCGGCCGCCATCGCGGTGGTGGCGAACACCAGCGACGGGCGGACCAGCGCGGGGGTACGCAGGCCGGCCACCACGCCGTCCTCGCGCCGCTCGCCGCCGGCCGGCCGCTCGACGTCCGGCAGGAACGGCACGACACCCACCGCGACCAGCGCCGCGACCGCCGCGGCCACGAACACCGAGGTGAAGCCCACGTGCTCGGCCAGCCACACGCCGAGCGGCAGGGCGACCAGCGCCGGCACCCCGGCGACCACGCCGACCAGCGCCAGGCCCTCGCCGCGCCGCTCGGACGGGATGAGCGAGGCGGTCAGCGCGCCGCCAGCCACGGTGATGACCGCGAAGCCCAGCCCGCGGACCAGGCAGACGGCGGTGATCATGGCCATGCTGGCCGAGCCGATCAGCGCCAGCGCGGGCGCGCCGAGCAGGACCAGGCCGGCGCCGGCGACCCACCGGTACCCGAACCGGGCCAGCAGCCGGGGGGTGGCCAGCTCGCCGGCCACGGTGGTGAGCATCAGCGCGCCGGTGACCAGGCCCGCCGCGCTGCCGCCGGCGCCGGTGGACTGCGCGTACAGCGGGACGACGGACAGCAGCAGGTAGAAGCTGGTGGCCGAGCCGACGATGGACACGAAGCGCAGCAGCAGCGCGCGGGTGACGAGCCTCGGCCGCGCGGCGGAAGTCTGTTCGCTGGTCATGGCTACGACGCTAGGGGCCGAGTGGGCTACTCATCAGCTCCAATCGGCCCGCGGAGGAGTGGGCCACTTGCCGGTCACTCGAAGCGGACCGTCTCCCGGGTGGTGATCCGGTTGAGCATCGGCATGGTGGCCGAGGTGGCGACGCCGAGGGCGAGCAGCAGGCCGGCGGCGAGGGTGGGCCAGTACGCCGGCTGCGGCAGCCGCCAGGCCTGGTTCAGCACCCACAGCACGTAACCGGAGACTGCCAGGGCCAGGCCGACGCTGGCCAGGGCGACGGTGAACAGCGGGACCGCCGTCTCGATCAGCAGCACCCGGTGCAGGTCGCGGCGGTGCATCCCGGTCAGCCGGAGCAGCGCGAACGGGCGGCCGCGGTCGAGCAGCCCGCCGGCCACCGAGACCGCCAGGCTGAGCCCGGCGATCAGCAGCGTCACCAGCAGGCCGGCGTTGCCGAGCCGGGTCAGCTCGGTGGCCTGGCGGCGCGCGTCGGCACTCACGTCGGCGGCGGTGAGCGGCGTGGTCCCGCTGGTCGCGCCGGCGACCGGGTCGAGCGCGGTACGCACCGCCTCCACCGTGGACCGGCGGTTGTCAGTGGTGACCAGTACCGCCGCGACCGGCAGCGTGTCCAGCGCCGCCGCCGGTACCGGGGTGGCCGGCGGCGCGGCCGGGCCGACCTCGAGCAGCTTGGTGTCGAGCCGGGGGTCGATGGCCACCGTCGCGGCCGGGTCCGGGCAGCTGAACAGGTGCGCGGCGCGCAGGCCGGCGCACCGGGCCACCAGCACCGGCGGCCGGCTACCCGCCAGGCGCAGGTCGACCACCCTGCGCACGCCGCGGATCCGGGCGAGCGAGGCGAGCAGCGGCGCGGCCCGGCCCGCGGCCAGCGGCGGAGCCGCGGCGGGCTGGTGGTCGTCCATGGTGAGCGCGGCGACGGTCCCGGCCGGCAGCACGGTGTTGCCGGTGTCCGCGTAGGGCGCGGTCGCCGCCGGGACGAACTCGCTGACCAGTGTGGTCACGAACACCGCGAGGACCAGCCCGCTGATCGCCCGGAATCCGGCGGCCGGGCTGTCCGCGAGGCGGCGGCCGGCGAGCAGCGCCGGCGGGCGGCGGGCCAGCGCGCCGACGAGCCGGCCGGCGGACAGCGTCAGCCACGGCCCGGCGATCGCGATACCCGCGATGATCAGGCCGACGATGGCGAAGGTCGCGGCGACCGCGCCGTCGCCCTCGGTGGCGGACAGCACGGGCAGCGAGGCGGCGAACGCCACCAGCCCCACCGCCAGCGGAACCAGCCGCCGCCAGGTCGGCAGGCCGCGTACGGTCCGCCGGCTCACCCCCAGCGGCGAGACCTGTACCCGCCGCAGCGAGACCAGCGCGGCGGCCACCGCCAGCGCCGGCACGCCGAGCGCCACCAGTACCGCCGCCGGCCAGGTCAACCGCAGGTCGGACGGGAAGAACGGGGAGCCGTCCAGGTCGATCCGGGCGGCGTGCGGGCGGGCGGCGGCGAAGAACCCGAAGCCCAGCACGGTGCCGGCGGTGGCGGCCAGCACCGCCTCGACGGTGGCCAGGGTGCGGGTCTGCCGCGGGGTGGCGCCGGCCAGCCGCAGCGCGGCCAGCCGCTGCTCGCGCCGGGCCGCCGCCAGCCGGGCGGCGGTCGCGACCAGCACCAGGATCGGCACCAGCAGCGCGACGACCGCGATGGCCACCACGACCCGGCCGAACCGGGTCAGCGCCACCGTGCGCGGCGCGCTCTCGATGCTGCTGATCTCCTGCACGCCGGGCTGGCCGCGCAGCTCGGCCGGGTCGTGGCCGGCGTACAGCACGAGCTGGCCGGGCCCGAGCAGGGCGTCGTCGCCGACGGTGGCCACCAGCCGGCCCGGGTACCGGGCGGCGAGCTGCCGGGCCGGGGTGGCGCCGAGCAGCCGCCGCATCGCCGGGGAGGCGGCCAGCTCGCCGGGCCCGGGCAGCCGGCGCAGCCCGGGCGGCACCGGCGGGTGCGGGCCGAGCGCGGCCACGTCCACCCAGGTGATGTCGCGGCCGTCGTAGGCGTCGTACCGGATCCGCCACAGCACCGGGTCGCCTGCCCGCGCCGGCTGCACGTTGCGGGTGGCGGTGCTGGTCCAGGCGGCCCTCCTGTCGTGGGCGTGCAGGGCCGGGTATGCCACCGCGGCGAGCAGCAGCAACCCGGCGCCCATGCCCACCCCGACCGCCGTCACCGCCAGCCGGACCAGCGGCTCGCGCCCGCCACCGACCGCCAACCGCACCGCCAGCTTGATCATTGGGTTACTATACACTCAATGAATACACTCAGGGGGTACCTCGAATCTGGGTGAGCAGCCCCAGCCGCCACGGCAGGTGGTTGTAGTCGCCGCCGGCGCTGGGGTCCTTGCCCTGGTACAGGTAATGCAGGTGGTGGGGATCGATGGTGAGGGTCTGGTCGTGCCCGGCCCGGATCATCTCGCCGTGGCTGATGTCGGCCGTCCACGGCGTGCCGGCGAACGCCACGTTGCTGGCCCTGGCGAACGGGTTGGCCTCGGTGGCGGCCAGCGGTGTCCAGCTGCCGTCGATCGCCGGGGCGGTCCAGGACCGGAAGTAGCGCTGGCCGTCCGAGCCGATCGCCTCGACCAGCAGCAGGTACTGGTGGGTGCCGGCGACGCGGTACACGTTGCTGGCCTCGAACAGGGCGAACCGGTTCGGGTCCTGCATCGCGATGACCGGCTGGCTCATGCCGTTGGGGAAGTCCGCGACGGTGGTCTGCGACCGGTACAGGTGGCCGTTGTCGTCGGAGGAGAACAGGTAGCAGTTCACCCGGTCGCAGATCACCCACATGTCGACCCAGAAACCATTGCCGATGTTCTGCTGGATGATCGGTGGCACGCCGTCGTAGAAGTTCTTCGGCGCGGTCCAGCCGGCCGGGTTCGAGATGTCGGTGTTGGTGGAGTACGAGGCGTTGCCGGTCTGGTAGACCAGGTACCACCGGTGCTGCGGGGCGAACCAGAACACCTCCGGCGCGGCCCGGTAGCCGTTGCCGATCGCCGTGTCGCCCAGGTAGTGCTGGGTGGCCGAGCCGGCGTGCGACCAGTCGCGGAAGTTCAGGTACACCATGCTGTAGTTGCCGGCGTTGTTGGCGGTGCTGGCGAAGACGTGCCACCGGTGGTGGTAATAGACCACCGACGGGTCCTTGATCGCCACGATGTCGTGGGTGGCGTCGGACTGCGGGCCGATCAGCGGACCGCTGGAGGACCAGTGGAACGTCGACGGCAACCCGCGGGCGTGATCGGGGGTGGCGGCCGTGGTGGCGAGCGCCGCCATCGCGGCGGCGGCCACGGCCAGGGATCGGACCGGTCGCATCGTGCATCTCCTCCTACGGCGCCCAGGGCGCGCTGACGACCCAGCTCACGTCGTCGGCCCAGGATGTGGCCGAGTCGAACGCGTTCGAGCCGCCGTCACTGGCGATGTACAGGGTGTTGTTGAAGTGCCGGAGGTACCGGGTCGGGAAGTTGACCGACCGGAACGACGTGCCCTGGCCGTTCTTGCCGGGCTCCGGGCAGAAGGTGGCATCGGACCGGAAGATCGCGGTGCCGTCGTCCGGCTGCCGGAACAGCTGGAAGTTGAAGTGCCGCAGGAAGTCGCCGGGGAAGTTGCGCGACTCGAACGACACGCACGAGTTGTCGGCAGCGCTGTTCGTGAGGCCGCGGCGCACGATCCAGGACCCGTCGTTCCTGTCCAGCGCCGAGCTGCTTGAGCTGATCACCGAGGTAACGGCGTTGCCGTTCTGGTGCCGGACGTACCGGGTGGTGCAGCACGCGGTGGTCGCGCGCAGCGAGATCGTCGAGCCCGGGTTGAGGGTGCCGCCGGCGACCGGGCTCGGCGCGCCGTACCCGACCGACACGATGTTGGCCTGCACGGCGTTCTCGGTCGCGTCGCTGGGCAGGCCGGCCGTCATCACGCCCTCGAAGAACGAGCCGTGCGAGCCGTTGCTGTTGTCGCCGCCGGTGCCGAGGACGATGGAGCCCTCCTGGTGCATCGGCTCGTACCCGGGCCGGGACGTCGGCAGCGCGCCGGAGTACCGGGTGTTCAGGCCGCCGGACTGGGCGTTGCCGTCCTTGAGCGCGAAGAAGTTCTGGCCGTTGTTCTTCAGCACCGCGGTCACGAACGGCGCGGCGTTGCCGGTGTTCGACGGGTTCTTGCTGACGCCGTCGTCGGACTGGAACAGGCCGTTCTCCAGGTCGCCCTGTACCCACGGGCCGCTGCCCGAACAGGGCGAGAACCAGCACTCGGTGCCGAAGTTGATCGCGTCCATGTGCCCGTTGCCGGTGTCGGCGATCGGCACCTCGACGTTGCCGTAGTCGAAGCAGCACGCGCCGTTGACGTGGGTACCGGAGGTGACCATGTACATCCCCTCCGGCTGGCCGTTGCGGGCGGTGCCGGAGGCGGCGGCGTGCCGGTAGCCCATCCGGCCGGAGAACGACGCCCCGTACACCGTGTGCCCGCCGGCGGTCACCGGCAGCGCGTCGGCCGGCACGCCCGCGTTGGCCGGCCCCGCCGTCCCGGCCGGCTCGACGGGCAGGTCGTTGTGCCGGGAGGTCTGGTCGTAGATGACCGTCATGACGCAAGAGGTGTTGGCGCAGAACGAGTCCTGCGCGGCGGCGTTGGCGTACCCGCCCGCCGCCAGCACGCCGATGTTGGCCGTGGCGCTGTCCGAGGCCCGGCGTACCTGGTAGAGGCTGCCGTTGTAGCTGGAGAACAGCGCCCGCGTGGTGCTGTGCGCGGCCACGCAGGGCGTCCCGCCGGACGCGTAGAGGTCGCAGGGAAGCGGGCCCGCGGCCCGCGCGACACCGGGAAGGCCCACCGGCACGCCGGCGCCGAGCGCGACGGCGACACCGCCGAGCAGCAGCGCCCGCCGGGCGCGCCGAGGTCGTGACCGGACCACCATCGTCGTTCCTTCCGTTCGTGGGGCATGGCACATCGACCGGTCGGTGCGAACTGGCAGGCCTGAGCAGCGCTTTCGTTCGAAATTTCGAACAAAAGCTCGAAACATATAATCATCCCAATTCGGGCATAACCCTGTCAACGGCAGGGCAGTGCCCGTTGGCGTCCCGCTCCCGAGGACTCAGCCCAGGGGATGGCCGGTGGTGTACCTGTCCAGGTCGAGGAGGGTGGGGATGTCGACGGGGTGGCCGGTGGCGAGGGATTCGTTGGCGGCCAGGCCGGTGAGGAGGGAGCGGGCGCCGTCGAGTTCGGTGGCGCCGCGGCCGAGCGGGTCGGGCCGGCCGGCGTCGGGGCCGAACAGGGCGGCGGTCATCCTCGCGTCGGCGCCGCCGTGGCCCTCGCGCGCGTAGCCGGGCACCTCGACGTCGTACGGCGGCCGCCAGAACGGGCAGACCCGGAGCCGCGCCCAGCCGTCCTCGGCGGCCGCCTCCGCGCCGTGCTGGACCGCGCCCTTCAGGCCGCCGGTGGCGGCCGGGGCGACGTGGTCGTTCTCCACCACCTCCAGCTCCAGCCGGCCGCGGCTGCCGTTGACCATCACCCGGTAGCCCTCCCACGGCGAGTACGCGGTCAGGTGGTAGCTCATCGTCGCGCCGGTCGAGTACCGCACCAGCACGGCCATGTCGTCCTCGATCGTGACGCCGGGCGCGAACACGTTCCGGTCGCGGTGGTACCCGTCGTGCTCCTCGGCCTCCAGGTACAGCCGGCGCAGCCCCTCGCTGCCGGCCATCCGCAGCGCGAACGGGTCGCCGGCGGCTGCCGGCGCGCCGTGTGCCCGCTCGTAGTCGCGGGCGTACCCGTGCCGCGCGCCGGCCTCGGCGCCGTAGAAGAACAGCCGGCCCTCCGCGTGCACCCGCCGCGGCACCGCGCCCAGCCACCAGTTCACCAGGTCGAAGTGGTGGGTGGCCTTGTGCACGAGCAGCCCGCCGGAGTTGGCCTTGTCCCGGTGCCAGCGGCGGAAGTAGTCGGCGCCGTGCCGCAGGTCGAGCAGCCACTCGAAGTGGACGGAGCCGACCTCGCCGATCTCGCCGCCGGCCAGCACCCGCCGCACCGCCTCGTGCAGCGGGTTGTACCGGTAGTTGAAGGTAACCGTGACCCGGCGGCCGGTGCGGGCGGCGGCGTCCAGAATGGACCGGCAGCGCGGCGCGTCGATCGTCATCGGCTTCTCGGTGAGCACGTCCCGGCCCGCGTCGAGGGCGGCGACGATGTACCGGTCGTGGTACCGGTCCACCGTGGACACCAGCACCGCGTCCACCCGCTCCTCGTGCAGCATCCGGGCGAAGTCGGCGGCGTCGTACACCGCCGGCGGCGGCGCGCCGAGGCTGGTGACCAGGTCCCGGTGCACGGTCGCCCGCACCGGGTTGGTGTCGGCGAGCGCGACCACCGCGCACCGGTCGGCGTGCTCGCCCACCATCGCCCGCACGAACATCTCCGCCCGCGCGCCCGTCCCCACGATCGCGTATCGCCGCGCACCCATGGTTTCCCTCACCTCGAGCTCTGGCCGGCTCAGGAGTACCGCGCGATGAGCTGGCCGGCGGCGTCCTCCAGATCGCCGGCCACCAGCGTCAGCGCCTCGGCCGCGGGCAGCGGGACGCGCCCGTCCCGGGAGATGAACGCGGTGGCCATGCCGACCGCCGACGCGCCGACGATGTCCCACCCGTGCGCGGCGACCAGCACCGCCTGCTCCGGCGCGACGCCCCGGTCCGCCAGGACGAGCCGGTACGGCTCGGGCGCCGGCTTCAGCCGCCGTACCTGGTCGGCCGAGTAGACGGCGTCGACCAGCGGCCGCAGGCCCGAGTTGGCCAGCTGGTCCTCGGCGACGGCGGCGACGGAGTTGGTCAGCGTCACCACGTCGAAACCCGCCTCCCGCAGCCGGCCGATCGCCCCGGCGACCTCCGGATGCGCCGGCAGCCGCCGCAACCGCTCGCCCAGCTCGCGCTGGTGCTCGGGTGTCGCCCTACCCCCGTGCGCGGCCACCACCGGAACCAGGCACGCCCCCGCGATCTCCCCGAACGGCCGGTACCCGCCCGCCGCGGTCACCGCCAGCGCATGGTGGATCAACAGGTCGAACCACTCCCGCCGGGCGTCGATGGCGCCGGCCAGGTCGACGAAGAAGTCGTCCAGCGCGCCCACGTCGAGCAACGTCTCATTCACATCCAACACACACAGCACCTCCCCACCGTACGAGACCGCTCGAACACCTACCCGGGCGATGGCCAGCCCGCCGCCGGCCGCGACCCGCGGTCAGCTGGTCGTGCAGGTGACGGGCGGAGGTGGATTGGTGGTGCCGGTGGAGGAGGCCAGGAAGCCGAAGGTGGTGGAGGCGTCGGGGGCGAGGGTGCCGTTCCAGCTCAGGTTCTGGGCGGTGACCGCCGTGCCGGTCTGGGTGACGGTGGCGTTCCAGGACTGGGTGATCTGCTGGCCGGCGGTGAAGGCCAGGGCGGCGGTCCAGCGGGCGGTGGTGGCGGCGGTGGTGTTGCGCACGGTCACCTCGCCCTGGAAGCCGCCGGACCACTGGCTGACCACCCGGTAGCTTGCCGTGCAACCGCCGGCGGGCGGCGGCGAGCTGGGCGGCGGCGAGCTGGGCGGGGTGGGCGTCAGCAGCGGGGTCAGCGCCGGGTACCAGGCGTCGGCCATCTTCTGGAAGCCGGAGTCGTTGGGGTGCACCCCGTCGCCGTTGGTGTCGGCGACCGTGTCGAAGCCGGTCCACAGGTCGGCGACGGCGATCGGCGACCGGGCCGTGGTGAGGCCGGCGGCCCAGCCCGGGATCGCGTTGTCGAGCGCTACCACCTCGGCGGCGCAGGTGGCGCAGCCGGGCGGGTTCATCGGGATGATCTGCGCGACGACGATCTTCATGTCCGGGTTCTCGGCGCGCATCTGGCCGATCAGCTTCGTGTAGGCGGCGAGCACGGTGTCGACGGGGATCGAGCCGCCCCACATGTCGTTGGTGCCGAGGTGCATGAGGACGATGTCCGGCCTCGCCGCGTCCAGCCAGGCCGGCAGCTGGTTCTGGTCGGCGATGCCGGTGGCGGAGAAGCCGCCGTGGCCCTCGTTGTCGCCGTCGTAGTCGTACCCGTAGTTGCAGCCCCCGTCGGCGACGCTGCCGACGAAGTCGATGTTGGTGTACCCGGTGGTCTGCAGGTGGTGCCAGAGGATGGCGCGCCAGCACCCGGGCCCGGCGGTGATGGAGTCCCCGAGCGGCATGATCCGGACCGGGGCGGCGGCCGGGAAGGCGTGCTCGGTCACCGTGAGGGTCAGCGCGGCGGCGAGCGCGGCGAGGACGGCGAACAGGACGGGCTTGCGTGGCATGGTCTCCTCCGTCCGTGCGGTGGGTCGGGCCCCGACCGGGCAGGTGACCGGCCGGGGCCCGTCCGCGTGGGTTACGGGTTCACGGTGAGCAGGTGTGCCTTGTAGCCGGCGCCGTACGAGTCGGTCGGCGTGCCGTTGTAGTCGGTGATGAGGACGTTGCCCTGGCTGCAACCCCACGGGTTCCAGGTCCAGGCGGTGTACCCGACGCCGTGCGCGTCCGCCCAGGCCATCACCTGGTCGATGTAGTCGTGCGCGCAGGTGTTCTGGCCGATCTCACCGGCCTGCACCGGCACCTGGGCGGCCACCGAGCCGATCTGGCTGTCCCAGCAGGACGTGGTGACGCACGCGTTGAAGTTGTACGAGTGCCACGACGCGACGATGTTGCCCGCCGTGTCGGTCGGCTTGAAGGCCAGCCACTGGGTCAGGTCGTTGGTCCAGGTCAGGCCGGGCACCAGGAGTACGTTCGTGGCGCCGGCGCCGCGGACCGCGTTGACCAGGCTCTGCATCCCGGCGACCTGGTAGCCGATGTTGGCGCAGGTGCCGCCGTCACGGAGGCAGGTCCATGCCGCGGTGGCGTTGGAGAAGTTGTTGGCCGCGTCCGGGTACGGCTCGTTGAACAGGTCGAACAGGACCGCGTTGTTCCCCTTGAACATGGTGGCGACCTGGGTCCAGAAGGTCGGCGTGAACTCGGCGTCCGGCATCGGCTTCTGGCAGGTCGCGTTCGCGTCCGCGCAGGCGGAGTTGGGACCGGTGTACGCGCCGTGCGTCCAGTGCAGGTCGATGATCGGGTTGATGCCGTTGGACACCAGCAGGTTCACGTAGTCCTTGACGGCCTGCTGGTACGTCGCCCCGCTGGGGGTGCCGAAGGTGCCGAGCCAGCAGTCCTCGTTCAGCGGGATCCGCACCGCGTGGATGTTCCAGGCCAGCATGGCGTTGACCGAGGCCTGGTCCACCGGGCTGCTGTCCCACATGCCCTTGCCCTGCACGCAGGCGAACTCGGCGCTGGCCCGGTTGACGCCGAGCAGCCGGTAGGTCTTGCCGGCCGATGTCACCAGCTTGTTGCCGGACACGTGCAGCGCGGGGGCGGGGCCGCCGGGCGGCGGGGGCGGCGGTGAGCTGCCGGTCGGCGTGGGGGTCGGCGAACTCGTCACGCTGCCGGTACAGGCGGTGCCGTTGATGCTGAACGCGGCGGGTACCGGGTTGCTGCCGGTCCAGGAGCCGGTGAAGCCGAGCGAGGACACCGTCCCGTTGGTGCCGACGCTGCCGTTCCAGCTCATGTTGGCGGCGGTGACGTGCGCGGCGGACTGCGACCAGGTGGCGTTCCAGCCCTGGGTGACGGCCTGGCCGGCGGGGAAGTCGAACTCCAGCTTCCACGAGGTCAGCGGGTCGCCCAGGTTGGTGAACGAGACGTCGGCCTGGAAGCCGCCCTGCCACTGGTTGGTCACCTTGTACGTCACCGAGCAGCCGCTGTTGGCCGCCGACGCGTGCATCACGGCCGCCACGGCGCCGGCCGACACCAGGCTGGTCGCCGCCGCTGCCACCAGGGCAACGCGATATCTCCTCATGGTTCGCTCTCCTTCCGAGGCGGGGATAGGTACCGGTCTGTGGGGTTAGATACCGATGAGAGCGCTCTCAACAGTCCCGTACTGAACCGGTTCAGTCAAGACGTGTGCGTCAGGAGGCCGTCGCGTACGGCCGTGCCCAGCCCCGCAGGGCGGCCAGGAACGCCGGGGCCAGCGGCGCGCCGTTCGGCCTCGTCCCCGCCGGGTTGAGGTCGTGGTTCAGGCCGTCGAGGGTGACCAGCCCGGGTCCGCTGGCGCCGGCGCTGGCCAGGGCGTCGACCAGCGGCCTGATCGTGCTGGGCGGGACGTTGGAGTCCGCGGTGCCGTCGGTCACCAGCACCCGGGTGCCGCGCGGCAGCTTGGCGGCGTGGTCCGGCACGTAGACGGCGTCGTCGGTGCGGGTGTACCGCACGTTGGCCGGCGACAGGACGAACGTCGCCAGCACGCTGGTCACCGAGGGCAGCAGGCCGGCCGTGTTCGGTGGCCGGCCGGCGCGGAAGTCGGCGACGGCCTGCCGCACGCCCTCGACGTTCCGCCGGGCGACGTCCGCGCCGATGGCGCCGGCGGACACCTGCCGGTCGAGACCCTCCTCCAGCTGGAGCGCGACGAGGTCGAGGATGCGCTCGTCCTGTGGCTCGACCAGGGCCAGCCCGGCCGGGCGCGGCGTCACGGACCCGGCCAGCAGGAGCGCGTACATGCCGCCCTCGCTGTGCCCGACCACCAGCAGCCGGCGCCGGTCCGTCACCGGTTCGCCGGCGAGCAACCGGTACGCCCCGCCGGCCTGCCGGAGGAAGGCGTCCAGGTCGATCGAGCCGGGATCGGCGGCGTAGCGGCCCGGGCCGGTCCGGCCGGCGAAGTACTTGTCGAAGCGCAGGCTGGCGATGCCCATCCGGTCCAGCGCGCCGGCGACCTGCTTCAGCGTGTCCGGGGTCAGCCTCGGCTTCTGGTTCCCGTCCCGGTCGGTGTTCCCGCTGCCCGCCAGCAGCAACGCCGCGGCCAGGCGCCGGCCGCGGCGATGGGCCGGCACGTCCAGCGTCCCGTACGCCCGGGTGCCGTCGACGACGAACGACACCTCCCTGCTGCTGGCCGCGACCCGGCCGGAACCTCCGCCACCGGATCCGCACCCGGCCAGCCCGGCCCCCACCACGACGGCCGCGACAGCCGCCCGCAAGGTACGCACTCGTTCACGTTAGCGGAGCAACGACCGGAGGAGGGGAAGCGCGGCGACCCCGGTGAGGCAGCAGCACCACAGGGCGTCGCGGATGCCGAGCAGCTCGGCGAGGCCGCCGGCGGCGAGCGCGCCCACCGTGGTGGCCAGCGTGCCGACGACCATCACCGACGAGGTGACGCGGCCCATGGCGTGTTCCGGAGTGGACTCCGAGATCAGCGCGACGAGCGCCACGTTGGCGGCGGCCCCGCACAGGGTGAATGCGGTGAGGCTGGCCGACACCGAGGCCACCGCCACCGGCAGCGGACCCGCCGACGCGGGCAGCAGCAGCAGCGAGGTCGCCGCGCCGGCCCAGTAGCCGGCGGTGAGCCGGCCCGCGTCGCGCCCGGCCCTGACCGAGCGGCTGGCCACGATCGAGCCGAGCACGCCGAAGGCCGTGCCGCACAGGCCCGGGATGCCGTACAGGTACAGCGGCATCCGCAGCGTGCGGAGGAAGAACAGCGCCTTGAGCGCGACGACGCCGGCGAAGGCGGACTGGCCGATCACGACGTACATCACCACCGGCCGCAGCCGGCTCCGGATCAGGATGCGGATGCCCTCCACGGCCTCGCGGTGGACCGGGGCCGGCGCGCGGGACGGGTCCAGCGCCGGGTTGCGGTCCGGCGTCCGGATCGAGCGCAGCGACACCGCGCTGACCAGGTAGCTCACCGCGTCGGTGGCCAGCGCGGTGACCGGCCCGAAGGCGCTGATCGCCGGTGCGGCGGAGGCGCTCGCGCCCAGGCCGACCACGTACGAGGTGGCCTGGAGACGCGCCCGCGACTCGGCCAGCGCACCCGACCGCAGGCTGTTCAGGTGGATGAAGAAGAGGGTGCCGGCGATCGCGGTGAGCACCCCGAGGACGAGCGTGAGCGCCAGCAGCCAGCCGTATCCGGCGAGGTGGGTCGCCACCCCGACCATGAAGGCGCCGACGGCCAGGCCGGCGGCCAGCTCGGTGCCGATCAGCACCCGCCGCGGCCGCGCCACCCGGTCGGCGAACGCCCCGGCCACCGGCATCACCAGCAGCGCGGGCATCGTCGACGCCGCCGTCAGCAGCCCCGCCTGGAATCCGGTGACGTGGAAGGTCTGGACGGCCAGCGCCGACGCCGCCACCCCGGTGAAGATGGTCCCGAACGTCGACGTCGCGCTCCCCGCCAGGTACCGGTGGAAGTCCCACCTGCTGCCGGGCCGGTCCGTCTCCGCAGGCGGTCCGGCGGAGGCCGTGGTGGCGGTCGCCATGGGAGGCTCCTTGCCCAGTGGGTGGGGGTACCGGGCGGCTGCGCGGGCGCCGCCCGGTACCCCGGCTACCAGGTGATCAGCTGTTGGTGATGCTGCAGATGATGCTGACGCTGCTGTGGTTGCCCTCGGCGACGCCCATGCCGGGCTCGTCCACGTCGGACTCCAGCGCGGTCTGCAGCGCGAGAACCTGGTTCATGCGGTGACTCCTTCGGTGGGGCGGCGGGCCGGAAGCCCTCCGCCGGTGGGGTGGTGACCCGGATGTCCCGGGGACCTCTGCGGGGTGCGTTCGCGCACCGGATCGGCATCGAGCGTGAAGAGGGCGTCGCGGCGGCCGTGCAGCAGCTCGTCCAGGAACAGCAGCACGCCGGCGGACCCGTAGGCCAGGTCGGCGCTGAACCGGTTGCCCAGGCCGAGGAAGCAGATGCCGCCCGAGCGCGGCACCGCGTACTTGAACAGCGCCCGCCCGGACCGGACCGCCGCCGCGTGCAGCGACTCGTCGCCGGTCGTCGCGGCGAGGTCGGCCAGCACCAGACCCAGCCCGGACAGGCCATCGAACAGGGCCGGCAGCACCGGCAGCAGGATCGTGCGGACCGTGGTGAGGCAGCGCCGGTAGGCGGCCGCGAGCGGATCCGTGCCGTCGCCGTCACCGCCGGGGGCGCCGCCCGGGTTGCCGAGGTACCTGCCGGCGACCAGCGCGAACCCGGCCGAGCCGGTCGCCAGGTACGGCTCGGCCCGCTGGTCCTTCCGCGACACCCGGAACTGGAGGCCGGCCGGGTCCTCGACCGCCTGGTCGAGGTCGTCCAGCAGCAGCGCCCGGCCGCGGCGCAGGGCGTCCCTGTCGCCGGTGAGCCTGGCCAGGTAGTACAGGGCGAGCGCGATCCCGGGCCGGCCCACCCGCCAGCCGGTGCTGTCGTCGGGCCCGAGGCCGGCCACCAGTTCGGGACCGCTGGGCAGGCCGGCGAGCAGGTCGGCCGCCCTGTCGAGATGGCCGGTGTCGCCGTCGTGGCGGTACAGGGCCAGGTGGGTGAGCGCGATCCCGGCCGTCCCGTGCGCCAGCGTGACGTCCCCGCCGGTGGCCAGCGGGTGCCGGTCGGCGTCCGCCAGCAGGTCGCGGGCGGCGTCCAGCTGGCCCAGGTCGGCGAGGGTCCAGGCCAGCCCGGCGGTACCGGTGAACAGGCCCGGCGGCAGCGCGTCCCGGTCCGTGATCGCCGCGTCCAGCAGCTGGCCGACGACCCGCGGGTGGACCGGCACGCCGGCGCGGTGCAGGGCTCGGACCACACCCGCGGTGCCGTAGGCCAGGTTGTGCCGGTGCGACGCGAACCCGTGCGGGCCGAGCGGGTACGGCCGGTCGGCCGCCGGATCGGCCATCGACTCCAGGCCGGCGACGATCCGGTCGTGGAGCCAGCCCAGCCACTGCCGCGGCGCGGCGGCCACGTCCTCCGGCGCCGGCAGCAGGCCGGGCCCGGCCTGCTGCCGGTACCGGCCCGCCGCCCGCCACAGGTCGGCAGGCACCGCCGGCAGGTCGGCGGCCAGGTGGGCGGCGGCGTCCGGGTTGCGGTTGAGCACCGGGTGCAGCGGGTGCAGCAGCAGTTGCGCGAGCGCGGCGAGGGCGTAGGAGTCGAAGTACTCGATGGCCATGCTGTCGAACCGGGCCGGGTCGCGGGCCTCCGCCGGCAGGTAGTCCTCGGCGCCGTGCACCCTCCGCCGCTCGCCGCCGACCGGTCGGGCCTCCTCGAAGTCGATCAGCCGGGGCCGGTCGTCGGAGTCGACCAGGACGTTGCGCGGGTTGAGGTCCACGAACGCGTAGCCGGCCGCGTGCAGCCGGTCGAGCTGGTCGCGCAGCGCGCCGAGCAGGGCGCGGCAGCGGTCGTGGTACGCGGTGTACGCCGCCGCGTCCGGATCGGTGAAGGTCACCGGGTTGTGCCGGCTCATCCACGACAGCAGCGGGATGCCCGGCACCAGTTCGGTGACCAGGAACTCGTGCTCCCACTCCCGGAAGTGGTCCAGCGGCTCCGGGCAGATCCCCGGCACGGCCGCGTGCAGGGCGCGCAGCGTGTCGCGCTCGCGGCGCAGCCGCTCCTGCGCTGCCGAGCCGTCCCACTGGTACCCGTTGTCGGCGCGGGCCTCCTTGACGAACACCGCCCGCCCGTCCGCCGCGGTCGCCCGGTACGCGCCACCGGCGTTGCTGAACTGGAGCACCCTGGTGAAGGTGTACCCGTGCAGCGACACCGGCCCGGGCTCGGGCGCCGCCGCGCCGGCCTCCGCCACCGGCGCGAACGGGTCGGTGATCCCGTCCGGGAGGCTGAACCGGGGCAGCCGCTCGTCCGGGAGGTCCCGGCCGTCCGGCCCGGCGACGATCGGGATACGGCCGCCGTCGGCGGTGAGCTGGAAGCGGGGCGTGAAGGCGCCGTACCGGTAGGACACGACGCCGGAGGACCCGAACCGGCGGTCGGTGAGCACGTACGGCCCGCGCTCGCCGTCGAGCGCGGCGGCCAGCGCCTCCATCAGCGCGCGGGCGGCGTCCACGCCGGCGGGGTAGAGGGCGCAGAACTTGCCGCTCTGGACGCGCGGGCCGTGCTTGTGGTGCAGCCACAGGAACAGCCGGTCGGTGCGCACGTGCTTGTACGGGACGCCGTGCCGGCCGCAGAGGTCGGTGACCGCGTCCAGCACCTGCTGGGTCCGGTCGAACCGGGCCGAGACGTGCACCTTCCAGCCCTGGTCCGGCAGTGGCGGGCCGGCCGGCGGCGACCAGTGCGCCCAGAGCCCGCCCTCGCGGCGTACCCAGCCGGGCACCGGCCGGCTCGGCGCGTACGGCACTCCCGCCGCCCACTGGTCGATCGGGACGCAGAAATCCTGATCGGCCAGGGTGAACTCGATGACGTTCAACGTGCCACCCTCCGTCGGTCCGCTACGGCAACGGACTCTGACGGGTGGTCCTGGAGCGGTCCTGGAGCCGCCCTGGAGCGCGGCTGACGCGGCACTGAAAGGCCCGGCTCCCGCGTGCTCGGAACGCTCAGGCGCAGTCGGGGCGGCGGGGCGCGGCGTAGGGAAGGGTGAGGCGCCGGTGTCCCTGTGTGGCGGCACGGACTCCGGCGGGGAGTGCCAGCCAGTCGTCGGCGGCGGCCAGCACGCCGGTCAGGTAGTCGTAGTCGGCGGCGCGCTGGCGGGCCGACTCGCGGCCCGGCGTGTGGTCGTCGCTGAAGGCCGCGGTGCTGTCCCCGGCGGCGCGCAGCGCCGGCCAGTTGCCGGGGGAGAACGCGTAGGCGACGAAGGCGCCCCGGTCGCCGAGGCCGGCGTGCCTGGCGTCGGCGAGCCGGTCGGCGGCCAGCTGGATGTCCAGCCGCGGATCGTCGACGAGCCGGGCGACCAGCGCGGTCCGGTCGGCGGCCTCCGGGACGGCGCGGTGGTGCAGGCGGATCAGGTCGGTGGCGGTGCCGTACTTCATCGAGGCGACACCAAGCGACTTGTCGATGCCGGCCGCGACCATCTCCTTCTGCGTCTGCGCCGGGTACTGCTGGTGCTCCTTGTCCAGCAGGGCAAGCAGCAGGTTCTGCGCCAGCCCGGCGGCGCAGGCGGTGTCGCGGGCGAAGGCCTGGGTGGCGGCGTCCTCCGGCAGCGCCGCCCCGCCCTGGCAGGTGACCGCGCAGGCGTCCCGCCCGGCGGCGGCGCGCAGGACCCGCAGGTCGGCCGCTGCCCTGGCCCGCTCCGCCGGCGTGCCCGCCGGGGCGGAGCTGGCGCGGGCGGACGGCACGTGGTGCCGGGAGCCGCCGCAGCCCGCGCCGGCCAGCGCGACCGCCGTGGCGGCGGCCGCGACGGTGGCGAGGCGGAGGATGTCGATCACTCATCGTACGGCGGGCATGGTCCTTGACGGCGGGTGGCGTTACCGGTATCAAGGTCGCAAAGCGTACGAAACGGACCAAGCACCTCTCTACCGGTGGGAGCGCTCCCATGACGATGGCCCGGTTGCTCTGCGGAGCCGTGCTCGCCGCCGGCGTGCTGTACCCGGGCACCGGGGCCACCGCCGCGACGTCCGTCACCTTCGACACCGGCTCCGGGCTGGTGTTCACCATCGACGGCACGAACGGCAACATGACGTCGCTGAAGCACCGCGGCGTCGAGCTGGCCGCGTCCGGCCAGGCCGCCGGGCAGTTCGAGTCGGGCTGGAGCTCGGCGACCGTCACCAGCCAGACGTTCGACGGCGGCAATTCACTGCTGGTCACCGCCGCCAACACCGGGATCGGCGTCACGCAGTACTACTTCGCCCGCAAGGGTGACAACACGATCTACCTGGCGACCAGGATCAACCAGGCGCTCAACCCCGGCGAGGCCCGGTTCATCAGCCGGGTCAGCAGCGCGCTGCTGCCGAACTCGCCGGTCGCCGCCCGCACCGCCGGCAGCACCCGGACCGTGGAGGGCTCCGACGTCTTCGGCTTCGCCGACGGCACCACGGCGTCGAAGTTCTACAGCTCGGAGCGGCTGATCGCGCAGAAGCCGTTCGGCGCCAGCGGGAACGGGCACGGCGTGTTCATGATCCCGGGGACGCAGGAGATGACCTCCGGCGGCCCGTTCTTCCGGGACATCGAGGTCAACAACGCCGGCGCGGCGACCAACATCACCCAGTACATGTTCAGCGGCCACGCCCAGACCGAGTCGCTGCGCCTCGGCCTGCACGGGCCGTACGCGATGGCGGTGACCGACGGCGGGGCCCCGGCCGCGGTGAACATGGACTTCCTGTCCGCCTACCTCCCCGGACTGCCGTCACCCGCGCAGCGCGGCACGGTCACCGGCACGGCGACCGGGTCGTGGAATGGCCTGCCGGTCACCGCCGCGCTCGCCGGCCCCAACGGGCAGTACTGGGCTTCCGTCCAGAGTGGCCGGTTCACCGTCGCGAAGGTCCGGCCCGGCACCTACACCGCCACCCTGTACGCCGGCGAGCTGGCGGTCGGGTCGACGGCGACCGTCACCGTCGCGGCCGGACAGACCGCCAGCACCGCGCTGTCCGGCAACGTGCCGGCCAGCGGCGCGCTGTTCCAGCTCGGCACCTTCGACGGCACGCCCGCCGGCTTCCTGAACGCCAACCGGATCGAGACCATGCACCCCTCCGACGTGCGGATGGCGAACTGGAACCCGGGCACGGTCAGCACCTCGTCCGGGGCGTCGGCCGTGCCGATGGCGATGTTCAAGGACGGCAACTCGCCGCTGGTGGTGGCCTTCCCGCTGGGCAGCGTCCCGGCGCAGGGCGCCCGGCTGCGGATCGCGACGACGATCGCGTTCGCGGGCGGCCGGCCGGCGGTCTCCATCGGCGGCTGGAGCTCGCCGTCCAGCGACTCGCCGGCCCCCGTCGACCTGAACTCCCGCAGCATCACCCGCGGCACCTGGCGGGGCGTCAACCACACCTACACGTTCACGATCCCGGCCAGCGCCCTGCACGCCGGCACGAACAGCCTCTCGATCTCGGTCATCAGCGGCAGCGGCGGCACGGGCTTCCTCAGCCCCAGCTTCGTCTTCGACGCCCTGGCCCTCGACCCCGCGTAACAGGAGGAGAGAACCATGCGCACAGTCCTGCCACGATGGGCCGGCGCCGTGGTCGCGGTCGTCGCCGTGGTGCTGGCGGCCGCCGCCACCGTCGCGGCCGGCGCCGGCGCCGCCCGCGCCGAGTCCAACGGCGGGGTGCGGGTGATGCCGCTCGGTGACTCGATCACCGACGGGCTCACCGTGCCCGGCGGGTACCGGATCGGGCTGTGGCAACGCTTCGTCAACGCCGGGTACCGGGTGGACTTCGTCGGGTCGCTCTCCAACGGGCCGGCCAGCCTCGGCGACCACGACCACGAGGGGCACTCCGGCTGGCGGATCGACCAGATCGACGCCAACATTGTCAACTGGCTGCACACCTTCACCCCGCACACGGTGCTGCTGCACATCGGCACCAACGACGTGATCCAGAACGACGACCTGGCGAACGCGCCGGCCCGGCTGTCCGCGCTGATCGACCACATCACCGCGACCGCGCCGGACGCCGAGGTGTTCGTCGCCACGATCATCCCGCTCGCCTCGGCCAGCGCGGAGGCGGCCGTACGCACCTACAACGCCGCGATCCCGGGCATCGTCCAGAGCAAGGCGAGCGCCGGCAGGCACGTGCACCTGGTGGACATGCACTCCGCGCTGACCGCCGCCGACCTCGCCGACGGCGTCCACCCGAACGCGACCGGGTACGACAAGATGGCCGCGACCTGGTACAACGCCCTGCTGACGGTGCCCGGCAGCATCGGTACCCCCGGCGGCACCAACCCGCCCCCGCCCGGCGGCGGCTGCACCGCCACCTACAGCGTGGCCAACCAGTGGACCGGCGGCTTCCAGGGGTCGGTGACGGTCACCGCCGGCAGCAGCGCCATCACCGGCTGGACGGTCACCTGGCAGTTCGCCAACGGCCAGACCGTCACCCAGTCCTGGAGCGCGACGGTCACCAGTACCGGCGCCACGGTCACCGCCCGCAACGTCGGCTACAACGGCGCCCTCGCCCCGGCCGCCAGCACCCAGTTCGGCTTCATCGCCACCTGGACCACCGCCAACGAAACCCCGACCCCCACCTGCACAGCCACCTGACCCCCTCACCCCCTACCACCAACGCCCCTCGCCCCCGCCTCCGCGCGCCCTGCCCCCTCGCCCCCGCCTCCGCGCGCCCTGCCCCCTCGCCCCCGCCTCCGCGCGCCCTGCCCCCTCGCCCCCGCCTCCGCGCGCCCCGCCTCCGCGTTCCCCACCTCGACCTCCGCCTCCGCGTTCCCGGCCTCCGCGTTCCCCACGTCCGCGCGCCCCGCCTCGACCTCCGCGCTCCCGCCTCCGCGCTCCCGCCTCCGCGCTGCCCGCCTCCGCGCTCCCCACCTCCGCGCTCCCGCCTCGACCTCCGCCTCCGCGCGCCCGCCTCCGCGGCTCCGCGCTGCTGCCCGCCTCCGCGTTCCCCACGTCCGCGTTCCCCACGTCCGCGTTCCCCACGTCCGCGTTCCCCACGTCCGCGTTCCCCACGTCCGCGTTCCCCACGTCCGCGTTCCCCACGTCCGCGTTCCCGGACCTCCGCGCTGCCCGGACCTCCGCGCTGCCCGGACCTCCGCGCTGCCCGGACCTCCGCGCTGCCCGCCTCCGCGGCTCCGCGTTCCCGGCCTCCGCGTTCCCGGCCTCCGCGCTCCCGCCTCCGCGCCTCCGCGTTCCCGGCCTGCGCGTTCCCGGCCTCCGCTCCCCCCTCGCCCCCACCCCTCGCCCCCCTCGCCCCCACGCCCTCGCTCCCCACCTCCGCAGTTTGCGCGCGCCGGGGGCGCGGGAACGGGCTGGGTCGGGCGCGCGCGCAAATGCGGCAACCCCCTCGGGGGGTGGGTGCACCGTCGGTCGAACTGGTGGTCCTGTCCATTCGCCCGGATTGGAGTACTTTCACGTGTAAGGCCCCGGCGGCGGCAAGGGAGGGCGCGCGATGAGGCGTTCCGGCGTGGTGGTACTCGCGGTCGCGACCTGCCTGTCGACCGCGGCTCCGGCCGTGGCGGACCGGCCCGGCCGGCCGGGTGTCGATGCCCTGCTGGGGGCAATGACGCTGGACGAGGAGGTGTCGTTCGTCCACGGGGCCCCCGACCCCGCGTCGCTGGGCCAGGCGGGGTACATCCCGGGCGTGGCCCGGCTGGGCATCCCGCCGCTGCGGCTCACCGACGGGCCGGCGGGCGTGCGCGTCACGCACCCGAGTACCGCGATGCCGGCGCCGGTGGCGCTCGCGTCCACCTTCGACCCGGCGCTGGCCCGCCGGTACGGGCAGGTGATCGGGCGGGACGGCCGCGCGCTCGGCCTTGACGTGCTGCTGTCGCCGATGGTGAACACCATCCGGGTGCCGTACGGCGGCCGGAACTTCGAGACGTTCAGCGAGGACCCGCTGGTCTCCGGCAACACCGTGGCGTGGGAGGTCGGCGGCATCCAGAGCCAGGGTCTCATCGCGACGGTCAAGCACTACGCCGAGAACAACCAGGAGCGGGACCGCATGTCGGTCGACGTCCGGGTCGGCGAGCAGGCCGAGCGCGAGGTCGAGCTGGCCGGGTTCGAGGCCGCGGTGCGGGCCGGGACCGGCGCGGTGATGTGCTCGTACAACAAGATCAACGGCGAGCCCGGCTGCGGCAACGCTCCGCTCCTCAACGGCGTGCTCAAGCGCGACTGGGGCTTCGGCGGCTGGGTGATGTCGGACTGGGGCGCGACGCACAGCACCGACGCGGTCCTCGCCGGCCTCGACCAGGAGATGCCGTCCGGCACGTACCTCGGCGACGCGCTGAAGGCCGCGATCGCGCAGGGCACGATCCCCCGGTCCGCGCTGGACGCGGCGGTGCGCCGCATCCTCGTGCAGATGGCCAGGTTCGGCCTGCTGGCCTGCGCCTCGCCCGCCGGTCCGGTACCCCGCTGCCACCTGCCGGCCCGGCCGGTGTTCGACGCGGCGGCCGACGACCGGGTCGCGCGGGACGTCGCCGAGAACGGTGCGGTCCTGCTCCGCGACACCGGCGGCGCGCTCCCGCTGACCGGTGCGGCGGCCCGCAGCCTCGCGCTGATCGGGACGCCGGCCCGGTACCCCGTCATCGGCGGTGGCGGGAGCTCGCAGGTCACGCCGACCAGCGTGACCACCCCGCTGGACGAGATCACCCGGCGGGCCGGCACCGGCGCCGCGGTCTCGTACGCGCCGGGCATCGACACGATCGGCGTGCTCGTGCCGGCGTCCGCGCTGTCCGGCGGGCCGATCGATCTCACCGGCGACCGCGCCCTGCCCAACGGCCAGTCGTTCTCCACCACCCGTACCCTCACCGTGGCCACCACCGGCGACTACCTGATCGACCTCCAGGCGGCCCAGGGCATCGCCACGCTCACGCTGGACGGCGCGCAGGTCGCCACCGGCTTCGCGCTGTCCAACGACCTGACCCACGTCCGGGCCAGCGTGCACCTCACCGCCGGCACCCACTCGCTCGGCGTCGACGTGCTCGGCATCCCGGCCTTCCTCACCGGCCCGTTGCAGGTCAGGCTCACCTGGGTGACGCCGGAGGCGGCGCGGGCGGACCTCGACGCCGCGGTCGCCGCCGCCCGCTCGGCCCGTACCGCCGTCGTCTTCGCCTACGACGAGGGCACCGAGGGCGCCGACCGGACCACGCTCGCCCTGCCGTACCGCCAGGACCAGCTGATCGAGGCGGTGGCCGCGGCCAACCCGAACGTCGTGGTCGTCCTCAACACCGGTTCCGCGGTGACGATGCCGTGGCTGTCCCGGGTCCGCGCCGTGCTGGACATGTACTACCCCGGCCAGCAGGGCGGCCGGGCCACCGCGCGCCTG
The DNA here is from genome assembly GCA_045806985.1 of Mycobacteriales bacterium. Classification (GTDB taxonomy): domain Bacteria; phylum Actinomycetota; class Actinomycetes; order Mycobacteriales; family JBJMIH01; genus JBJMIH01. The sequence continues at coordinate 15,416 of JBJMIH010000081.1, read as the reverse complement.
CTGTTCGGCGACGCGTCGCCAGGCGGCCGGCTCAGCCAGACCTTCCCGCTCGACGACGCGCACACCATGGTCAGCGGCGACCCGGCCCGCTACCCGGGCGTGAACCTCGAGGAGGACTACTCCGAGGGCGTCGACGTCGGCTACCGGTGGTACGACGCGCGGAACCAGCCGACGCTGTTCCCCTTCGGCTACGGCCTGTCCTACACCACGTTCGCGTACCGCGGCCTGCACGTGACCCGGACCCGGCACGGGCTGTCGGTCCGCGTCACGCTCACCAACACCGGCCGGCGTGCCGGCGACGAGGTGCCGCAGGTGTACCTCGGCCCGAGCCCGAACGCGGGCGGCGCCCAGCAGCCCGTGCTGGCCCTCGCCGGCTACCGCAAGGTCCACCTCGCCCCGGGCCGGTCCCGCACCGTGGACATCTTCGTCGCCGAGCGGCAGCTCCAGCACTGGGACGCCGCCGCGCACGCCTGGGTGCTCGGCACCGGCAGCCGCACCGTCCGGGTCGGCTCCTCGTCCGGCACGCTCCCGCTGCACACGACGGTAACCATCCGCTGACCTGGGAGGATCGAGTGAATCGGATCGCTCGGCTCGCGCTCACCGCCGTCACCGTGCTGGTGTTGCCGGTACCGTTCGCCGCCGTGGCCTCGGCGCACCCGACCGGCGGCGCGCCGCTCGCTCGCGTCCACACCGGACTCCTGCGCGGCGGCACCGACGGCTCCGTCGACAGCTTCCTGGGCGTCCCGTACGCGCGGCCGCCGGTCGGGCCGCTCCGGTGGCGGCCGCCGCAGCCGGCCCAGCCCTGGCCGGGGGTGCGGGAGGCGACCGCGTACGGCAACCGGTGCCCCGCCCTGGCCAGCAGCAACGGGCCGCGCTCGGAGACCGAGGACTGCCTGTACCTCAACGTGCAGCGCCCGGCCGGCGCCAGGCCCGGCGCGCGGCTGCCGGTGTACTTCTGGATCCACGGCGGCGGGCTGGTCAACGGCAGCTCCACCCAGCACGACGGCAGCCTGATCGTGCGGAACACGCGTGTCGTGGTGGTCACCATCAACTACCGGCTCGGCGTCTTCGGGTTTCTGGCCCATCCGGTGCTGACCGCCGAGGCCGGCGAGTCCGGCAACTACGGGCTGATGGACCAGCAGGCCGCGCTGCGGTGGGTGCGCGACAACATCGCCGCGTTCGGCGGCGACCCGCGCCAGGTGACCATCGGCGGCGAGTCGGCCGGCGGTTGGTCGGTGTGCGCGCACCTGTCGGCGCCCGGGTCCCGCGGCCTGTTCGTCCGCGCCATGATGCAGAGCGGTTCCTGCGTCAGCGGGACCCTCGCCGACGCGCAGGCCGCCGGCACCGGCTACGCCCACGCGCTCGGCTGCGCCGACGACGCGGCGGCCGCCGCCTGCCTGCGCGGCCGGACCACCGCCCAGCTGCTCGACACCACGCCGGCCCCGGCCGCCCGCTTCGTCCGCGGGGTGCCCACGCTGCCGGCGGACCCGGACACGGCCGTGCGTACCGGCGCCTTCGCCCGGGTACCTGTCGTCATCGGCGCCAACCGCGACGAGGGCCGCACCTTCGCCCAGGGCTTCATCGGAGCCAGCCAGTCCGACTACACGGCGACCGTGAACTCACTGTTCGGCGCCAGGGCGCCGGCGGTGCTGGCGCGCTACCCCTGGCCGGCCGAAGCCGACACCTTCACCGCCGCGTACCTGATCGGCGCCATCCTCACCGACTCCGGGTTCGTCGGCGGCATCGGCGGCTGCGGCAACCGGTCACTCACCCAGGCGCTCGCCCGGTACACCCGCACCTACTCCTACGAGTTCGACCACCGCACCGGTCCCGGCCTCAGGCCGCAGCCCGCCGGGTACGTGTGGGGCGCCGGCCACGCCGCCGAACTGGCCTACCTGTGGCCCAGCTTCGACAACGGCACCCCCATCGCCCCGACCTTCGACGCGGCCGAGCGGCGGCTCGCCCTCGACATGGTCCACTACTGGGGTTCGTTCGTCCGTACCGGCCACCCCGCCGCCCGCTTCGCCGCCCGGTGGCCGTCCTACCACACCGCCCGGCCGACCCTGTCGCTGCGCGCCGGCGGCCGCTCCACGCTCGTCACCGACCACCAGGTCGCCGCCGAGCACAACTGCGACCTGTGGCCCCAACCAGCGACCTGACCGGCGGCACGGAGAACGCGCCGTTCACGCCGTGCTCTCCTCCTCCGGTGGGCAGCGTTCGGCGGCGAGGTCGAGCAGGTGCCGCAGGGGTTCGGAGAGGTGGTCGGGCCGCCAGGCGAGGGCGAGCGGGACGGTGGGTGGCGGCGCGGCGAAGCGGCGGACCGTGAGGCCGGGAATCCGGAGCGTGGACAGCTTGCCGGCGATGCAGACGGCGACGCCGGCCCCGGCCGCGACGGCATGGAGCATGTGCTCCTCGTCCGGTTCCTCGGCGACGATCCGTACCGGATGCGCGCCCCAGACCTTGAGCTGGATGGTGTCGTACAGGCCGGGTCCGTTCCCGCGGGGCCAGGACACCACCGGTTCGTCGTGGAGCTGCTCCGGCCGGATCGCCCGGCGGCGGGCCAGCGGGTGCGTGCCGGGCAGGGCGACCATCAACGGCTCGTGTGCCACCGTGCGGATCGCGATCCGCTCCTCGGTCAGCGGCGGCCGGACGAAGGCGGCGTCCAGCTCGCCGTCCAGGAGCTGCTCGACGTGCCGGCGGTGGTAGCCGACCATCAGCTCGACGGCCACGTCCGGGTAGCGGTCCCGGTAGGCGGCGATCAGGTCGGCGGCCGGCCCGCCCGGTGAGGAGCGGGTGTAACTGACCCGCAGCTGGCCGGCCAGGCCGCGGGCGGCGAGCCGGGTCTTCTCGACGGCCCGGTCGGCGCGGGCGAGCAGCTCGTTGGCCTCTTCCAGCAGCGCGCGCCCGGCCGGGGTGAGCCTGACATGGCGGCGGTCACGGTCGAGCAGTTCCACGCCGAGCTCGCGTTCCAGCGCCCTGATCTGCTGGCTGAGCGCCGGCTGGGCGATGTGCAGGGCCTCGGCGGCCCGTCCGAAGTGGAGCTGGCAGGCGACGGCCTGGAAGTACCGCAGCCGGCGCAGGTCCATGCCATCCCATGATAACCAGCGCTTATCACAGCGCCGTCCGGTTCGTCTTGGACCGCTCGCCCGACCCGTGCACACGCTGGCGGTATGAGGACCGCGCAGGAGATCGAGATCGACGACCGGGTGCGGCCACGCCAATGGGTGGCACTGGCCGTGGTGCTGACGGCCACCTTCATGGGCATCCTCGACGTGTTCATCGTCAACGTCGCCGCACCGTCCATCCAGCACGGGCTGGGAGCCAGCTTCGGCCAGTTGCAGTTCGTGCTCGCCGGGTACGTGCTCGCCTACGCCATCGCCCTCGTCACCGGCGGCCGGATCGGCGACGCCGTCGGCCGCAAGCGGGCGTTCCTGGCCGGGACCGGCGCGTTCACCGCGGCCTCCCTGGCGTGCGCGCTCGCTCCCGACCCGGCGGTGCTCATCGCCTTCCGGGTCGCGCAGGGCCTCGCCGCCGCCGTGATGCTGCCGCAGGTGCTGTCCGTCATCCAGGTCGCCTTCCCCGAGCCGGAGCGGACCAGGGCACTCGGGTTCTACGGGGCCACCATCGGGCTCGCCTCGATCGCCGGGCAGGTGGTCGGCGGCCTGCTCATCGACGCCGACGTCGCCGGACTGGGATGGCGCAGCGTGTTCCTGGTCAACGTGCCGGTCGGACTGCTCGCGGTGGGCTGCGCGCTGCCCACCGTCGAGGAGTCCCACGGCGACAGGCGCGGCGGGTACCAGGGCCTGGACTGGACCGGGATGGCGCTGCTGGCGCTCGCCATGATCGCGCTGATGCTGCCGCTGGTGCAGCGGCGGTCGTACTGGCTGCTCCTGGGCTGCCCGATCCTGCTGGCCGGCTTCGCCGCCCGCGAGCACCGGCTGACCGCCCGCGGCGGCGCCCCGCTCGTACCGCTCGGCCTGTTCGGCCAGCGGCCGTTCGCCCTCGGGCTGGTCACCGTGCTGCTGTTCTACAGCGGCAATGCCGCCCTGTTCCTGACGCTGGCGTACTACCTCCAGGGCGGCCTCGGCCTGTCGCCGCTCGCCTCCGGCCTCACCTTCCTGCCGCTGGGGATCGGGTTCGCCGCCACCTCCGTCACCGTCAAGCGGCTCGTCCCCCGCCTCGGCGCCCGGGTACTGGCGCTCGGCGCCCTGATCATGGCCGCCGGCCTGGCGCTGATCGTCGGCGTGCTGGCCGTCCACGCCGGCCGGCACGCCCAGCCCGCCCTGCTCGGCCCCGCCCTCCTGCTCGCCGGCGCCGGGCAGGGCATGGTCGCCGCGCCGCTGATCGCGATCATCCTCGAGCGGGTGGGCGGCGACCAGGCAGGCGCCGGCTCCGGCGTCCTCCTCACCGTGACCCAGGTCGCCAACGCCCTCGGCGTCACCGCCGTCGGCGCCCTCTTCGCCACCACCCTGCACGCCACCGACTACCCGACCGCCTTCCGCACCACCACCCTCGTGCTGATCCTGCTGGCCCTGGCCACCCTCCTCGCCTCCCTCCAGCTCTGCCGGCGCTGAGGGGACGGGTCCCGGGGCGGGGGCTCGAAAATCCTCGTGCTGGCTGTCCGGTGCGCGGGTTGGAGGGTGGATGGTCTCCTCGACGAGGGTGTTCTGGTGGGCTGGGCTGTTCGGCGTCGGGTCGACCGAGCTGGCGGCCAACCTCGGCTGGCTGGGCTGGGTGCCGGTGCTGGGCGCGTTCGTGCGGCGCGGCGGGGCGGCCGGAGCGATCGCGGCGGTGGTGCTGGGTACCACGATCTGGGTGCTGCTGGTCCTGTACTCGTTCAATCGCCGGGTCGCCAGGGAGCGGAGGCTGACGCGGTACGCCTGGCTGACACCGCGGGAACGGGCCGCCGCGCTGGGTGGCGGCGAGGCGGCCGGCCTGCCGGTCGCGGTGTCGGAGATCCTCGACAGCCCGGAGATGGCCGGCTCGCGGTACCGCGCCCGGCTGGCCATCCTCGATCAGCACACGGTGCCCGGCCACCGCGGCATCGCCGAGTTCCTGCTCTCGGCCAGGTCCGCGCTGGACGAGGCGCGCGAGGAGAACCCGTACGGGCCGGTGCGGGCGCTGGTGTGGGCGCTGCCCGCGCTCGGCTTCATGGGTACCGCCGCCGAGATGTCGCACTCGATCGGTGGCGTCGGGACGGCGGTCGCGCGCACCGCCTCCTACGCGGACCTGCGCGACTTCCTGGCGCAGAAGGTGATCCCGCCGCTGGCGGACGCGTTCGGCATCACCCTGTTCGCGCTGGCGTGCAGCGTGCTCTGCCACGTGCTGCTCAGCATCACCCGGGCCAGGGAGGAGCGGTTCGCCGTCGAGGTGGACGCCTGGGCGCTGGACCAGCTCGCCGAGCGGATGCCACCCGAACCCGGCGGCCAGGTGATCCAGCTCCACGGCGACATCGACCGGCTGGCCACGGAGGTCGCGGCCTGGCGCCGTACGGTGACCGGCCAGGCGACCGGTGCCGACCGGCGGGCCGGCGAGGTGCTCGACGTGCTGGCCGAGATGAGCCGCCGGCTCGGCGACATCCGTGACGGCCTGGACCGCGACATGGTCGTCACCCGGCGGGCGGTGCGATGACGATGCGTGCCGGGGGTTTCGGGCGGTACGGCCGCCGGTCCGGTGGCGCCGCGGAGACGCCGGTCGAGCTCAGGTTCGTGGACCTGCTGCTGATCGTGGTCGCCACGGTGATGTTCATGGCGGTGCTGCTGATCGTGGTCAGCGCGTTCACCAGTACCGGGCGCCCGGACGTCGCGCCCAGGATCACCACGGTCTCGGCACCGTCGGCGCTGGTCGGGCAGCCCTACCAGCTCACCCTGGCCGCCGACGGCGAGGGCCCGCTGAGCTGGCGGCTGGTCCAGGGCACGCTGCCGGCGGGCCTGTCGCTGGATCCGGCCGGGGTGGTGCGGGGTACCGCGGCCGACGTCGAGCAGCAGGTGGTCACCGTCGGTGTGCAGGACGGCCAGCACCGGACCGACCGCCGCGACCTGCTGGTGAGCATCCAGCAGGTCGGACTGGCGGCCGCCCGGCCGACCCTGCCGCGGATGCTCAGCCCGACGGCATTGCTGCGGTCCGGGACGGCGGGCCGGGCCTACCGGTACGCGTTCTCCGCCAGTCCGGGCACGCCACCGCTGCGCTGGCGGTTGGTGCGCGGATCGCTGCCGGCCGGCATCTCCCTGACCGCGGACGGAGTCCTCGTCGGCAGCCCGCGCGGCTCCGGTACCAGCGACTTCACCGTGTCGGTCACCGACGGCAACGGCGCCACGGCGCGCCAGCACGTGCGGCTGGTCGTCCGGCCGGCGCCCGGCGGGTGGTGGGGCCGGCTGCTGAGCTGGCTGTGGCGGATCGTCACGTACACCGGGTACCTGCTGGTCCTGGTCACGATGCTGACGCTGATATTCGGGGCCGCGCCGTCGGCGGGCCACCGGGGCCTGGTGCACGTGCTCAGCGGCCGCGGCTGACCGGGCGGCGGGGTAGCCTTCCAGCAGGAAGGACGGCTACTCCGCCGCTTGGCCATTGACGGGGATGCGCTGTGGACACCACCCGGGAACCGCCGATCCTCGGGCCCGCGATACCGGGTTACCGGCTGCTCCGGGCGCTGTCGAGAGACGTGTACTACGCCGAGGAGGTGGGCGGGCAGCGACGCCTGGTCGCGCTGAAGGTGCTCGACGTCGCCGGCGCGGACCCCGTCCAGGTCGCCCGCTTCCAGCAGGAAGTCCGCATCGCCAGCGAGCTGCGACACCCGCACATCGTGGAGACGTACCGGACGGCCGAGTCGGCGGGCCACCTCTACCTGGCCATGCGTTATGTCAAGGGCACCGACCTGCGCGGGCTGCTGGCGGAGTCGCCGACGGGGCGGCTGGACATCGCGCGGACCCTGGAGATCGCCCGGCAGGTCGCCGACGCGCTCGACGCCGCGCACCGCGGTCACCTGGTGCACCGCGACGTCAAGCCGGCCAACATCATGATCGAGGCCGGCACCGGCCAGGCGTACCTGTGCGACTTCGGTAGCGCGAAGGACCTGCGGGCGCCGGACCTGACCCGGCAGGTCGGCCCGCACACCCCGCTGTACGCCGCCCCCGAGCAGCAGCGCAGCGGCGCCGTCGACCGCCGCGCGGACGTGTACGGCCTGGCCGAGGTGATCTTCCACTGCCTCACCGGGCGCGCGCCCTTCGAGGCGTCCACCACCGTGGAGGTGTACGACGGGCACCTGCGGCGGCCGCCGCCCCGCGCCTCCACCCTCCGCCCGGACCTGCCCCGGCAGGTCGACCAGGTGTTCGCGCGGGCACTCGCCAAGCGCCCCGCCCACCGCCACCCCACCTGCTCGGACCTGGTCGCGGAGCTGGAGGCGGTGGTGTACGGCCGGCCGCGGCCACCGCTGCCGCGGCTGCCCTGGCTGGTCCGGCACGCGGGTACGACCGGGCCGTGGCCGGCGCTGCGGTGGCTGGCCGGCACGCCGAGGCGCCGGCTCGCCACCGTCGCCGCCGCGGTCGCCGTGCTGGTGGCGGCCACGGTGCTCACGCTCGAGGCGTCGGGCGGCGACCGGCACGCGCGCCACCCCGGTGTCCCCGCCTTCCCCACCGCCGCGGAACGCTCGCTGGCCGGCCTGGTCGGCGACCCCGGCTGCCGGCGCGCCCCGGCCGGCGGGACCGGTGGCCCGGCCGGGGTGCTGGCCGCGGTGGAGTGCACGCCGCCGGGGACCGCGGCGACCAGCGAGACCTACTACCAGTTCGACTCGGTGGCGAACCTGCGCAAGGCCTTCGACCGGGACGCCGCCGCCCGGAAGGCGCCCAACGGCGTGGACTGCACCCAGGGCGCGGCACCCGGCTTCCTCGGCAACCGGCGCTACGACCTGCGCAGCGTCGACCTCGGCGGCGTGCAGTGCTACCCGGGTCCCAGCAGCGGCCTGGTGATGGAGTGGAGCGTCGAGCCGCTGCGCGTGCTCGGCAGGGCGACCGGCACCGACCCGGCCGCGCTCGCGTACTGGTGGCGCGGCTACCACGGGCCACCGACCCCGGCGGTCGTCGCCGCGGTGAACAGGCAGGCGAAACCGCCGTTCCCGACCGCCCGGGAGGGCGCGCTGCTGGCCCACATCCCCCCGGCGAGCCGGACCGACTGCGTCCGGCCGTCGGACCAGCAGGTGAAGTTCAACGTCGGCAACGCCCCGGTCGTCGGCGTGGTGTGCGGCCCGACCAGCGGCGCCGCGGTCGTCTTCTACTACCAGTTCACTGACGGCGCGGCGATGCGGGCCAGCTACGGCGCCACCGTGCCGAACGGTGCCGACTGCACCGGCGAGCCGAGCGGCTTCGACGGCGAGTACCCGTACTCCCGTGGCGGCGAGACCGGCCGGCTCAGGTGCAGCACCGACAACACCGGTGACCGGTCGCTGATCTGGACCGACGACCGGCTGGCCATCGAGGGGATGGCCTTCCAAGGCCGCGACCCGGCGGCGATGATCGACTGGTGGCGCAACGACGCCGGCCCGTCCTGATCAGCCGGCGATGCCGCCGCTCAGTTGCGCCTGACCGGTGTCTCCGCTCCAGTTGCTGCTGCTCCGCGTCGTCCCGTCGAGGATGGCCAGGATCTGCACCGAGCCGTGGTGGACGTTGATCGTGACCTCGTAGTTGTGCATCGCCCCGTCCGCCGGCAGCGGCAGCGACACCCGCCAGGGCAGGCTGGCCGGCGACGCGGTCACCGACTTGCCGTCCACCACGTAGGTGACCGAGTCCACCGCCGCGTCGCCGGTGGCCGTGAACACCAGGATGTGCGGCTGCCGCTGCGCGGCCGCCGTGGGCGTGCCGGACGTGCCCACCGCGGGCGGGCTCGACCGGTCCGTCGCCGCCGGGCCTGACCCGCCACCACCAGAACACGCACTGACCAGCAGGAAGACAGGTACGACGGCGAGCATCATGGCGGTGGTGCGTCGAGGCATGACACGACCGTACGCGGCGCGATCCGGGACCCCTCCCGCGCCACCCGTGGCACAACGAGCCGACGGCCCGGTACGGTCGGGCCGGCCAGATCGACGGGAGGGCACCGTGCTCCGCACCCCGACACACCGGCCGCCACGCGGCCCGGTACCCGGCACGCTCACCGTGCAGGCCACCACCGGAAGCGTCATCCTCGAACCCCTCGAGGGCAGCACGCTCCGGTTCGGCCGCAACAGCGAGGACGTCGACCTCTGCGTCGGCGGCGACGACGACCAGGTGAGCCGGCGGCACGGCCTGCTGGTCCGCCGGAGCGGCACCTGGTGGCTCAGCAACACCGGCCGGCGCCCGATCGAGCTGCCGAACGCGCAGTCGCTGCGCCCCAACGAGGAACCCTTCCCGCTGCCGGTCGGCTACACCACCCTGCACGTCATCGGCTCCCGCGACCACCTGCTCGAGGTGTACGTGGCCGGCGACGGCGGCGCCGCGCCGCCGGCCAGGCACCGCGCCGTCACCCGCCCCGGCCGGACGTGGAAGCTGAGCGACCGGGAGCGCCTGGTCCTCACCGCCCTCGCCCAGCGGTACCTGCTCAACAGCCCGAACCCGCAGCCGATGACCCGCCTCCAGGTCGCCGAGCTGCTCAACGACACCCAGCGGCGGACCAGCTGGACGGCCAAGCGGGTGGAGCACGTGATCGACAAGGTCCGCGGGCACCTGTCCCGCAACGGCGTGTACGGGCTGCGCCGCGACGAGGTCGGCGAACCCGTCGGCAACACCCTGAACCACAACCTCATCCAGGAACTCCTCCGCTCGATGACCCTGACCCCCGACGACCTGGACCTCCTCGAGCCACCCGGGGACGACCAGCCGGGGTGACCCGTCCCGGGACCGGTCCCGGACATGGCACGCCACCCTGCGGGCATGACGAGGACGAATCGTGGACTGGCCGCTGTCGTGGGGCTTGCCGTGCTGGTCGCCGCCGGCTGCTCCTCCTCGCCTTCCTCGCCGAAGGCGAAGCTCATCAGGACCGGCGACGCGAAATGCCGCACGATCAACAAGCGGTTCGCCGGCGACCTGGCATACGGCAACGGCATCGGCCTCAGCGACCTGCGGAAGCTGGAGAAGCGGACTGCCCTGCTGACGGATCTCCGCGACCGGGTACGCCGGCTGCCCAGGCCGGAGACCGGCCGCCGCGAGCTGGACGACTGGCTGAACAAGCTCGGCGAGTACATCACCGGTCTCAACGACCTGAAGGGCCAGTTCCGGAGCTACCGGCCCGGCATGGACATGGCGCTGGCCATGCAGTTGGCCGTCAACGAGAACGCGGCGAAGGCCATCGGCCCGGCGGCGAAGCGCTTCGGTTTCAAGGACTGCGCGCGGACCGGGAAGTGGGAGTACATCGCCTCCTGACACCCACTGCCACCAGTTGACGGCGGGCAGGGGAGTCCTCGAGGGCGGCGGCCGCCGCGGCGAAGCCGCCCCGGTACGGCGAACCGGGTCTTGTCCGGGGCTGTCCTGCGGCACACTGGTCGCGCCAACGAGGGAGGCGCCATGTTCCTCACCGCCCGGCGGCTGTTCGACGGCCGGACACCCCACGTGTGGCCCGGTTGGGGCATGGAGATCGAGGGCGGCCGGATCGCGGCCATCGGCCCGGCCAGGTCGATGCGGCCGCGGTCCGAGGTGATCGACCTGGGGGACGTCACGCTGCTGCCGGGCCTGATCGACGTCCACCAGCACCTGGCGTTCGACGCCTCCGGCGATCCGGTTGGCCACCTTCAGGCGGCCGATGACACCACGGTGCTGGCCACCATGCGCCGGGCCGCCCGCGTCGCGCTCGCCGCCGGCATCACGACAGTCCGCGACCTGGGCGATCGCGGCTACCTGTCGCTCACGCCGCGGGACGAGTTCGCCGCCGGCGACCAGGTCGGTCCGCGTATCCTCGCTGCCGGCCCGCCACTGACCGTCACCGGAGGGCACTGCTGGTTCCTCGGCGGCGAGGCCGACGGCATCGACGGGGTGCGCGGGGCCGTCCGCGACCACGCCGCCCGCGGTGTCGACGTCATCAAGATCATGGCGACCGGCGGGAACCTGACGCCGACCCTCGGCCCGCACCAGTCCCAGTACAGCCGCGCCGAGCTGTCCGCCGCGGTCGAGGAGGCGCACGCGCACGGCCTGCCGGTCGCGGTCCACGCCCACGGAGGCCAGGGCATCGCCGACGCGCTGGCGGCCGGCGCCGACTCCGTCGAGCACTGCACGTTCTTCACCGAGGACGGCGTCGACGCCGACCCCGCCGTCCTCGACCGGCTCGCCCGCAGCCGCATCGCCATCACCATGACCGGCGCGGTCCTACCCGGCAGCCGGCCGCCCGTCCCCGCGATACGCGACCGGCTCGCCGCCATCCTGGCCAACCACGCGACCCTGTACCGCGCCGGCGCGCGGATCGTGTGCGGCAGCGACGCCGGGGTCACCCCGACCAAGCCGCACGACGTGCTGCCCTACGGCGTCTCCCGCTTCCTGCCGGCGCTCGGCATGACCAACGCCCAGGCGCTCACCAGCGCCACCGCCACCGCGGCGGAGGTCTGCGGGATCGCGGACGTGACCGGAACCCTCCAGGTCGGCAGGGACGCCGACGTCATCGCCGTCGCCGGCGACCCGATCGAGGACCTCGCCGCGATCCACGACATCGTCGCCGTGTACGCCAGGGGCCGGCGCGTCGTCAGTTCCTAGGCATCGCTCGCAGCGGCCGCGAACGGGCTGCTGTCGGGGGGTCCGGCCCTGTCAAGCTAATGGGGCCGAATCTGGATGTTTTTCAGTACCTGGTCGAACACGGACGGCGACAGGTTCGGGTCGTTGTCGTCGACCACGCCGTAGAGCCAGTCGTACTCCTCGCCGACCCCGCCGGTGCCCTTGACGCCGGTGTCGACGGCCAGCAGCCAGGCGGTGGCCGGCGGGGTGCCCTGCTCGGAGGACACGATCTTCCAGCGCATCTGCCAGGCCGGATGCCCTGCCACCGTGAGCGCGGCCGACACCAGCGGGGTCTCGGTCTGGACGTTGCCGATGTAGTGGGGATGCAGGTCCTCGCCCTTCTGCTGGGCGAAGGTGGCCAGGTCGGTGCCGCTCACCGGCCCGCCCACCACCAGCAGCCCGTGGTAGCAGTGCGCGTACGGTCCGCAGTCCCACGGATCGGCGGCCACCGCGGCGTTGTGCGGCCCCTGCAGCGCCTGGCCCTGCCAGCGCTTGTCAGGGAACGGGAACGACAGCCCGGTCGCCGTGTCCGCCAGCCCGCTCGGCCGCGGCCCCGGCGAGTCCGTAGTGTCCCCGTTCAGGTTCGGCTCCGTACCGGCGAGGTCGCCATTCGGCCCGTTGTTGTTGCCGCTGTCGTGGCTGCCGTTCGTCGCGATGACAATGACCGCGATCAGACTGATGACAACCAGCGTGGCGAGCAAGGCAGCGATCACAAGGAGGATATTGCGGTTGGGGTTGCGGTCGGCGGGCGGGTTGGACATCGGCGGGTCTCCTGAGGCTGGTGGCCGTGGGCGACTTCCGGGGTTGTCTGCTCAAGGCCATCAGCGACCCCGAGCCATCAGAGCCTTGCACATGATCGGGACCGAAGGGGCGCCGGCCGCTTAAGCGGTCAGCGGGTCGTCAACCCGTTGAAGCCGGGCGACGGAGTGCCCATGAGAACAACGTAGCGACCCATGGCCGCGGCCTTCCTGATAGGAGTACTCGTAGGCGATGGAGAAGCCCGTCACATCGGCGCCCAGAGCCGGCGAGCATGAGACATACGGAGGCACCAATGAAGGCGATCGTGGCGACGGACCGGGCTGCGGAAGCGGCCGGGATCACCCTCGCGGAGCGGCCTGAGCCGACGCCGGCGATCAACGACGTCGTCGTTGAAGTCCATGCCTCAGGCTTCGTCCCCGCGGAGTGGGAGTGGCCCTCGACGTGGGTCGATCGCTGCGGTCACGATCGAACCCAGGCGATCATCGGCCACGAGTTCGCCGGGATGGTCTCCTCCCTCGGCTACGGCACGACGGGACTCTCGCTGGGACAGCGGGTGTTCGGCATCACCGACTGGCACCGCGAGGGAACCCTGGCCGAGTACGCGGCCGTGGAGGCACGCAACCTTGCCCCGCTGCCGGGCAACGTCGACTTCACGGTGGGTGCGAGCCTGCCGATCTCCGGCCTGACCGCGTGGCAGGGCCTGTTCCAGCACGGTCGTCTTCAGGCAGGGCAGAGCGTCCTCGCGCACGGCGCCGCCGGCGCGGTCGGGTCCGTGGTGACGCAACTCGCCCGGGAGTTCGGCGCCTACGTCATTGGTACCGGGCGGGCGGCGGACCGCCAGGCGGCGCTCGACTTCGGCGCGAACGAGTTCCTCGACCTCGACCTGGAGGATCTCGACGACATCGGCGGAGTCGACCTGGTCTTCGACGTCATCGGCGGTGACATCCAAAGGCGCTCGGCGAGCATCATCCGGCCTGGCGGGACGCTGGTGTCGGTGGTCGGGCCCGCTGAGGCTCGCCCTGTCGACGGCCTCGCGATCGACTTCGTCGTCGAGTCCATTCCGAGTCAACTGGTGCAGATCGTCGACCGGGTGCGGGACGGGCGCCTTCGCACCCACATCGGAACCATCGCGACCCTCGACGACGCCGTCCCCGCGCTCAACCCGACCGAGCGGCGCAAGGGCAAGACCGTCATTCGCGTGCGCCCCTGACCGCCCTGAACCACGCCAATAGTGGGAGACGTTCTTACCACTTCATTGTGGAGAGAACCTGGCGCGATTGTTCAAGGTCGCCGAGGAGATGGTTGGCAAGCGGCTCCATACGCGCCCGTTTCGCCCGCACCACACCGGTGTACATCGACGTCGACGGATGCCGCGTGGCGCGCCCCGGATCCACTCAGTGGCGCCTACGGCCACTCGACGGCCGACAGCGGCTGGCCACCGACCACGGCCGGTTCGACCCCCAGCACCGCGAGCGCCAGTTGGTTGCCGGCGGCCACCGTGACCAGCCCCAGCGACCTGGCCGGCGCGGTCAGCGGCTCGCTGGCGAACGCCAGCACCCTCGCGCAGCCAGTCGGCGAGTTCGCCGCCGGCCCTCAGGCAGACCTGGGATGGCGCGCTCGGCCTTGTCACCCCGATCGGGAGCGGAGTCCAACAGGTCAGCGGAGACAGGGTTGATCGCTGGGAGCCGGTGGCGGGACTTGAACCCGCAACCTTTCGCATACAAGGCCGCTTCCCGGCTCCGCCCACCGGCCGGAACGCCTGGTGAGAACCGCCACCAGGTCCCGCGCCGTACGCCCGCGTCCGGCCGCGTTCCGGGCGGTAGCCGTCAGATGTAGCCGTCAGCTCCATCCCCCTCCCGGCCCCCGGAGCTGCCTCAACCCGGCGGAGGTCGGTGGTGTCAAGGGTCGCCTTGGCGATCCCGAAGGGACGGCGTAGCCGCCCTTGACGCCATCGGCCGGAGACGGACGATCTCGGCTGCGGGGGAGGGGAGGACTCAGCCGGCCGACTATGGGACCGGTGTCCGTAGGTGCGCCCTGCGGGTGCCGGTCCTCTCACGTTCCTGCGGCCTTGCTCGCGTCGACGGGGCCGGCGCGCCGGGCCGCGGGACGGAGGCAGGAGCGGGCCGGCGATGCCGGCCCCCGGACGGCGCGAAGCGCCGGCCGGCTTGACCTCGTAGAGAAAGTCCTCACAGACAGATCCGCGTTGCCCTGTCCGACTCCGCTTGATGCTTGACAGTCTGGCTTCAGATGACGCTTGACACTCCCGTTTCCCGGCGTGGCGTTCGTGGCTGGTGTTGCGGGCGGGTAGGCCGGGCTGATGCTGGCGGAGTTGAGCGTGGTCGAGCAGCGGTATCACGCGGTGATGGAAGTCCTGGCTGGTGTGTCGGTGACCGAGGTCGCCGGCAGGTATGGGGTGTCGCGGCAGTCAGTGCATTCGTGGGTGGCCCGGTATCGGGCTGACGGCCTGGCGGGGTTGGAGGACCGCTCGCACCGCCCGCACGCCCACCCGTGGCAGCTTGATGCTGGGGTGGAGGCGGCGGTGTGTGAGCTGCGGTTGGCTCACCCGCGGTGGGGTCCGCGTCGTCTGGTGCACGAGTTGGAGCGTGCCGGGGTGGTGCCGGTGCCGTCGCGGTCGAGTGTGTATCGGGTGCTGGTGCGGCATGGGTTCGTGGCCGGCAAGCCCCGGCGGCGACGCCGTGAGGACTACCGGCGCTGGGAGCGTCCCTGGCCGATGCAGTTGTGGCAGTTGGACATCACCGGGAAGGTGATGCTGGTCGACGGGCGTGAGGGCAAGCTCGTCACCGGGGGTGGATGATCATTCCCCGGTTCTGTGTGATCGCGGCGGTGGTGGCCCGCCAGACTGGCCGGGCGGTGTGTGCCGCGTTCGCCGCCGCGCTGGTGGAGTACGGGGTGCCGGAGCAGGTGTTGACCGAT
>JBJMIH010000080.1:0-32127 GCA_045806985.1 Mycobacteriales bacterium | reverse complement strand
GTTGACAGCTTGTTGGACGAGATGCGGATGGGGTTAACGGGATGACTGAGGAGCCGAACCCACACAAATGGCTGGAGCTGTGGCTGTCCGAGCACTTCGACGAGATGGTCCAGCTCCGGCGGCAGATCCACGCGAACCCAGAGGTCAGCAGGCAGGAGTTCAAGACGACGGCGCTGATCGTGGAGCGCCTGACCGCCCTGGGCCTGCGTCCCGAGGTGCTGCCCGTCGGCACCGGGGTGCTGTGTGAAATCGGTGAGGGTGAGACCGCGGTAGCGCTGCGTGCCGACATCGACGCGCTCCCCGTCGCGGATCTCAAGGACGTGCCGTACCGGTCCACGGTCGACGGCGCGTGCCACGCCTGCGGCCACGACGTGCACACGACGATCCTGCTCGGGACCGCCGCCGCGCTCGCCGCCGCCCCCGATCTGCCCGGCAGGGTCCGGCTCATCTTCCAGCCCGCCGAGGAGAACTTCCTCAACCCCGGCGCGCCCGACGTGGTCGCCGCCGGCGGCCTCAAGGACGTCTCCTCGATCTTCGCCGTGCACTGCGACCCGCGGCTGGAGACCGGCAAGGTCGGGCTGCGGGTCGGCCCGATCACCGCCGCCGCCGACCAGGTCAACGTCGAGCTGTACAGCGCGGGCGGGCACACCGCGCGCCCGCACCTGACCGGCGACCTGGTGTACGCGCTCGGCCGGGTCATCACCGAGGTGCCCGGCCTGCTGTCCCGCGCCGTCGACCCGCGCGCCGGCCTGTCGCTGGTGTGGGGCGAGGTGCGCGCCGGTCACGCCGTCAACGTCATCCCGCAGTTCGGCAGGCTCGGCGGCACCATCCGCACGCTCGACAAGGACGCCTGGGAGGCCGCGCCGGAGCTGGTGGAGCGGCTGATCTTCGAGACGCTGGCCTCCTCCGGCGTCACCGCCAAGGTCCACTACTCGCACTGCATGCCGCCGGTCGTCAACGACGCCAAGGCCATCGACATCGTCCGCGGGGCGCTGATCGGCGGGATGGGGTCGGGCGCGATCTCCGACACCCCGCAGAGCCTCGGCGGCGAGGACTTCGCCTGGTACCTGGAGAACGCCCAGGGCGCCCTGCTCCGGCTCGGCGTCAAGCGCGACGGCGAACCCGTCCGCGACCTGCACCAGGGCGCGTTCGACGTGGACGAGCGGGCCATCGCCGTCGGCATCCAGCTGTTCGTGGACACCGTCTACCAGGCCTACGCCTAGGCCGTGTCTCGAAGGCCACCACCCGCCCTCTCGGCCTCGAAGCACTCGACTGGCCGGACGCCGTGACCGGAAGTCCGCCGATCAGCAGTGTGACGATGAGGGCGGGTAGGCGTTGGGCGGGGTGTGGGGTGCGGTTGCTGTCGGAAGGCCGCCACAGCTGTACTGCGCGTTCGGCCAGGTAGGGTCCAGTTCGCGGGAGACGTAGCCCTTGTCGGCGATGATGAGCAGGCCGGGGCGTTCGGTGAGTAGGTGCGGGTCGTGGTCGAGGATGGCGGTGAGTACCTGCCGGTCATCGATTTTGCAGTTGGCCAGTGCCCAGGCGATCGGTAGCCCGGCGTGGGTGCAGATCAGGTGCAGCTCGGCATCGGACAGCCGTGGCGGCCGCCCGATCCGGATCGGCCGGCATGCCAGTCATCGAGCTTGACGTACAGTGCGGCCACAAGGGTGTCCAGGTCTGTCTTCACAAACCGATCTTGGACACCCTTCGACCATCTCCAGGGCCGGAAGCCGAGGGGAGCGTCTTCAGCATGTCGACGCGCCGTTCGTTCATGGCCTGGCGGACAATGACCGGATGCGTTACCCCGAAGGAGCGATCTTCCAGATGCTGCGCCAGACGGCTGTGGTGTTTAGAGTCAGCGCTCGATCTCTCGGTTGATAATCTGCCGCGGTGCCGATCATCAACCGGCTCGCCGCCGCGTCCGACACGCCATGACGCCGAATCTGCGCCGCGCCGTCCGCGCGATCATCCTTGATGAGGACGATCGCATCCTGCTCTGCCGGTTCGACTTTCCTCACCCGGCAGTGCCAGCGCAGACGAAGGCCGTTTGGGCGGCCCCGGGCGGCGGCATCGAACCCGGTGAGGACCCGCTGACGGCTTTGCGCCGTGAACTGCGTGAGGAGACCGGTCTGGCGATCAGCGCCGATCCACCGCACATCTGGCACCAGGAAATCTTGGCCACCGACCATCCGCGGGGCTTCGGCGGCATCGTCAACGACTACTTCCTCATCCGCGCGAACAACTTCCAGCCCCGCGGCGAGCTGACAGACGACCAACTCGCCGCAGAGGAGAACCTGGCCGCGTTCCGCTGGTGGCAGCTCTCGGAGATCGCTGGTTACACGGGATCCGAGCTGTTCTCGCCCCGCGACCTCACAACGCCCTTGACAGCGCTTCTTACAGCTGGAACGCCGGACCAGCCGATCCAACTCGGCCTCTAGCAAGTTCCGGTGTGCCACCACACGCCTCACCGCGCTGACCTCGTACCCCACGTACCGGGATCACGGAAAACGGCGAAACGGCGTCCGGCTACCCGGCCGTCTTGAGGCAGTCACCCCAGGTGCGGACTTACTCGTCTGGGTGGTCGACAGTCGGTCTGCTCCACGCCGTACCCGATCCTGCCGGTCCGCGAGGACATCGGATGCGCCAGCTCCCGCCGCCCGTCAACGCTCACCCGCCACGGCAGCCTCCTCACCCGAGTCGGGCGGCGGGGAGCTGTCACAGGCGGGCGGGCTGCCCGGTCATGGCTGGTGACCGGAAAGAGCTCGTACGAAAGGTGCAATTGCCGTGAAGATCGTTGTGATGGGTGGGACGGGGCTCATCGGCTCCCGGGTGGTCGAGATTTTGCGGGCGGGCGGGCACGAGGCGGTGCCGCATTCGCTGTCGACCGGTGTGGATCTCCTGACCGGGCAGGGCGTGGCCGGGGCGCTGGAGGGCGCCGAGGTGGTCGTCAACCTGACGAACTCGCCGACCTTCGACGACGCCTCGACCGCGTTCTTCCAGACCTCCATGGACAACCTGCTGGCCGCTGCCGCGGGCGAAGGGGTCGGCCACGCGGTCATCCTGTCCATCGTCGGCGCCGACCTGGTGCCCGACCTGGTGTACTACCGCGCCAAGGTTCTGCAGGAGGACATCCTCAAGGCCGGCCCGGTGCCGTACTCGATCGTCCGCGCGACCCAGTTCTTCGAGTTCGTCGATGCCGCGCTCTCCTGGACGGCCGACGAGACCTCGGTACGCCTGCCCGCCACCCCCGTCCAGCCCATGGCCGCGGCGGAGGTGGCCCGGGCCGTGGCCGACGTCAGCGTGGGCGCCCCGCTGAGCGGTATCCGGAACGTCGCCGGACCCGAGGTCTTCGCCCTCGACGAGCTGGGCAGGATCACCCTGGCCGCGCGCGGCGACCACCGCAAGGTCATCACCGACAACAGCGCCGGCATGTTCGCCGCCGCCCCCGGCGACGCGCTCATCGCCAAGGAGGGCGCCGTGATCGCCCGAACCACCTACCGGGAGTGGCTCAGTCGCCGGTAGCGGAGTGCGCGGCGGCGGGCCACCTCACGTGCGCCCGCCGACCGCGGACACCGCAGTGATCTTGGCGGGGTTCATCATCCACAGGATCTGGTGGATGCCGTCGGCGGAAGCGTCGATGGTGAGCACCGCGAACACCGTGCCGTCGCGGGACAGCAGCGCGCCGGCCTGCCCGTTCACGCTTGCCCAGGCCACGTCGACACCGACCCAGAACCGGTCCGCGAACGCCCTGAGGTACCTCGCCACCCGCGGCGCGCCCACCACCGGGACGCGGGACGCCCCCCGGATGCCACCACCGTCGGTGTAACTGACGACGTCGGCCGCGAGAAGCTCCTCCAGCGAATCGAGGTCACCGGAGCGGGCGGCGTCGAGGAACGTGGCCAGCAGCCGCTGCCGCTCGGCCGCGCTCACGGGTTCCCGCCGGTCACCGGCCACGTGCCGGCGCGCCCTGCTGACCAGCTGGCGGACCGCCGCCTCGCTGGACCGCAGGATCTCGGCGATCCGCGGGTACGGGTAGTCGAACGCCTCGCGCAGCACGTAGGCGGCGCGTTCGTGTGGCGTGAGCCTCTCCATCAGCAGCAGGACCGCGAGCTCCAGGGCTTCCCCCCGCTCGGCGCCCAGGTACGGATCCGCGCTGGTGTCGACGGGCTCGGGCAGCCACGGGCCGACGTAGGTCTCGTGCCGGACCCGCGCGGACTGGAGCGCGTTGATGGCCAGCCGCGTCGCGGTCGTCGCCAGGAAGGCGCCCGGATTCGTCACCGTGGCCCGGTCGTAGGTCTGCCAGCGCAGCCAGACGTCCTGCACCAGATCCTCGGCCTCGGCGGCGCTGCCCAGCATGCGGTACGCGATCCCGAACAGCCGCGGCCGTACCCCGGTGAAGACCGCGACAGCCTGCGCGAGATCCTCCGGATCGGTACCCACCCCCACCGCCCTCTCTTCGGCGTGCGGTGCCGGCTGACAGCCCAGCGCCAGCCGCCAGAACACCCTGTACAGACGCTAGCGCGTCTCCCCGGCGCGCAGCCTGGGCACCGCCGAGGTCGGGAAGCCGGTACGGATCGCCTCGGTAAGCGGGTCCGAGTAGTCGGCGTCGTTGCGGATCGTGCCCAGCCCGCCGGTGGTGATCCTGGCCGCCTCGGCGAGCGTGGTGTCCGCGTCGAACCAGTGCCACGCCTGGGCGGCCACCACCGCCGTCACGGACCGGTCCGGCAGCCCGGTGGCCTGTCGAAGCCGTGCGCGATGCCGTGGATGCCTCCGCCGGTCACGTGTCCTCCGGGCGCTGGCTCTCCCGGCTGCGCCGCATCCGCAGCGCGGTCACGTAGTCGTCCGGCGCGCCGGCCGCCTCCGCCGCCTCGGCCAGGATGCTCAGGTACCGCGCCGACGGCAGGCCGCCCTCGTACGCGTTCAGCACGTACACCCAGGCCAGCACGTCGCCGTCCAGGGTGTGCACGCGTAACTTGATCTTGCGGTAGACGCCCTGGTCGGCCATCACCCAGGTGTCGAGCCTCCCCTCGTCCCAGGTGGCCACGTCGTAGAGCGAGACGAAGACCGAGTGGATCTCGTCCTCCACGATCGTCACCAGCGAACCGTCCAGCCCGATGTCCTCGCCGCCGAACGTCAGCCGCCACCCGACCACCCAGCCGGACCCGGCCTGCGGGGAGTGCGGGCAGCGCTCGCGCATCTGCTTCGGGTGCATGTCCGTCCCGTAGGCGGCGTACAGCGGCATGTGGCGCAGCGTAGTAGGGGAGAATGGCCGGTGGCACGCCTCCCCAGCGGAAGGACATGAGGGTGACCCGCATCGCGATAATCGGCGGCGGACCGGGCGGGTACGAGGCCGCCCTCGTCGCCGCCCAACTCGGCGCCCAGGTGACCCTGGTCGAGCGGGACGGGCCCGGCGGGGCGTGCGTGCTCTACGACTGCGTGCCGTCCAAGACGTTCATCGCCTCCTCGGACGCCAAGACCGCGGCCGCGTCAGCCGGCGTGCTCGGCATCGAACTGGGCGCGCCCGACCGGATCGGCGTCGACGTGCAGGGCGTGTACCGGCGGGTGAAGTCGCTGGCCAAGGCGCAGTCCGCCGACATCGGCGACAAGCTCGCCGGCGCCGGCGTCGAGGTGGTGGCCGGGCCGGGGCTGCTGGCCGGGCAGCGGGGCAACACCCACCTGGTACGGGCCGGCGACCGGGAGATCGAGGCCGACGTGGTGCTCCTCGCCACCGGCGCCACCCCGCGGATCCTGCCCGGCGCGGTGCCGGACGGCGAGCGCATCCTCACCTGGCGGCACGTGTACGACCTGGACGAGCTGCCCGAACACCTGGTCATTGTCGGGTCCGGGGTGACGGGGGCCGAGTTCGCCAGCGCCTACCAGTGCATGGGCGTGCAGGTCACGCTGGTGTCCAGCCGGGACAGGGTGATGCCGCTGGAGGACTCGGACGCGGCCCGCCTGCTGGAAGACGTGTTCGGCCGGCGCGGCATGACGATCCTGCGCGACGCCCGGGCCAGCGCGGTCCGGCGTACCGACAAGGGCGTCGTCGTGGAGCTCGCCGACGGCCGCAGCGTCGAGGGCAGCCACGCACTGATCACCGTGGGCTCGGTGCCGAACACCGTCGGTCTCGGGCTGGAGGAGTCGGGCGTCGCCGTCGGCAGGGGCGGGTTCGTCACCGTCGACAGGGTGTCCCGGACCAACGTGCCCGGGGTGTACGCGGCCGGCGACGTCACCGGCGTGCTGATGCTCGCCTCGGTGGCGGCCATGCAGGGCCGGATCGCGATGTGGCACGCGCTGGGCGAGGCGGTGACTCCGCTGCGGTTGCAGACGGTGGCGGCGAACGTGTTCACCGACCCGGAGATCGCCTCGGTCGGCGTCGGCCAGGCGTCGGTCGACGCGGGCGAGGTACCGGCCCGGACCGTGAAGCTGTCGCTGGACACCAACGCGCGGGCGAAGATGCAGGGCGTCACCGACGGCTTCGTGAAGCTGTTCTGCCGTCCGGCGTCCGGCCTGGTCATCGGCGGCGTCGTGGTGGCGCCGCGGGCCAGTGAGCTGATCCTGCCGATCGCGATGGCGGTGGAGAACCACCTCACCGTCGACCAGATCGCCCACACCTTCGCGATCTACCCCTCGCTGTCGGGGTCGTTGACCGAGACCGCCCGCCAGCTCATGTCGTTCTAGCGCCGCCGGTCGAGGTGGTGCTGGCGCAGCCGCCGGTCGCGCAGTTCCGTCCCGTACAGCAGCGCCACCGACACCGCGCCGATCAGCACCAGGGCCACCGCCAGCACCCGGATCCCGGTCGGCGCCGGCAGCAGCAGGAAGATCACGCACCCCGGCAGCGCCTGCACGAGCACCCTGACCAGTTCGCGCAGCCGCCAGTCCGCGTCGGTGAGGTCGTGGCGCACCCAGCCGTTCAGCCCGGCCGGCAGCCGGCCGCCGAGCGCGTACCACAACCACTGGAACGGGGTGGGCCGGTGGCGCATACCTCCAGCGTAGGCCGGCGGGCCGGCCCCGCCATGGTCAAGTTACCCCGCGTCCACGATCTCGCAGAACACCGTGCCGGCGTTGACGGCGTCGCCGACGCTGGCCGTCATGCCCTTGACCACCCCGGACTTGTGGGCGTTGATCGGCTGCTCCATCTTCATGGCCTCCAGCACCACCACCAGGTCGCCCTCGCCCACCTGGTCGCCGTCGGCCACCGCGATCTTGACGATCGTGCCCTGCATCGGCGCGGCCACCGCGTCGCCGGTCGGCACCGCCCCGGCCTTGTGCTTGCCCGGCCGGCGGCCGCCCTTGCGGGCCGCGCCGCCGTTGCCGGCGCCCGCCGCCACCCCGGCGCCGAAGCCGGCCGGCAGGGTCACCTCCAGCCGCTTGCCGCCGACCTCGACCACCACGGTCTCCCGCGGCTCCGGCTCCTCGCCGGCCTCCGCGGCACCGGCGTACGGCGGGATCCGGTTGTCGAACTCGGTCTCGATCCAGCGGGTGTGCACGGTGAACGGTTCGCTGGTGAACGCCGGGTCGCGCACCACGGCCCGGTGGAACGGCAGCACCGTGGCCATGCCCTCCACCACGGTCTCGTCGAGCGCGCGCCGGGAGCGCTCCAGCGCCTCGGTCCGCGTCGCGCCCACCACGATGAGCTTGGCCAGCAGCGAGTCGAACGCGCCGCCGATGACAGAGCCCGACTCGATGCCGGCGTCCACCCGCACGCCGGGGCCGGACGGGGTGGTGAAGGTGGTGACGGTGCCGGGCGCGGGCAGGAAGTTCCGCCCCGCGTCCTCGCCGTTCAGCCGGAACTCGATGGCGTGCCCGCGCGGCGCCGGGTCCTCGGTGAGTCGCAGCCGCTCGCCCGCCGCGATCCGGAACTGCTCGCGGACGAGGTCGATGCCGTACACCTCCTCCGACACCGGGTGCTCGACCTGGAGCCGGGTGTTGACCTCGAGGAACGAGATGGTGCCGTCGGTGCCGACGAGGAACTCGACGGTGCCGGCGCCGGAGTACCCGGCCTGCCGGCAGATCGCCTTGGCCGCCTCGTGGATGCGGGCCCGCTGGTCGTCGCTGAGGAACGGCGCGGGCGCCTCCTCCACCAGCTTCTGGTGCCGGCGCTGCAGCGAGCAGTCGCGGGTGCCGACGACGACGACGTTGCCGTGGTGGTCGGCCAGTACCTGCGCCTCCACGTGCCGGGGCCGGTCCAGGTACCGCTCGACGAAGCACTCGCCGCGGCCGAACGCCGCCTCGGCCTCGCGGACCGCGCTGGCGAACAGCTCCGGGATCTCCTCCATCGTGCGGGCCACCTTGAGCCCGCGCCCGCCGCCGCCGAACGCGGCCTTGATGGCGACCGGCAGCCCGTGCTCGCGGGCGAACTCCTGGACCTCCTCCGGGCCACCCACCGGGTCGGCGGTGCCCGGGACCAGCGGCGCGCCGGCCTTGGTGGCCAGGTGGCGGGCCTCCACCTTGTCGCCGAGCGCCCTGATCGCCTCCGGCGACGGCCCGATCCAGGTCAGGCCGGCGTCGATGACGGCGGCGGCGAAGTCGGCGTTCTCGGAGAGGAAGCCGTAGCCGGGGTGCACGGCGTCCGCTCCGGACGCCGCGGCGGCTTCGAGGATCTTCTCGATCCGGAGGTAGGACTCGCCGGGCGTGCTGCCGCCGAGCGCGTACGCCTCGTCGGCGATGCGCACGTGCAGCGCGTCCCTGTCCGGCTCGGCATAGACGGCGACGCTGGTCAGGCCGGCATCCCTGGCCGCCCTGGCCACGCGGACGGCGATTTCGCCACGGTTCGCGATGAGGACTTTGCGCACGGTGCGAGTCTACGGGGCGTGGCGGCGTGGGCGGGAGCCGCATGTTACCGGTCGGTAAATCCCGGACCCACTAACGTTGCCGGCATGAGGCTGCTTGTCACCGGCGGAGCCGGCTACATCGGGGCCACCATGACCGCGCTGCTGCTGCGGGAGGGCCATCAGGTCATCGTGCTGGACAGCGTCACCGTGCTGGACGACCTGTCCACCGGCCGCCGCGAGGGCGTGCCGGCCGGCGCCGAGTTCGTGGAGGGCGACCTCACCGACGCCGACCTGGTCGACAAGGTGGTGTCCGGTGTCGACGGCATCCTGCACTTCGGCGCGAAGGCACTGGTCGGCGAGTCGATGGAGCAGCCGGCCGAGTACTTCAGGGTGAACGTCGGCGGCGCCGTCAACCTGGTCGACGCGATGCGCCGGCACGGCGTCCGCAAGCTGATCGTGTCGTCCACGGCGGCCACCTACGGCGAGCCGGAGGAGCTGCCGATCACCGAGGACTCCCCGACCCGGCCGACCAACGCGTACGGCGCCAGCAAGCTGGCCGTCGACAAGCTCCTGCGGTTCGCCGCGCCCGCGTACCGCCTCGGCGCGGTCAGCCTGCGGTACTTCAACGTCGCCGGCTCCTACGGCGGCGTGGTGGAGCGGCACGAGCCGGAGACGCACGTCATCCCCAACCTGCTGAAGGCGGCCGCCAGCGGCCAGACGTTCCGCCTCAACGGCACCGACTACCCGACCCCCGACGGCACCTGCATCCGCGACTACGTGCACGTCGAGGACCTGTGCCGGGCGCACATGCTGGCGCTGGACGCGGCCGAGCCGGGCGTGCACAAGGTGTACAACATCGGCTCCGGCTCCGGCTTCTCGGTACGCCAGGTGATCGACGCCGTACGAACGGTCACCGGTCGTGACTTCCCGGTCGAAGAGGCGCCGCGTCGCGCCGGCGACCCGGCCCGCCTCGTCGCCTCCTCGGCCAGGATTGAAGCCGAACTCGGCTGGGTACGTACCAAGCCGACGCTCGAGGACATGGTGCGCGACGCGTGGCAGGCGCTGCACGCTTGATCGAACCCTTTGGTGTGCGCTGTCCGTGTTGCTACTATCGCGAACCACCGTCGGCCGGGAGGACGGTTGTGAGGGCATCGAGCCGGATCACCACCGCCACCATCGTGGCGTGCCTCGCCCTGGCCGGCTGCGGCGGCCACAAGAACAAGACCGCCAAGGTCCACCTCAACAAGGACACGCCGTCCGCGTCGAAGTCGCCCGCGGCGGCCACCGACGCCTTCAGCGGCGGGCCGTCCTTCAACTACCCGTCCGATGTGCACATCCAGATCTCCTGGCACCGGACCGGCGACGCGACCAAGGACAAGATCCTCTCCGACTACGCGATCGCGCTCAGGGCCGTGCTGTTCGCCGCGACGAACCCCCAGCACCCGGACGGCACCTGGGCGCGGTACGCGACCGGCCGCGGCATCACCGACTACAACGCCTACCTCGCCAAGCTCAACTCGAAGGGCGTCACGGTGAGCGGCACCCAGCGGTACCGCGGTGCGATCGTCACCAACGTGCAGGGCAACAACGCGAGCGTCACGCAGTGCGAGGACGACACCGAGTTGCTCGACAAGAACATCAAGACGGGTAAGACCGTGCCCGGCAGTACCTCGAGTGCTGCCACCTACACCATCAACGCTTCCTTCCTGCTGGAGAACGGCACCTGGAAGGTCACCGGCACGAACGGGGTGCAGGGATCATGCTGAAGACATGGGCAGCCAGAACGGCGGTCAGAGCCACCCTTCTCACGGTCGCGGGGGCGGCCGTCCTCACCGGTCTGGGGACCACCGTCGGCACCCAGGCCGCGTTCGCCGACTGCGCCGGCTGCGGCGGCGGCCCCGACGGCGGCAACGGCAACTACAACGTGATCGTCTACACGTGCACGAGCGGAGCCTGCGACGGCAAGTCGGGTGGTAGCAACGGTGGCGGAGGTGGCGACTACAAGGTGCCCACCTGCTACTACGTGCCGTACTACACCCGGGAGCAGTTCCAGAAGGCGATGGAGCCGCAGCTCAACGAGCTGGGCGGCGCCAGCTACGGCGAGGATTCCCGCCTCCAGGACACGCAGTGGATGAACCAGAACGACAAGATGCTGCAGGATCCGAAGGCGGACCCCAACGGCCGCTGGTGGTTCTGGTACTGCGACACGCTCGCCGCCGACTACAACAAGCTGGCCGGTGCCCAGCCGACCTACGTCTACGCGCCGCTCGGCAATCCGCCGGCGGGCGCCATCACCGTGCCCGACCTCGCGGCACTGGCGCGTGCCCACCTCACCCTGCCGCAGCCGGACGTGCGGACCAGCCCGGACGCCGGCGGCACGTACAACGCGCTGAAGGCGGTCACCCAGCTCCCGACGTACGTCAACGTGACCGGGCCCGGTGAGCAGTCGGCAACGGCCGCCGTGGCGAACTGGCCCGGCATGGAGGCCACGGTCTACGCGGACATCGCCCCCGACACGTCCTTCCAGCTGATCGTGGGGAGCGACGCCACGACCAGCGGTCCGTGCGTCCCGAATGCGGGCCTGAACGGTCCGTGCGCCGTCACCTTCCACCAGGCCTCCACCAACGCCGCGTTCACGGTCCGGGTGACCTGGAACGTCGCCTCGACGGGCGTCGGCGCGCGCGGGTTCCCGCCGGACTTCAGTGAGCGGGTCATCGGTGGCCGGGCGGACCAGGTGCAGAGCGTCAACGGGAACTGAGGTGACTGGGGCGTAGGGGACCGGCTGTCCGCTCAGCGTGATTTGCCAGTACCGTCCTCACATGTTCGCCGCACAGCGCCGGCAGCGCATCCTGGACATCGTCCGGCAGAACGGGGCGGTGTCGCTCCGGGAACTCGCCAAGGTCGTGGAGACGTCGGAGGTCACGGTCCGCCGTGACCTCCGGCTGCTGGAGTCGGAGGGCCTGCTCGACCGCCGCCACGGCGGGGCGGTCGTGCCGGGCGGGCTGTCGCACGAGCTGACGTACTCGCAGAAGTCGCACCTGGCCGCCGACGAGAAGCAGGCCATCGCCGAGCTGGCCGCCGACACGCTGGTCGAGGACGGCGACGCGATCGTGGTCGGCGCCGGCACCACCACCGAGGCGTTCGCCCGCCGGCTGGCCCGCCGGCACGACCTGACCGTCGTCACCAACTCGCTGCTGGTGGCGCAGGCGCTGGCCAGGGCGCGCGGCGTGGAGGTCGTGATGACCGGCGGCCAGCTCCGCGGGTCCATCTACGCGCTGGTCGGGTCGGCGGCCGAGCAGACGCTGTCCGGGATGCGGGTACGGCGGGCGTTCCTGTCCGGCAACGGCCTGACCTCGGCGCGCGGCCTGTCCACCCCGAACACGCTGGTGGCGAGCGTGGACAAGGCGATAGCGCGGGCGGCGGAGGAGATCGTGGTGCTCGCCGACCACACCAAGATCGGCGAGGAGACCATGCTCCAGACCGTGCCGGCCGAGGAGATCACCCACCTGGTGACCGACGCGCAGGCGGCGGCGGATGAGCGGGCGGCGTTCGCCGACCTCGGCGTGACCGTGCATGTCGCAGCCCGGTAACGGTGCCGTGACCACAACGCCGGTGCCTCCCGGTACGATCAAAACTAATCAACATCTGACAGTTTTGATCGGGTCCGCCCGGTTGCGGACAGGAAGGTCGTATCACCGGTGTCATCGACGGCCCCTGTGGTACCGCTACTGGCGGACCTGGCTGGCCGGCGGACCGCGATCCGGCTCGCCGACGGCCGTGAACTGATCTACTTCGACGACGTGCCGGGCCTGGACCGGTCCGCGCCCGACCGGCGCGACCTACCGCTCCACCAGCCCCGCTCGGAGGTGCGGCACGACAGGGTGCTGGACGAGTGGATCATCATCGCCGCCCACCGGCAGGGCCGGACCAACCTGCCACCGCCCGACCAGTGCCCGCTCTGCCCGGGTACCGAGCTGGGCGAGGTGCCGGCCGACGACTACCACGTGGTGGCGTTCGAGAACCGCTTCCCGTCGCTGTCCGGCGACCTCGGCCGCTGCGAGGTGGTCTGCTTCACCAGCGACCACGACGCCTCCTTCACCGAACTGGACCCGCGGCGGCGGCGCACCCTCGGCCAGGCCTGGGCGGACCGGACGGTCACGCTCGGCGGGCTGGACTCGGTGGAGTACGTGTTCGTCTTCGAGAACCGCGGCACCGAGATCGGCGCGACCCTCCAGCACCCGCACGGGCAGATCTACGGGTACCCGTTCGTGCCGCCCAAGCCCGCGCAGGAACTGGTGTCGGCGCGCCGGTTCCTCGACCTGTGCGACGGCTGCCTGTTCTGCGACGTGCTGGCCAGCGAGATCAAGGTCGGCGAGCGGGTGGTGGCCGAGTCCGCGCACGCGGTGGCGTTCGTGCCGGAGGCTCCGCGCTGGCCCTTCGAGGTGCACGTCTACCTGCGCCGGCACGTGCCCGACCTGGCCGCGCTGACCGTCGCCGAGCTGGACGACGTGATGGCCCTCTATGCCGACGTGCTGCACCGCTTCGACGGCCTGTTCCACGTCCGGATGCCCTACGTCGCCGCCTGGCACCAGGCCCCGGTCCACACCGACCGCGACATCGCCCACCTGCACGCCGAGGTCTTCAGCCCGCGCCGCGCCCCCGACAAGCTGAAGTTCCTCGCCGCCAGCGAGTCGGCCGCCGGCGCCTTCATCGTCGACGTCCTCCCCGAACACGCCGCCGCCCTGCTGCGTAATGCCCTCTGACAGACCGCCACCCGCCTAGGCGTGGCTTGTCAAAGTGACACATGTCTGTCCGACCCCTTCTCTTATGGTGGGTTGCGGGCCTACAGTAGGCGATATGCGGAGTTCGAGTTGGCGAACAGTCAGTCCGCCCGCATACGAAACGGCACCCGGCTGCCACCAGGTGCCGTTTCAAGGACTCCGAACCTCAGACAGCGCGGGAGCCCACCATGAATTCTACGCAAGACCGTCCTCCAGGAGGTGGGACGGGATGGGACAAAGAGAAGCATCTGGCGATGGCCACCTGGGTCTACTCGGTAGCCACCCTGCTCGGAACCATCGCCACCCTCGTCAGTCTCTTCCGCCGCTGACCGGCGCACCCCGACGCACCGGTCAGCCGACTTCAACCCCAACTGGCCATCTGGCATACTTACCGCTCGCACGATGCAGCAGGCCTACGGATGGGTAGCAGGATGCTACCTGGCGTACGACTTGTGCCACGGGGCGAGGGAGAAGACGTCATGACAGCTGGCCACGGCCCGCTCATCGGGGGTCGGCGCCTGCGCGCCGAACTCCGTCGCCTGCGTGAGTCCGCGAGACTCACGCAGGACCAGGTGGCCGACGAGATGGACTGGTCCCTTTCGAAGCTGATCCGCATCGAGGCCGGTGCCGTCGGCATCTCCCAGAACGACCTCAAGGCCCTCCTTCACCTCTACCACGTCGCCGACGACGCGCGGGTCGAGGACATGCTGACGCTCGCCAGGGCGGCTCGCCAGAAGATGTGGTGGGACGGCTACCGGGACATCATCAACAAGCAGTTCTCGGCGTTCGTGGGCTTCGAGAGCGAAGCCTCGGTGATCAAGACCTTCCAGCTCCTGATTGTCCCGGGCCTGCTCCAGACCGAGGACTACGCCCGTACGGTCATCCGCCACATGGCGTTCAGCACGGTGACCGAGAAGGAGATCGACCGCCACGTCCAGCTCCGGATGGAGCGGAAGGAGCGGCTCCTGCAGGGGGAGACCGCGCCACGGCTGTTCGTGGTGATCGATGAGTCGATCCTGCGCAGGGCGGTCGGAGGCGCCGACGTCCTGAGTCGCCAGCTCGACTTCCTTGTCGAGGCCGCCAGCCTGCCCAGCGTGGTGCTCCAGGTGCTGCCGCACAGTACCGGCATCTTCCCGGGCATGGCGGTCTCGTTCACGCTGATGGAGTTCTCCGAGGAGGACGAGGAGCCGGCGCTCTTCGTCGAAGGCCCGAACGCCCGCATCACTGACGATCCCGCCGAGCGCAGGCCCGCGAACTACCAGGCCGCCTTCAACACTCTCAGCCAGCGCTCGCTCGGGCAGAGCGAGTCGATCGCCCTGATCAAGAAGATCGCGAAGGAGATTTCCTGACACTTCGGTGACGTTCAACACTGTCAGCGCGTCCTGACGGGTCTTGGCGAGTATGTCCGACCCGGATAGGGTCATGCGCGGCGGGACTTGGCGTCTCCGAAAGGGAACACCTCCCGATCGGCTCTGAACCCGCGCGTCAGCAGAGCTGACAACCATCCACCAGCGGCGTGACCCGTCGCCGGAGGATGCGGCCGGCAACGACGCCGGCATCCATCGGATGTCAGGGGCGCGGCGGGGCCGGACCGGCCTCGCGGCGGATCCGCGAGGAGGTCGGCGTGGGTGAGTCTTCCAGCATCGCCTGGCACAAGAGCAGTCTGAGCGGTGACAACCAGCCGAGCTGCGTCGAAGTCGCGTTCGACGGGGACGCGGTGCTGGTACGGGATTCCAAGGATCGGGACGGGCCGGTGCTCCGGTTCACGCCGGACGAGTGGGTCGCGTTTCTGGGTGGGGTACGGAACGGGGAGTTCCAGCTACCGGGGTGACCAGAGGGCGGTAGGGCTGGTGCCGGTGTCGGCGAGGAGGCGGCGGAGCAGGGGGAGGCTCAGGCCGATGACCGTGCCGGGGTCACCGCGGATCTCGTCGATCCACCAGCCGCCGAGGCCGTCGATGGTGAAGGCGCCGGCGACCCGGAGGGGTTCACCACTGGTCAGGTAGGCGTCCAGTTCCTCCGGAGTGGGCGCGCCGAAGGTGACTTCGGTGGAGGCCACGCCGACGGCGCGGGTGGCGATCCGTCCGTCCTGGACGTCGAGCAGCGCGTGGCCGGTGAGGAGCACCCCGTGCCGGCCGGCCATCGCCTTCCAGCGGGCCCGCGCCTCGGTCTCGTCCGCCGGCTTCCCGAGTACCTCGCCGTCGAAGTCCAGCATCGAGTCGCACCCGAGTACCAGCGCGTCGTCGACGCCGGCCGCCACCGCCTCGGCCTTGGCGACCGCGAGCGCCTCCACCAGCGCCAGCGGGTTCGGCGCGGTGATCGCCTCCTCGTCCACCCCGCTCACCCGCACCTCCGGCTCGATACCCGCCGCACGGAGTACTTTCAATCGTGCAGGACTCGCCGAGGCCAGGACCAACTTCCGTACACGCATCCTGCCGTTCTACCAGGTGGCCGGGTGTCTGCTAGCGGGTGGCCGGCTGGCGATCGGACGGGCAGCTTCCAGAAAGTTCCCGGAGAGAAACACTCACATTCGGCCGTTGGCTTACGGCACCTGGCTTCGCGCCATTGCGCACATTGCCCTTTTCTATGTGGCGGAGACTATTCGACTAATGGCGCGTAACAAAGGGCGAGGTAACTGGCCATCCCCTTTCGTGGTACCAGGCGCGTACGGTGCTGTGGATCGTTCAGCTCACGGCCGCGGTCACGGCCGCGGTCACGGCCGCGGTCACGGCCGTGGTGCGACAGGTTCACGGGTGGGGAGGACACGGCTGACCTCGGCTCGTCAGGCGAAGACGAAAGGGTGGCCCTGCCTCATGCGGCGAAGGGCGGGGCCATCGTCATCGGGGGAGGGCGGAGGCTCGCCAGGCGTTGGGGCCCGGGTGGTGGGGGCGGCGGAGCAGGGTGGCCGGGTCGTTCCAGAGCGGCCGGGTGCGGGGGGTTGGCGGGCCGGGTGCCGGGCGGGCGGCGAGCACGGTGACGAGCGCGGCGAGTTCTTCCTCGGTGGGGTTGCCGCGGACGATGCGCAGGTGCGGGCGGTCGTTGGTGGTCACAGCGGGATGTTTCCGTGCTTCTTGGGGGGCAGGGTCTGGCGCTTGGTGCGCAGCGCGCGCAGGGCGCGGACGACCTGGCCGCGGGTCTCGGACGGGGCGATCACCGCGTCGACATAGCCGCGCTCGGCGGCGATGTACGGGTTGGCCAGGTGGTCCTCGTAGTCGGTGATGAGCTGGGCGCGCAGCGCGTCGGGCTGGTCGGCGGCGGCGAGTTCGCGGCGGTAGAGGATGTTGACCGCGCCCTGGGCGCCCATCACCGCGATCTGCGCGGTGGGCCAGGCGAGGTTGACGTCGGCGCCGAGGTGCTTGGAGCCCATCACGTCGTACGCCCCGCCGTACGCCTTCCGGGTGATCACGGTGACCTTGGGGACGGTGGCCTCGGCGTACGCGTAGATCAGCTTGGCGCCGTGCCGGATGATGCCGCCCCACTCCTGCGACGTGCCCGGCAGGAAGCCCGGCACGTCCACGAACGTGAGGATCGGGATGTTGAAGGCGTCGCAGGTCCGGACGAACCGCGCCGCCTTCTCGGCCGCGTCGATGTCCAGGCAGCCGGCGTAGTGCATGGGCTGGTTGGCGACCACGCCGACCGACCGGCCCTCGATTCGCCCGAGGCCGCAGATGATGTTCTGCGCGAACAGCGCGTGCACCTCGAGGAACTCGCCCTCGTCCAGCACCGCCTGGATGACCTGGTGCATGTCGTACGGCTGGTTGGGCGAGTCCGGGATCAGCGCGTCCAGCTCGGGGTCCGGCTCGTCGCCCGTGTCCTCGCCTTCGAGCACCGGGGCCTCGTCGAGGTTGTTGCTCGGTAGGTACGCCAGCAGCTCGCGGGCCAGCTCCAGGCATTCCTTCTCGTCGGCGGCCTGGAAGTGCGCCACTCCGGACCGGGTGTTGTGCGCGTGCGCCCCGCCCAGGTCCTCGAAGCCGACCTCCTCGCCGGTGACCGTCTTGATCACGTCCGGTCCGGTGATGAACATGTGCGAGGTCTTGTCGACCATGAGGACGAAGTCGGTGATGGCCGGCGAGTACACCGCCCCGCCCGCGCACGGCCCCATGACCAGCGAGATCTGCGGGACGACCCCGGACGCGAGCGTGTTGCGGTAGAAGATCTCGCCGAACAGCCCGAGCGCCGCGACGCCTTCCTGGATGCGGGCGCCGCCGCCGTCGTTGATGCCGACGATCGGGCAGCCGGTCTTCATCGCCAGGTCGAAGATCTTCACGATCTTCTCGCCGTACACCTCGCCGAGGCTGCCGCCGAAGACCGTGAAGTCCTGGCTGTACACGCACACCGGCCGGCCGTCCACGGTGCCGTACCCGGTGACGACACCGTCGCCGTACACCTTCTTGGACGGCATGTCGAAGGCCGTCGACCGGTGGGTGGCGAACGTGTCGGTCTCCACGAACGAGCCCGGGTCGAGGAACTCCTCGAGCCGCTCGCGCGCGGTCATCTTGCCCTTGGCGTGCTGCTTCTCCACCGCCCGCGCCGATCCGGCGTGGATCGCCTCGTCGCGGCGGCGGTACAGGTCGGCGAGCTTGCCCGCCGTCGTGTGGATGTCCGGCTGCTCCGGCTCCGGCACTGGTGTGGCCATGGCGCCAGACTAACGTTCCGGTAAACCGTGCTCGCATGACCGGTATCACGACGTCGTCGCGGCGCTACGCTCGGGCGCATGCCCCAGCCGTACACCTCCCTCGAACGCCCGCCGCTGAACGAGGCGGCGCTCCGCCGTGCGCTGGTGCGGCAGGGATCGGTGTGGTCTGAGGTACGGGTGGTGCCGGAGACCGGTTCCACCAACGTCGACGTCGCCGCGGCGGCCCAGGCCGGCGCGCGCGAGGGCCTCGTCCTGGTCACCGAGTACCAGGCCGCCGGCCGCGGCCGGATGGGCAGGGGGTGGGCCTCGCCGCCGTACGCCGGCCTGACCTTCTCGCTGCTGGTACGCCCGAACGGGGTGCCGACCGCCCGGCGCGGCTGGCTGCCGCTGCTGGCCGGGGTGGCGGTGGTGGACGCGCTGCGCACGCTCGCCGAGATCGACGCCGGCCTGAAGTGGCCGAACGACGTGCTGTCCGAGGGCAGGAAGAAGGTGTGCGGCATCCTCGCCGAGACGGTCGGCGACGCGGTGGTGGTCGGCATCGGGCTCAACGTCACCACCCGCCGGGGCGAGCTGCCGCCCGACCGCCCCGACAGCAGCTCGCTCGCCCTGGAGGGCGCGGCCTGCCTGGACCGGGAGCCGCTGCTCAAGGCGGTGCTGCGCGGTTTCGCCGCCCGGTACGAGGCCTGGCGGGAGGCCGCCGGTGACCCGGAGGCGAGCGGGCTGCGCGCGGCGTACCTGGAGCGCTGCACCACGCTCGGGCAGCCGATCCGGGCCGAACTTCCCGGCGGCGGCGAGATCACCGGCATGGCCTCCGATGTGGACGGTGACGGCCGGCTCGTCATCACCACCGCCGACGGCGAAGAGGCGCTGGCTGCGGGCGATGTCCACCACCTGCGCCCGGCCACCTGACCCAGGTTCCCGCTGCCGGCGTTGTCACGGCGCTTGCGTGCCCAAGAACAGCACGCGGCGCCCCGCTCCGCCTTGGCAGCCGAAACCTGCGCTTCCCGCTGCCGGCGTTGTCACGGCGCTTGCGTGCCAGGAACGCACGCGGCGCGCCCCTCCGCCCGGCCGGGCCGTGGTACCGGCTGAGAGCTGTGCCACACTCTCCGCCATGCCAGGTGCGCGGGGACCGGTAGTTCGGGCGTTGCTGTGGTGGAGCGGAGTGATCCTGGGGTACGTCGCCGCGGCGACACTGTGGATGGTCACCGGATTCCCGCTGCTGGGCGTGCTGACCGGCGCCGCCGTCACGATCGCCGGCGCGGCCGGGGCGGTACGGCTGTCCGACCGGCTGTGGCCGGGCCTGGCCGCGGCGGTGCTCGGGGTGATCGTGCTGGTCGCCGGCTCGGACACGGTCGGCAACGCGCTGCTCGCCACCCAGGGCGAGCGGATCGCCGCCGTGGTCGACGACGTGTGGACGTACCACCACCACGGCCACGACATCCGGCACGTGCGGCTGCGCCGGGCCGACGACGGCCGGCTGCTGGCCCGGACGCTGGTGCCGAACGACGGCAACTGGGCGCGCGGCGACCGGCTCACGGTCATCGACGATCCGCGGCACCGGCTCAGCCCGGCGCTGCCCCGGGACGTCCACCTCTGGCGCCGCTCGGCGGTCGGCGCGCTGGCCGCGTTGGTGCTGCTCGGAGTGCTGTTCGTGGGTGCGGCGGGCTGGGCGGCGCGGCGTGCTTTGGCCACTCCCGAACTTGCCGGTACGGTACGGCCCCATAGCCGCCTTCCAGAGGAGGAATGACGGTGGCGTACCCGGAGAAGCTGCTGGGCGCGGACGAGCGGGTCGTCCTGCACCTGCATCCGCATTGGAAGGCTCTGGTCTGGCCGGTTTTCGTGCTGATCGTGGCCGCCGGCGGTGGCGCGTTCGGGATCGCCCTCATCTCCACGGCGTGGCTCCAGATCGCCATCGCGGTGGTGGCGGTGCTGGTGATCCTGTTCCTGTCACTGCGCCCGTTCCTGCGCTGGAAGACGACCCATTTCGTGTTCACCACGCACCGGGTGCTCACCCGGTACGGGATCCTGTCCCGGGCCGGCCGCGACATCCCGCTGTCCCGCGTGAACGACGTGTCCTTCCAGCACAGCCTGTGGGAGCGGATGCTCGGCTGCGGCACGCTCACGATCGAGTCGGCCGGGGAGCACGGGCAGCTGGTCCTCACCGACATCCCGCGGGTGGAGGCGGTGCAGGCCACCCTCACCCAGCTGCGCGAGGAGTACGAGCAGCGCGATCGGGACGAACCGAACGAGCGTTAAGATCGCGCGCTAGTATCGGGGCGTGAGCGACCTTCCCGCCTCGATCTCGCTGCGCGAGGTCGGCCCCCGCGACGGCCTGCAGAACGAGCCGCCCGTGCCCACCGACGGCAAGGTGGCGCTGATCGACGCGCTGTCCGGCACCGGCCTGCGCCGGATCGAGGCCGTGTCGTTCGTGCACCCGAAGGCGATCCCGCAGATGGCCGACGCCGACGAGGTGTGGGCGCGGGTCACCCGTGATCCGGACATCCGGTACTCGGCGCTGGTGCCGAACGCCCGCGGCGCGGAGCGGGCGCTGGCCGCCGGTTTCGTCGAGCTCGAGGTGGTCGTCTCCGCCTCCGACACGCACAACCGGAAGAACGTCAACCGGACCACGGCCGAGTCGCTGGACGACATCGCGAGGCTGGTCCCGGCCGTGCACGCGGCCGGCGGGACGGTTCAGGTGGTCGTCTCGACGGCGTACGGCTGCCCGTACGAGGGTGACGTGCCGGTCGACCGGGTCCGCTGGGTGGTGAACCAGGCGGTGGCGGCCGGGGCGGACGCGGTCTCCTTCGGCGAC
Organism: Mycobacteriales bacterium; assembly: GCA_045806985.1. Lineage (GTDB taxonomy): Bacteria > Actinomycetota > Actinomycetes > Mycobacteriales > JBJMIH01 > JBJMIH01. The sequence continues at coordinate 11,130 of JBJMIH010000080.1, read as the reverse complement.
ACCACCGGCATGGCCACCCCGACCCGGGTGACCCGGCTGGTCGGCGAGGTCCGTTCCGACCATCCCGAGCTGCCGCTGAACCTGCACTTCCACAACACCCGGGGTACCGGCCTGGCCAACGTGTACGCCGCCCTCCAACTCGGCGTCGCCGACTTCGACGCCTCGGTGGGCGGGCTCGGCGGCTGCCCGTACGCACCCGGCGCCACCGGCAACCTCTGCACCGAGGACCTGGTCCACATGGCCGAGGACATGGGCGTGGCCACCGGCGTGGACCTGGACGCGCTGATCGAGGTCGCCGGCCAGGCCGAGGACCTGGTCGGGCACGCACTGCCCTCCCAGGTGCTGCGCGCCGGCCCGCGCACCCGCCGCGTCCCGGTGGAGTGACCCTGTGGAGTGATCAGCCGAGCGCGATGAGTACCACGGCGGTGGCGGCCCAGCCGAGGCCGGCGAGCTGGGGGCGGCTGAGGCGTTCGCGCAGCAGCAGCCAGGCCAGCAGCACCGTCGAGGCCGGATACAGCGAGGTGAGCACCGCCGACACCGACAGCAGGCCGTGATGGGTGCTGACCAGGAACAGTGAGGTGGCGGCGCCGCCGAGCACGCCGACGGCGACCACCTGGAGGCGCGCGCCGGCCGGCAGCCGCAGCGGTACCCGCCGCGCGCCGGCCAGCCCGAGCAGGATCAGCAGCGCGACCAGCTGCTCGACCGCGTTGGCCCACAGCCCCGAGCCGGACCCGGCCTTGCCCAGCCCGACGAACAGCAGGCCGAAACCGCACCCTGCGGCCAGCCCGTCCAGTACGCCCGAGGCCATCCCGGCCCGGCGCTCCCCGCCGCCACCCGGGGTGGTGGAGATCAACCCGATCGCCGGCAGCGCCAGCAGCAGGCCGGTCAGCGCCAGCGCGGACGGCCGCTCCCCGGTGGCCAGCCCGACGATCACCGGCACCGCCGCCGCGCCCACCGCCGACAGCGGCGCGACCACGCTCATCTGGCCGGCCGCCAGGCCCCGGTACAGCATCAGCGTGCCGACCGCGCCCCCGATGCCGGCCAGCGCGCCGTACCAGAACGCGCGCTGGTCCAGCCCGTGCCCGCTCAGGAACGGCAGCGTCGCGGACACCGTGACCAGCGCCGTCGCGCCGGCCAGCACGCTGACCGGCAGGGCGGCGACGCGCCGCGACGCCACGCCGGCCATGAAGTCGGACGCGCCGTAGGCCAGGGCGGCCATCAGCGCCAGCACTACCCCCATCACGCCCGCCACCCTAAGCGAGGGGGGTGACAGCAATCCTCCAGAATGTGGGGCGCGACACTACAGAAGGAGCCACGGTGACCCTCGACATCCAACTCGTCGGCAACGCCATGCAGATGGCCGTCTGCCGGCTCCAACCTGGGCAGGTCGCCTTCTGCGAGGCGGGGAAGTTCCTCTTCTGCTCCAACGACATCGAGATCGAGACCAAGCTGAGCGAGCCCAGCGCGCCCGGCGCCCAGCCGCAGCAGGCGGGCCGGCAGGGCGGCGGCGGGTTCGGTGGGCTGCTGCGCGGCGCCATGGACGCGGGGCGGCGGATGATCGCCGGCGAATCGTTCGCCTTCCAGCATTTCCACACCCGCGGTGGGGACGGCCTGGTCGCCTTCGCCGGTACCCTGCCCGGCGAGATGCAGGTGTTGGAGGTGACGCCCGGCACCACCTGGTACGCCGAGAAGGACGCGTTCATCGCGGCCGAGGCCGGAGTGCACTTCGACATCTCGTTCGCGGGCTGGCGGTCCGGCATGTCCGGTGGCGAGGGTTTCATCCTGGAGAAGTTCACCGGCGCCGGCAGCCTGCTGATCGGCGGGGCCGGCAACTTCATCGAGATCAACCCGGCCGAGTACGGCGGCCGGCTGCGCGTCGACACCGGCTGCATCGTCGCCTTCGACCACAACATCCGGTATGGCATCGAGCGGGTCGGCCGGTTCAACCGGCAGGGTGTCACCAACATGATGTTCGGCGGCGAGGGAATGTCGCTGGCCACGCTGGAGGGCAACGGCCGGGTCATCCTCCAGTCGATGACGATCCAGGCGCTCGCGCAGGCGCTGGAGAAGAACACCGGCGCCGGCGACAAGACCACCGGCTCCGGCCTGGGCGGCATCTTCACCGGCAGTTCCGACTAGCTTCTCCAGGTATGGACTTCGACTCCTGCTGGTCCCCGCTGGCCGCGATCGGGCGGCTGCCCGCCGGGGGGTACCGGCGGTACGCCTGGACGCCCGAGGATCTCGCCGCCCGCGCCTGGTTCGCCGACCAGGCGAAGGCGCGGGGCATGGACGTCGAGACCGACCGCAACGGCAACCTGTGGGCGTGGTGGGGCGGGCCCGACCGGGACGCCGTCGTCACCGGCAGCCACCTCGACACGGTGGCCGGCGGCGGGGCGTACGACGGCGCGCTCGGCGTGGTGTCCGGGTTCTGCGCGGTCGACCTGCTGCGCGAGCGGGACTTCCGGCCGGGCCGGCCGATCGCGGTCACCGCGTTCAGCGACGAGGAGGGCGGCCGGTTCGGGGTCGCCTGCGTGGGGTCGCGGCTGCTCACCGGCGCGCTCGACCCGGAGGCGGCCCGGGCGCTGACCGACCAGGACGGGGTGACGCTGGCCGAGGCGATGGCCGCCGCCGGCGCGGACCCGGACGCGCTCGGCCGCGACCCCGAGGCGCTGGCGCGGCTCGGCACGTACGTCGAACTGCACGTCGAGCAGGGCAGGGCGCTGGTCGACGCGGACTCCCCGATCGGCGTCGGCACCGGCATCTGGCCGCACGGGCGGTGGCGGTACGACCTGCGCGGCGAGGCCAACCACGCCGGCACCACCCGGCTCGCCGACCGCCGCGACCCGATGCCGGTCGCCGCCGCGCTGATCGAGGCCGCCCGGTTGCAGGCCGAGGCGCTCGGCGGGGTGGCCACGGTCGGCAGGGTGACGGTCGAGCCGAACAGCACCAACGCGATCCCGTCGGCCGCCAGCCTGTGGCTGGACGCGCGCGCCGCCGACCCGGCCGCCCTGCGGGCGATCGTGGACGGCGTGACCGCCGCGGCCGAGGCCGCCGCCGGGCCGCACGGTGTCGAGGTGGTGTCGCGGGTGGAGTCGGAGTCGCCGGCGGTGGTGTTCGACGAGGAGCTGTGCGGGAAGGTGGCGGCGGCGGTGCGGGCGCGTGGCCACGACGAGGTGCCGCGGCTGCCGACGGCCGCCGGCCACGACGCGGGCATCCTCGCGGCCGCGCCGGTGCCGGTGGCGATGCTGTACGTCCGCAATCCCACCGGCGTCAGCCACAGCCCGGCCGAGCACGCCGAGCGGGCGGACTGCCTGCACGGCGTCGGCGCGCTGGCCGCCGTGCTCGCGGAGCTGGCCGGGTGACCACCGGCTGGCACGCCGAACGGGCCTGGCTGGGCGGCGAGGCGGTCTGCCGGGACGTGCTGATCACCGTGCGGGACGGGCGGATCGCCGCGGTGGAGGAGGGCGTGCCGGCCGGCGACGCCTACCGGCTGCCGGGGCTGGTCGTGCCGGGCCTGGCCAACGCGCACTCGCACGCGTTCCACCGGGCGCTGCGCGGCCGGGCGCAGGACCCGCGGGACAGTGCCGGCGACTTCTGGACGTGGCGGGCGCAGATGTACGCGGTGGCCGAGCGGCTCGACCCGGACTCGTACCGGGAGCTGGCCACCGCGGTGTACGCGGAGATGGCCCTGGCCGGGATCACCGCGGTCGGCGAGTTCCACTACCTGCACCATCCGGCGTCCGGCGGCCGGTACGGCGACCCGAACGCGATGGGGCACGCGCTGGTGGACGCGGCGGCGGTGGCCGGGGTGCGGCTGACCCTGCTGGACACCTGCTACCTCACCGCCGACGTCGACGGCACGCCGCCGGCAGGACCGCAGCTGCGGTTCTCCGACGGCGACGCGGCCGCCTGGGCCCAGCGGGCGTCCGAAGTGGACGCTCCGGTGGTCGGCGCGGCCATCCACTCGGTACGCGCGGTGCCGCCGGACGCCATGCGCGAGGTGGCGGAGTGGGCGGCGTCCCGGCGTGCCCCGCTGCACCTGCACCTGTCCGAGCAGCGGCGGGAGAACGAGCGGTGCCGCGAGGTGCACGGCCGTACCCCCACCGAGCTCTGCGCCGACCAGGGCGTGCTCGGCCCGCGGACCACCGCCGTGCACGCCACCCACCTCACCCCCGACGACGTGCGGATCCTCGGCACCACCGGTACCGGCGCCTGCTTCTGCCCGACCACCGAGCGGGAGCTGGCCGACGGGATCGGACCGGCGCGGGCGCTGGCGGGGTACGGCTCGCCGCTGTCCCTCGGCACCGACAGCCACGCGGTCATCGACCTGTTCGAGGAGGCCAGGGCCGTCGAGCTGAACGAGCGGCTGGCCACCGGCGCCCGCGGGCACCACTCGGCGGCCGCGCTGCTCACCGCCGCGACCGCACACGGCGCGGCGGCGCTGGGCTGGGACACGGGAGTGCTGGCGCCGGGCCGGCTGGCCGACTTCGTCGCCGTCGACACCGGGTCGGTGCGGATGGCCGGCATCGACGATCCGGTGGCGGCGGTGGTGTTCGCGGCGACGGCCGCCGACGTGACCACCGTCGTGGTGGGCGGCCGCCTCGTCGTCGAGGACGGCGTCCACCTCGCCGTTCCCGAGACCGCCGAGATGCTTGCCACCACCATCGCCGCCCTGACCCGCTGACCGCTGCCGACTCCGCCTTTCCGCACCACCTGGTACGCGTGAGGCGACTGGCGCACCACCTGCGGCTATCCCCGCCGTCACCGGTGGCGCGGAAAGCGGAGTGGCGCGGGAAGGCGGAGTGGCGCGGAAAGGCGGAGTGGTGGGGTTTGCCGAGGGGGGCTCAGGGGGGATGCTGTCGGGGTGCCTTCTCCTGATGAACTGCTCGCGCGCGTCGCCGAGGGCCTGAGTGCGCTGCCGGACACCGAGGCCAGACCGGCCACCGAGGCGGACCGCCGGGAGGCGGAACGCCTGATGGAGGAGGCCGGTCTGGTGGTGAGTCGACCTCCGGCCGCCCCGCCCTCCTAGACAAAAGGGGTCACTCGGGACATTCTGTGGTCTAGACCACATGGTCTAGACCACCACTGCCCCGAGGAGGACGTGATGTCCCGCCGGTACGCCCTCGGCGTCCTCGCCACCGTGGCGGCCGTCGTCGGCGGCGCCCTCGTGCTGCCCAGCGCCGCGCACGCCGCCGCCGTGACCGTCGCCTACACCAAGACCCAGGACTGGGGAACGGGGTTCCAGGCCCAGGTCACCATCACCAACAGCGGCACCGCCGCACTGTCGTCGTGGAAGGTCGAGTACGACTTCCCCGCCAACGAGTCCGTCGGCACGTACTGGGACACGCTGATGACCCACAGCGGTCAGCACTACGTGTTCGGCAACCGCGAGTACAACGGCACGATCGCGGCCGGCGCCTCGGTGAGCTTCGGCTTCACCGGCGCGATCTCCTCCGGCTCCTACGCCGACCCGACCGGATGCCTGCTCAACGGCGCCTCGTGCGCCGGCGGCGGGGGCGGCGACACGCAGAAGCCGACCGCGCCCACCGGCCTGCACTCCACCAGCGTCGGCTCCGGCAGCGTCGCGCTCGCCTGGACCGCCGCCACCGACAACGTCGGCGTCACCGGGTACGACGTCGACAACGGCGGCACCGTCGCCGCCACGGCCAGCGGCACCAGCGCCACCGTGTCCGGGCTGGCGCCGAGCACCAGCTACACGTTCACGGTCCGGGCCAGGGACGCGGCGGGCAACGTCTCCGACCCCTCTGCCGCCGTCACCGTCACCACGTCCGCTGGAGGTGGCAACCCGCCCCCGCCGGCCGGCTCGCTGAAGCTGGCCCCGTACGCGGACATGGGCGAGTGGCCGACACCGAGCCTGACCCAGTGGGCGCAGACCACCGGCCTGCGCGCGTTCTCGATGGCGTTCGTCACCAGCGCCGGCTGCCACGCGAGCTGGTTCAACGCCTACGACCCGCGTGCCGCCTGGGAGAAGTCCGACATCGACGCGCTGCGGGCGATGGGCGGCGACGTCACGGTCTCCTTCGGCGGCGCGTCCGGCATCGAACTGGCCCAGGCCTGCACCGACGTCACCGCGCTGACCGCCGAGTACCAGGCGGTGGTGAGCGCGTACGGGCTGACGCACGTCGACTTCGACATCGAGGGCTCCGCGGTCGCCGAGCCGGCCTCGATCGCCCGCCGCTCCCAGGCCATGGCCCGCCTCCAGCAGGCCAACCCCGGCCTGGAGATCTCGCTGACGCTGCCGGTGCTGCCCGGCGGCCTCACCGCCGACGGGCTGAACGTGGTCGCGTCGGCGCGCGACGCCGGCGTCAATGTCGGCATGGTCAACGGCATGGCCATGGACTACTACCAGGGCACCGGCACCAACATGGGCGCGGCAGCCACCCAGGTCGGGCAGAGCCTGCACGACCAGATCCACGGCCTGTTCCCGGGCCGGAGCGACGCGCAGGTGTGGGCCAGCGTCGGGATCACCCCGATGCTCGGCAAGAACGACGACGGCAGCACGTTCACCCAGGCCAACGCGCGGACGCTGGTGTCGTGGGCCAATTCCCACCACATCGGCCGGCTCGCGTACTGGGAGGAGGGCCGGGACGCGAACGCCTGCACCGGCGCGCTCTACCGGTGCACCAACATCACCCAGCAACCGTTCGAGTTCACCGGCATCTTCCGCGGCTTCACGGGGTAGGACACCAGTCGACCGGACCTGCGGCCAGCGGCCGGCCGCAATCCGGTGGGGGCATGACTCCGGCCCGTTTAGGCTGGGGTCATGCCCCGCTACCTGGCTGTTTCCGAGCGGGTCGGCATCCGCCGTCCGCGCGAGAGCGACCGTGAGGAGTTCTGCCGGCTGGCGCTGGCCAGCCGCGAGCTGCACCGCCCGTGGATCACCGCGCCCACCACCGCGGAGGAGTACGCGGCCTACCTGCGCCGAGGCCGGAGCCGGGAGCGGGAGGCGTTCCTGATCTGCGAGTTGGACGGCGGCGGGCTGGTCGGGTGGGTGAACATCAACGGCATCCAGCGGCGGTCGTTCCAGTCCGGCGCGCTCGGCTACGGGGCGTTCGCGCCGTCGGCCGGCAAGGGGCTGTTCGGCGAGGGGCTCGGGCTGGTGGTGCGGTACGCGTTCGACCGGCTCGGCCTGCACCGGCTGGAGGCGAACCTGCAGCCGGAGAATCACCGGTCGCGGGCGGTGGTGGCGCGGCTCGGCTTCAAGCAGGAGGGGTACTCGCCGGAGTACCTGTTCATCGACGGTGCCTGGCGGGATCACGAGCGCTGGGCGCTTATCGCCTGATTTCACCCCGTTCCGCTGGCGAATCTGCCACAGTGTCGGGTGTGGAAGTGCTGCCCTGCGGCCATGTCGCGGCGAGGGGCGACAGCAAGCTGTGCCGCCATCTGCACGGGGAGTTCTCGGTCGCGTACGTCGGGGTGCTGCGCGGCGCGGGGCTGGAGTGCGACTACCGCTGCACCGCCTGTGACGACGCCGACGTGGCCGAGCTGATGGAGGCGTGCGAGGGCTGCGTGGGGCGGGTGGTGGACGGCGACGGCCTGGTCGGCTACCGCGGCCGGCCGGGGATCGCCGAGCGGCCGGAACCGCTCGACCCGCACCTGGTCCTGCTGCCCGCGCCGGTCCGGCACCTGCTCGACATGGCGCCGGTGGACGAGGTGCCCGGGCGCTGGCTGCTGCTCACCCCCACCCGCGTGCACCGCTGGGACGCCGCGACCCGGGAGGTCTGCGACGGCGTCCCGTACACGCTGCCGGAACAGCCCGGCGACGGCGGCGCGCCCGGCAGCGCACCCGGCAAGGCGCCCGGGCCGCGGCTGCACGCCGGCCCGGGCGGCCGGCACGCGGTCGTCGCGGTCGACTACGGCCGGCACGGCGTGCTGCTGGACATGGCGGCCGGCGAGGTGGTCATGAGGCTCGACCGTGGCGGGTACCACCCGGAGCAGACCCGGTACCCGGTCGCGTTCGTGACCGGCGGCCTGCTCGCGCACGGCACCGACTGGAACCGGCTCGACCTCACCGACCCGGCCACCGGGACGCTGCTCACCGCCCGGGAGCCCACCTCGTACCGGCACCGGGAGCCGCTGCCCGAGCACTACCTGGACTTCTTCCACGGCCGGCTGCACGCCTCGCCGGACGGCCGGCGGCTGCTCGAGGACGGCTGGGCGTGGAGCCCGGTCGGCGGGGTGCGGACCTGGGACGCCACCGCCTGGCGGGACAACCCCTGGGAGTCCGAGGACGGCCCGTCCCTGCGGCACCTGTGCTGGCGGGACAGCTGGGACGTGCCGGCGTGCTGGTGGGGTCCGGACCGGGCGGTGCTGTGGGGGATCGGCTCCGACGAGGAGGCGATGCTGGACGGCGCGCGGATCTTCGACGTCGACAGCGGCGAGGAGGTCGGCCGGTTCGCCGGGCCGGCCGGCGAGTTCTTCCGCGACCGGGACCGGCTGTACGCGGCCTGCCCGGACGGCCTGGAGATCTGGGACCTGACGACCGGCGAGCGGACCGGCCGCATCCCGGACTTCGTCCCGCGCTGGTTCCGCCGCCGCGACCGGGTGCTCACCGCACGGCACGGCGACTGGCTCAGTTGCTGGCGGCTCCCGGGTTGACGCGATCTGGAGCGTGGGTTTGAAATGACCTGAATCCGGGCAGCCGTTGACGGAGCGGACAACGGTGGAGGTGGCCGTGCGGGCAGGGCAGGCGCAGGCAACCATCGGCAGGCGGATGCGCGAGGTGCGCGACGCCGCCGGGATCACGCTGCGGACGGCGGCGGCCAGGTCCGGCTGGGACAAGGGCCACCTGTCCAGGGTGGAGCGCGGGCTGGTCAAGCCGAGCCGCCAGCTGGTGGCCTGGTACGACGAGGCGTACGGGGTCGGCGGCGGCCTGGTCCACCAGTTCGCCGAGCTGGAGGAGTCGGTCCGGCTGGACAGGGCCCGCTCGCTGCTGGACCGGCGGGAGGCGGCCCGGCCGGGACCGGGCGGGTCGGTGCCGGAGGACTACGACCCGCGCGACCGGTCGCTGCTGCACACCGAGAACGTGCCCGACGGCTCCCTGATGGAGCCCGGCGAGACGTTCGAGAAGGTCTGGACGCTGCACAACGACGGCCCGGTGCCGTGGACCGGCCGGTGGCTGAGCCGGCAGGCCGGCGCCACCCCGGGCTGGCTGCGCTCGGAGCCGCGGGTGCCGGTGCCGGACACGCCGGCCGGCGGGCTGGTCACCATCCACATGACGTTCATCTGCCCGGAGGCGGCCGGCAGCTCCATCGCCTACTTCAAGATGACGGATACCGACGGACGGCCGTATTTCCCTGGTCCGCCCACCTCGCCGTTGTACTGTACGGTCAGGGTGACTGTATAGAGCTAGACAGTTACATGCGGCTACTGGGGGGTCTGCTGCATGATGGTCCTCGACTGGGGGAAGGTACGGGCGGTCGCGTACGGCGCCGCGAGACCGATCGCGCCGTGTTCGGTGGCGTTCGACCACGCCGCCGGCGGGACGCTCGCCGAGCCGCTGCTCGCGCTGGTGCCGCTGCCGCCGGTGGACCTGGCGCTGATCGGCGGGTACGCGGTGCGGGGCGAGGGGCCGTGGCGGCTGGTCGAGCGCAGCGCCGATCGCAAGCTGTACACCGGCGAGGCCGTCCCGGTCCGCGCCGGCACGCCGCTGCCACCGGGTGCCGAGGCGGTACTGCCGCACGAGGAGGCGCGCCGGCTCGTCGACAGCCTCGACGGGCTCGACGGGCCGTACCGGCCCGGGCACGGCGTCCGGTCGGCCGGTGAGGAGTGCCCGCACGGGGTGGAGCTGGTCCCGGCGGGGGCGCTCGCCACCCCCGGCGTCGTCGGGCTGGCCGCGAGCGTCGGGTACGACCGGCTGACGATCCGGCCCCGGCCCCGGGTGGCCGTCGTGGTGGCCGGCGACGACCTGGTCAACGTCGGCCTGCCCGGCGCCGGCCGGCAACGCGACGGCGTCGGTCCGCTGCTCGCCAACCAGGTCAGCAGGCTCGGCGCCACGCCGGTCGGCCCGCTGGACATCCCCGACCTGGCCGGCCGGTTGCAGCGGGCGGTCGCGGAGACCCCGGCGGAGGTGGTGCTCGCCTGTGGCGCGGCCGAGACCCTGCCCAAGATTCTGCGCAAGCTGGGGGCCGAGATCCTGGTCAGCGAGGTGGCGTGCACGCCGGCCCGCAACCAGGTGCTGGCCACGCTGCCGAACGGGCGGCCGGTCGTCGGGCTGGCCGCCGACGCGTGCCAGGCGCTGGCCGGCGCCGTGACGATGCTGCCGCCGGTGCTCGCCGGCCTGCTCGGCCGGCCGCTGCCGGAGCTGGAACGGGCCCGGCTGGCGGGCCGGGTCAGGGCCGACGCCACCGACACCCGGCTCATCCCGGTCCAGCGCCGGCCGGAGGCGGTGCGGCCGCTGGACGGCGCCACCCCGCTCGCGGCGGCGGCCCAGGCCGGCGCGCTGGCCGCCATCCCGCCCCGGTGGTTGGGCGACGCCGTACCTTTACTACCGCTGTAGGCCCTGGAGAGCCAGAGTGCGGCGGCGTTCGGTGGCGGGGGTGAGGGCGATCGCGCCGGCGGCGCAGGCCAGGCCGAGCACGGCGCAGCCCCACCACAGGATGGTCGGGCTGATCCCGTACACGGTCGCGCCGAGCGCCGGGCCGATCAGCGCGGATGCGCTCCAGCTCCAGCCGAACATGCCCTGGTAGCGGCCCCGCGCCCCGGCCGGTGCCAGGTCGGAGACCAGCGTGGCCACGAAGCCGGCGGTGCCGACCTCGCCGATCGTCCACACGCTCACGGTCACGCCGTACTGCCAGGGCGAGTCGGCGAGCCCGGTCAACGCCATGCCCAGCCCGACCACCGCCCACGAGCCGGCCAGCACGTGCAGCCGCTTGAACCGCGCCAGCCAGGTGGAGAACAGCGGCTGGAGCAGCACGATCAGCACGCCGTTGATGGCCGCCATCAGGCCGTACATGCTCGGCTTCAGGCCGGAGTCGCGCATGGCGAGCGGGATCGCGATGTGCGCCTGGGTGTAGAGGACCGCGTACCCGAGCGTGAGCAGCACCAGCGTGACCAGGAGCCGGTCGGAGAGCGCGGCGCGGTAGCCGACCCCGTCGACGGCGTGCCGCG
>JBJMIH010000079.1:0-6281 GCA_045806985.1 Mycobacteriales bacterium | reverse complement strand
GCCTGCTCCAGGAACTCCACGCCGTTCATCCGCGGCATCCGGTAGTCGGCGAGCAGCACGGCCACCCTGCCCCCGCGCAGCTTGATCTCCCGCAGCGTCTCCAGCGCCTCCATGCCGTCGGAGGCCCGGATGATCTGGAACTCCTGCCCGTACTTGCGGCGCAGGTCACGGGCGACCGCCCGGGACACGGCGGGATCGTCGTCGATGGTGAGCATCGCCGGCCGGTTCACGCAGCCACCCTCTCCTCAGCTGTGGGCGTACGAGGGAGCGTCCGGTACCTCCAGGCTCACCTCGTCCACGTAGCACCACCACCAGTCCTCGCCGGGTTCGAAGGACTGGATCAGCGGATGTCCAACCGCGTGGAAATGCGCGGTCGCGTGCTTGCTGGGCGAGCTGTCGCAGCAGCCCACGTGCCCGCAGCTCATGCAGAGCCGCAGGTGCACCCAGCGACCGCCCTCGCGCAGGCAGTCCTCGCACCCGTCGGCGCTGGGTGTCACGTCCTGTGTCTGATCGACGTGGCTACAGTCGGAAACGGTCATGGATACCCCTTCTGGGTATTTATGAGGACCCTGCGGTGCACGGCCAGCGTAGCTCGCCGGCGCCACCCCATTCCCTGGTCAGCGCGCGCGGCCGCGCGATTATGCTCGGCACGCCCTGATCGGCGGCGGAGGGAGCGTGATGGCTGTCGGCGACACCGGCGACACCGGCGACACGACATCGCGCTGGGCGGGCCGGACCGCCTGGGCGCGCAACCTCCGGACGCCGCTGCGCGACTTCCTGCGCACCGAGACCGGCGGCGCCGCCGTCCTGCTCGCCGCGACCGTGGCCGCGCTGGTGTGGGTGAACATCGACGCCTCCTCGTACGAGACGGCCTGGCGCACCAGCCTGTCGATCCGGCTCGGCCGCTGGGGCATCACCCAGGACCTGCGCTCCTGGGTGAACGACGGGCTGATGACGTTCTTCTTCCTCACCGTGGGGCTGGAGGCGCGCCGCGAGATCGACCTCGGCGAGCTGCGGGAACGCCGCCGGGTCACGGTGCCGATGCTGGCGGCGCTGGGCGGCATGGCCGTCCCGGTGTCGATCTACCTCACCGTCAACGCCGCCTTCGGCGCGGGCCACTCGTCCGCGCACGGCTGGGGTACCGCGATGGCGACCGACACCGCGTTCGCGCTCGGCGTGCTCGCCCTGGTCGGGTCGCACCTGCCGGACCGGCTGCGGGCGTTCATGCTGACCGTGGCGGTGATCGACGACCTCGTGTCGCTGTGCGTGATCGCGGTCGCCTACACCGAGCACCTGATGTGGTCGGCGCTGCTGATCGGGATCGGGATCTTCGCGCTGGCGTTGCTGGTGCGCGCCGCCAGGGTCACCTATGGGCTGGTGTACGCGGTCCTCGGCATCGCGATCTGGGTGGCGCTGCGCCGGTCCGGGGTCGACCCGGTGGTGGTCGGCCTGGCGTTCGGCCTGCTGACCTACGCCTACCCGGCCGGCCGCGGCACGCTGGAGCAGGCCACCGCGCTGTTCCGGCTGTTCCGCGAGCAGCCCACCCCGGAGCTGGCGTGGGAGGCGCGGGCCGGGCTGGAGTCGGCGATCTCGCCCAACGAGCGGCTGCAACTGCGCTACCACCCGTGGACCAGCTACCTGGTCGTGCCGCTGTTCGCGCTCTGCAACGCCGGCATCCAGGTGCGGCCCGGGTTCCTGGCGTCCGCGTACCGGTCGCCGATCACCCTCGGCATCCTGCTCGGGTACCTGATCGGCAAGCCGGTCGGCGTCCTCGGGCTGTCCTGGCTGACCACCCGGCTCAGCGGTGGCCGGTTGCGGCCGCCGGTCGGCTGGGCGGCGGTGGCCGGCGCCGGCACCCTCGCCGGCATCGGCTTCACCGTGTCGCTGCTGGTCGCGACGCTGGCGTTCACCGGAAAGCGGCTGGAGGAGGCCAAGCTCGGGGTGCTCAGCGCCGCGCTCTGCGCGTCGCTGCTGACCTGGCTGGTGGCGCGGATCACCACGCGGATGTCGCCGGCCCGGCGGGCGCGGGCGCTGCTGGCCGGCGCCGAGCCCATCGTCGACCTGGCGGTGCCGGTCGACCCGCACAGCGACCACGTCCGCGGCCCGGCCGAGGCCCTGGTCACGCTGGTGGAGTACGGCGACTTCGAGTGCCCGTACTGTGGGCAGGCGGAGACGGTGATCCGGGAGCTGCTCGCCGGCTTCGGCGACCTCCGCTACGTCTGGCGGCACCTGCCGCTGACCGACGTGCACCCGCACGCCCAGCTGGCTGCCGAGGCCGCCGAGGCGGCCGCCGCTCAGGGCGCGTTCTGGGAGATGCACGAGCTGCTGTTCGCCCACCAGGACGACCTCGACGCCAAGCACCTGGTCCGGTACGCCGAACAGCTCGGCCTGGACGTCGACCGGTTCCGCGACGACCTGCGCCAGCGCAGCCACGCCGCGCGGATCGCCGACGACGTCGACTCGGCCGACCTCAGCGGGGTCTCCGGCACCCCCACCTTCTTCATCAACGGCCAGCGCCACTACGCCGCGTACGACATCGACACGCTGTCGGCCGCCGTCCGCGCCGCCAAGGCCCGCAGCCACCTGCCCGCGCGGGGTTAGGTCCGGGTCAGGTCAGGCTGGGGAAGGACCGGTCCCGGTTCTCGCCCTGCTCGAACACTGACGCGGCCGGCCCGACGATCTTCGGGTCCGGCGTGCCGACGACGTCGGCGTCCTTGTCCTCGTACCGGAACAGGTTCAGCACGTGCCGCATCGCCTCCAGCCGGGCGCGGCGCTTGTCGTTGCTCTTGATCACCGTCCACGGCGCGTCGGCGGTGTCGGTGTAGAAGAACATCGCCTCCTTCGCCTCGGTGTAGTCGTCCCACCGGTCCAGCGAGGCCAGGTCGGTGGGGCTGAGCTTCCAGCGGCGCACCGGGTCGATCTGCCGGATCAGGAACCGGGTGCGCTGCTCGGCGTGGGAGACCGAGAACCACAGCTTGACCAGGTGGATGCCGCTGCGGACCAGCATCCGCTCCAGCTCGGGGGCCTGGCGCATGAACTCCATGTACTCGCGCGGCTCGGTGAAGCCCATCACCCGCTCCACCCCGGCCCGGTTGTACCAGCTTCGGTCGAACAGCACGATCTCGCCGGCGGCCGGCAGGTGGGCGACGTAGCGCTGGAAGTACCACTGGGTGGCCTCCCGCTCGCTGGGCTTCTCCAGCGCCACCACGCGCGCCCCGCGCGGGTTGAGGTGCTCGATGAACCGCTTGATCGTGCCGCCCTTGCCGGCCGCGTCCCTGCCCTCGAAGAGGATGACGATCTTCTGGCCGGTGTCCTTCACCCAGTACTGGAGCTTCAGCAGCTCGATCTGGAGGAGCCGCTTGGTGTACTCGTACTCCTCGCGCGGCATCCGCTCCGGATACGGGTATCCCTCCCGCCAGGTGTCGACCGGGTTCCCGTCCGGGCCGATCAGCGTCGGCTCCTCGTCGTCGTACTCGACCCGCATCTCGTCCAGCCGCTCCAGCGGCCTGCCCAGACCGCCCGACCGGCCGTTGTCGTTCGGGTCCGGCGTCGTCATGCCCTACTCCCGTGGAGATCGTGGTGGAACGGTTCAGAGCGGCTCACGTCCTCACTCTCCGGCACCACACCGCTCTCCACCAGCGTCCCCGGTACCGGCGGCCTCCGGCCAGTGAGGCGTCACCGGCCCGGCAGCGACCCCGGAAGCCCGAGCCGGGGCAGCATGGTGCTCTCGAAGTGGCTCATGGCGCGGATCCGGTCGCCGCCCAGTTTCCCAGTGTCGCCGTGTCCACCTTGTCGTTGTCGGGTTTCACCGGCCACGCAAAGGGACGACAGCGGCGGACGGGTACCCGGCTGCGGCGGAGGTCACGGTGCGGCGGAGGCCGCAAGGAGGCGCACACCCGTGACCTCTCCGCCGAACTCGCACCGCCCGGCATCCGGCCGGTCGGCCCGCGTACCCCTAGCGGATTTCGGACCCCTGCGGCCACGATCAAGGAGTTGTGGCCGCATTTTCATGCGACAACGCGGGCACAACTCCTTGATCGTGGCGGGAAGGGCGGTGGGCTGGCGGATTTCGGACCCGGCGGGGACCCGGGGGCCCACTTTGCGGCGCGGTCTATGCCCTCCGGCTGGCCCCGGCCGGAGGGACCAGGCCGGACAGGCGGTGGGCGGCGACTTCCTGGAGCTGTTCGCGCACGTGGTCACCGCGGTCACCGAACAACTCGGCGTCCACGGCGCCAGCCAGTCGTACCGCCTGGCTGGCAAGTTCGCGGCCCTCCTCGGTCAGGCGCAGCCGCAGCGAGCGCGCGTCGGCCTGGTCGGGTTCACGGGTCACCAGCGCGCGTTCCTCCAGGGTCCGCAGCACCTTGGAGGTCATCATTCGATCCGCTCCGGCGTGGTCGGCGACCTGCTGCTGGGTGGGCGGCGACGGCAGGGTGCGATCGAGTCAGCCGATCGAGGCGAGCAGGTTGAACTGCGTCGGGGGTGAGCCCGAGCGGCCGTAGCGCGCGGTCGAGCCGCTGTCGCCACTCCAGCGCCGCGTGGTGCAGCCAGAACCCCGGGCTCATGAGCGGCCCGCGCGGCTCACGCATGGGCCGCTCCCCGCCGCTGGGCCTCGGCCTCCAGAGCCCTGAAGGTCAGGAGCATGTCGTACCGGACGCCGTTCTCCCAGATCAGCCGGAAGATCGGCGCGACCGGCCCGTGTACCTCGAACACCTTCGACACCCGGATCCGCCCGTCACCGAGCGGGATCCCCGCCCGCGCCGACCACATCCGCTCGGGCTCGACTTCGGTGATGGTGAAGGTGCCGGCCGGCGCGCCCCGCGGCTTGTTCCACCCCTTCGTGCCGGGCGCGAAGGGGCCGTCGAGGCGGGCCTTCTGCTCGTGTGGGTCCCAACTGGGCCAGCTCGCCACGTCGGTGGCGGCCGATATTCGTAGTCGTGACAACAGTCGAGCCGATGGTGGTGTCGGCGCGGGGACGGGGGTGGCTGCCGTCAGTTCTGGGGTGGGGTGGCGAGCGCGGTGACGGTGATCGCGTCGTGGTCGAGCCGGGCTACCGCGATGGCGGTCACCTCACGGCCGGGCCGGCGATCCCGGCAGCGGGCGCGCAGCATCCGTACCGCCCGTGCGTGGCAGGCCAGCGCCGCCTCGCCAGGGGCGCGCGGCACCGTGACCGACAGCGGCACCGGCCGCGTGCTCACCGCACACCCCCGGCGACCAGCTCCGCGTCGGCGCGGTGCGGATGGCTCGGCTGCTGCTGCGGGAACGGCACGACCACGATCGGGCAGGGCGCGGCGTGGACACAGGCCTGGGTGACGGTTCCGTGCAGGATGCCGTGGTACGGGGCCATGCCGGTGGCGCCGAGCACCAGCAGGTCGGCGTGCTCGGCCCGGTGGCTGAGTTCCTCGACGGCGTCGCCGGTGGTGATCCGGGCGTGCGCCGTGATGCCCGAGGCCGCCAGCCGGGCCGCCGCGGTGGCTACCACCATGGCCGGGTCGGGTTCGGCCGGGTCCAGGAAGCGCCGGGCGCCGGGCTCGATGACGTGCATCAGTTCCAGCCGCGCCCCGCGGGCACGGGCCTCGCCGGCCGCCCAGGCGACGGCGATCAAGGAGCAGGCGGAGCCGTCCACTCCGACCAGGATGCGGTGGACAAGATCATTCGTCTCAGGGTTCCAGGTCACCGTACTCACCTCCGTACCAGCGACGATGCTCCGCCGGACCTGCGGTTCCCCAGGGGCCGTGGCCCCGCGCGGGCCGGACCTAGGGCGGTGTGGTGTGGGACCTTCGGCCCTCGGGGTGGGGGTGTGGGGGTGGGTAGCGTCGGGGGTAGGTCGTTTGGGAGGGCTGATTGATGGGGTCGTTGGTGGCTGCCGGTGAGTTGGAGCGGGCGGTGGAGTTGGCGGTGAGTGCGCCGTCGATTCACAACAGTCAGCCGTGGCGGTGGCGGGTGACGGGGCGGGGGTTGGTGTTGTCGGCGGATCGGTCGCGGTGGTTGCCGGTGGTCGATCCGGATCGGCATGCGTTGGTGTTGTCCTGCGGTGCGGCCCTGTATCTGGCGGAGTTGTCGTTGCGGGCCTCGGGTTGGCGGGTGGTGGTGGATCGGTTGCCGGATCCGGGTGATGCGGGGGTGTTGGCCACCATCACGGTGACGGGTAGGGAGACTGCGCCGGCAGAGTTGGTGGGGTTGGTGGCGGCGGCGCGGCGGCGGCATACCGAGCGGCGTCCGTTCGGGGGTGGGGTGGTGCCTGGCGGGGTGTTGGAGGTGTTACGCAAGGCGGGTGGCGGTGT
>JBJMIH010000078.1:0-13886 GCA_045806985.1 Mycobacteriales bacterium | reverse complement strand
GGCACCTACACACCAAAGCCGGCTGTCCCGCCCGCGCACCGAAACCATCACGACCCGGTCCAGGACGCCCAGCCCGACACCCCAACCACCGGCCAGCCACCCGCCACGACGTCCACATCGTCACCGCGAACACGACCAACAAGACGAAACCGCACACACCCCGACCACGCCGCACAGGTTAAAACTCAAGCTAACGCCGGGGCCGAATTTGCTGACACCGCGCGAGCCGGTACGGGAACGCGTCGACAGCGGTTCGTCCGCTCAGGACCCCGGGGTGGCGGCGGCGCTGTCCTGGTCGGTGCGGACGGTGGCGCGGGTGGCGACCCTGCTGAGGTTGGCGTGCCGGCGGGTACGGCTGGCGCCGGTGGCGATGGCCTGGCTCAGCGCCCGCATGACCGGCTCCAGCACGACACCCGCGGCGCGGGTGAGCTGGGACTTCCCGAACTCGTCGAGGGCTTCGTCCACGGCGGACCGGTGCTGGGCGGCGGTCGCGTCGAGCCGGTCGCCGGTGCCGGTGACGTGGTCGGCGTAGGCCTCGAAGTCGAGCGGTTCGTGCTTGATCAGGTCGGTCACCCGTCGGCCTCCTCGTACACGACGTCGAGCTCGTAGACCTCGTCGGTCTCGCCGGTCTCGCCGGTCTCGGAGCGGGCGTACGCGCCGCGGCCGGCGCCGACCGCGACCCCGGCCGCGGCCTTCGCGAGCGTGGCGGGGTCGGCGTACCGCTTCGCCTGGTCCACCCCGGCCCGCCAGCCGGCGGCGGCGATCCGGTCCGGGTGCGGGCCGTCGCCGGTGCCGAGGTAGTCGGAGACCTCCTCCTGGATGGCCTCCTTGGCCAGGCCGGCGACGATCGAGGCCACCTCGCTGCCCACGATCGCCATCGCCTGGCGGAGCAGCTGCTCCTCGGCCTCGCGCAGGATGTCGCTCACCGCGACCCTGGTGAGCTGGGTGGCAGCCAGCGCCGCCGCGTCGGACAGGCCGAAGGTCACGATCGAGGACGCGGCCGCCGCCGCCAGCTCGCCGGCCAGCACCCCCAGCTGGACCACGACGGCGGCCTTGGCGCCCTCCACCACCAGCGCCAACCCGTCCAGCCCGTCCGCGGTGAGGTGCAGCAGCTCGACCAGCCGGCCCAGGTGCTCGCCTGACACCCGGCCCCAGTTGGCGGCGAGGGCGTCCACGTGCGCGCCGCTGTTGCCGGCCACCAGCCCCTGAGTAGCCAGGTCGCCGCGGGTGCGGGCATGGTCGATCTCGGCGGCGCTCTGCCGGTAGGCCGAGGCCGCCGCCCGGAACCTGTCCTCGTCCGCGTTGGGCCAGTCCACGCCGAGCAGGCCGAGGACCCACGCCAGCTCGGAAGGCAACGTCACACCCATCGGTACGTTCTTAACCACCTTCAACCCGGTTCAAACGGACGAGTCGGACCGCGTCGCGGGTGCGGGGTCAGCCGCCGTGCAGGCGGGCCTCCTCCAGGTCGAGGCGGCGTTGCAGGGTACGGCGGGTGCCGTCGCTGATCTCGCCGTCCTGGAACATCCGCGCCAGCTCGGCCGCCTGCGCGCCGATGACCTCCCGGCGCAGCCGCCGGTAGGCCTCCTCGGTCGGCGTGGTCGCCGGGTACCGGTCGTCCGCCAGCCGCTGCCGCGCGCTGTCCACGGCCGCCTCCAGGTCGCGCCGGATCCGCTCCACCGTCGCCACCGGAGCCTCTTCGGGTACCTCGTCCGGCAGGTTGTCGAGGTAGGCGAGCCCGGCACGGGCGAGCCGCAGCTGGGCGCGGCTGGTCTCGCCGCGCACGTGCTCCGGCCCGAGCGCGATGCCCGACCAGCGGACCACCGGCGCCAGCGTCATCCCCTGCACGACCAGCGTGACGACGATGACCGAGGTGGTGAGCAGCAGTACCAGGTCGCGCTGGGGCAGCCGGCCACCGGCGTCGGTGTGCAGCGGGATCGACAGCGCCGCCGCCAGCGGCAGCACCCCGCGGGTACCGGCCCAGGTCACCACCGCCGGCACCCGCCAGGAGACCTGGTCCGGCTGGCGGCTCCTGGTGACCGCCCACAGCGCGAACACCCACACCACCCGCACCACCATGAGCGTCGCGGTGACCGCCAGCGCCTGCCACACCCAGCCCGCGCCGCCGCCGTCCACCGCGTCGACCAGCGCCGGCAGTTCCAGCCCGATCAGGCTGAACACCACGCTCTCCAGCAGGAACACCACCGTGCCGTACACCGCGTGCAGCTGGAGCCGGATGCGGCCGGTCGTCATCCGCTCCGACCGGCTGCCCAGGATCAGCCCGGCGACCACCACCGCCGTCACGCCCGCGCCGTGCGCCGCCTCCGCCAGCACGTACACCGCGTACGGCGTGACCAGCGCGATCACCGTCTCCAGCACCGGATCGTCCACCCGCCGCCGGACCAGTACCAGCGCGGTGCCGGCCACCACGCCGGTGACCAGCCCGCCGCCGGCCAGCAGCACGAACTCCCCCAGCGTGTGCCCCCACCCGAGCGCCCCGCCGGCCACCGCCACCGAGACCGCCACCCGGAACAGGACCAGGCTGGTGGCGTCGTTGAACAGGCTCTCCGCCGACACCAGCGCCTGCACCCTGGCCGGCAACGGCAGCCGCCGGCCCAGCGCGGTCACCGCCACCGGGTCGGTGCTGGCCAGCACCGCGCCCAGCACGAACGCCATCCGCCCGGACAGCGGGCTCACCGCGGCCGCCACCAGCCCGACCGCCGCCGCCGACACCGCCACCAGCCCGACCGCCAGCGTCGCCACCGGCCGCCACACGGCGCGCACGTCCCGCCACGGCAGTTCCTCGCTGGCCGCGTACAGCAGCGGCGGCAGCACGACCAGGCCGATGATGTCGGGGGTCACCTGTACGGTCGGGACGCCGGGCAGCAAACCGACCAGCAGCCCGGCCACCACCAGCAGTGTCGGCGCCGGGGCGCGCAGCCGGCCGGCCAGCGCCGCCACCAGCGTGCCCAGCACGACCAGCGCCAGGACCGTCTCGACACTCCGCATCCGGCAGGCAGACTAGCACCGTGACCAGGACGGGGAGGCCAGGTTGACAGGCGACATCCAGGAGCGCACCGCCGACTGCCGCGGCCGTCGGGCACGCCCGCGACGCGTCGTCAGGCGGGTCGACTTCTGACATCGTGGAGGCGTGACCGCGCCACCACCGTCAGCAGCGTCGCCGGTGTCGCACGCCGCGCTGTCGCCGATCAGCTACCTGCTGCGCAGCGCGGAGGTGTGGGGCGACCGGCCGGCGGTGCGGGACGGCGGGCTGGCGCTGACGTACGCGGAACTGCTCGCGGCGGTGGAACGGCTGGCCGGCGCGCTCGCGGCGGGCGGTGTCGGCGAGGGCGACCGGGTCGCGGCGATGCTGCCCAACATCGGCGAGATGCTCCAGCTGCACTTCGCCGTCCCGGGGCTCGGCGCGGTGCTGGTGCCGCTCAACGTCCGGCTGGCCGCGCCCGAGGTGGCCTACATCCTGGGCCACAGCGGGGCACGGACGCTGGTCACGCACCCGAGCCTGCGCGGCACCGCCGAGCAGGCCGTCGCCGGGCTCGACCACCCGGTCGAGCTGCTGGTCACCGGCGAGTCCCTGGCCGAGCGGGTGGCCGCCGCGTCGCCGGGTCCGGTACGCCCGCCCGATGACGAGCGGCACCTGCTGTCGATCAACTACACCAGCGGCACCACGGCCCGGCCGAAGGGCGTGATGTACTCGCACCGCGGCGCGTACCTGCACACCCTCGGGGTGATCGCGGAGACCGGGCTGGGGCCGCGCAGCGCGTACCTGTGGACGCTGCCGATGTTCCACTGCAACGGGTGGGCCTTCACCTGGGCGGTGACCGCGGCCGGGGCGGAACACGTGTGCGTCGAGGCGTTCGAGCCGGCCGCCGCCTGGGCGGCGGTGCGGGAGCGCGGCGTGACGCACCTGTGCGGCGCGCCGACCGTGCTCGGAATGCTGCTCGAGTCGCCGGCCGCCCGGCCGCTGGAGCGGCAGGTGCGGGTCTTCGTCGGCGGCGCGCCGCCGTCACCGGCGCTGCTGGACCGGGCCCGCGGCCTCGGCATGGACGTCACCCACCTGTACGGCCTCACCGAGACGTACGGTCCGATCACCGTGTGCGCCTGGCAGCCGGCGTGGGACGGCACGCCAGCCGGCGAGCAGGCCCGGCTGAAGTCACGCCAGGGCGTGCCGACCCTCGTCTCCGAGCGGGTGCGCGTGGTGGACGAGCGGATGCGCGACGTGCCGGCGGACGGGAACACCCCCGGCGAGGTCGTGATGCGCGGCAACAACGTGATGCTGGGGTACTACCGCGACCCGGAGGCGACCGAGCGGGCCTTCGCCGGTGGCTGGTTCCACTCCGGCGACCTGGCCGTCATGCACCCGGACGGGTACTTCGAGCTGCGCGACCGGCTCAAGGACGTGATCATTTCCGGCGGCGAGAACATCTCCAGCATCGAGCTCGAACACGTCCTCCAGGCCCACCCCGACGTCCTCGAAGCCGCCGTCGTGGGCGTACCCCACGCCCGGTGGGGCGAAGTCCCCAAGGCCTTCGTCGTCCCCCGCCCCGGCGCCACCCCCGACGCCGAAGACCTCCGCGCCTGGGTCCGGGCCCGGCTGGCCCACTTCAAGACCCCCCACGACATCGCCTTCCTCGACAACCTCCCGAAGACCGCCACCGGCAAGATCCAGAAGTACCGCCTCCGCGAACCCTCCGTTCCGCCGCCGGTGGGCGGTCAGGTGCCGGATGCCTGAAATGGGCTCCCAGATGGGCCCTGAGCTGGGTTGACTTGATGTCGCTGGCGGCGGTGAGCTGGGTTTCGGGTGGTCGCCAGCGGGGTGGCCACGGGTACCTGGGGGGAGGTCACTGCCGATGACACCGGACGAACGGAGGGGTCTGCTTCGCCGCAGCGTCGACGAGGTGTGGAACAACGGCAACCTGGACATCTGCGACGAGATCTTCGACGCGCGCTGTACCTTTCACGACCCCAGCTTCGCCGTGGACGGCGTGGCCGGGTTCAAGGAGCAGGTGCGTCAGCTGCGGGCGGCCCAGCCCGACCTGCACATGGACGTCCACGACGTGGTGTGCGAGGGGGACATGACCGCCGCGAGGTGGACGTGCGGGGGGACGGCCCGGGGCGAGTTCCGCGGCCTGCCCGCCACCGGGAAGACGTACGTGATGAACGGGATGACCTTCGACAAGTGGGAGGGTGACAGGATCGTCGAGACCTGGGTCAACTACGACATGCTCGGCGCCCTCCAGCAGCTGGGGATCATCCCGGAGATGGCGGAGACGCCGGAGTCGACGCCGGGCGGACGCCCGCAATCGACACCGGGCTGACACCGCGTTCCCGTGCCGCTGGGGCCGGCGCCGGCCTCAGCGGCGCAGGGCGGTCTCCCGCTCCAGGTGCGACAGCTTCGCGGGGTTGCGTACGGCGTAGAGGCCGGTGATGAGGCCGTCGCCGGTACGCACCGCCACCACGGTGTCCACCACGCCGTCGAGCTCGAGGATCAGCGCCGGGTAGCCGTTGACGTGCGCCGGCCGCAGCGAGCCGGTGGCCGCGATGCTGCCCAGTCCGGCGGCCAGCAGGCGGGCAACCTTGTCGGCCCCCACCACCGGCGCCAGCACGGCCTGCTTGACTCCACCACCGTCACCCAGGAAGACGACATCCGGCGCGAGGATGTCGAGCAGGCTCTGGAGTTCACCCGTCCGGACCGCCCGCTGGAACGCCTCGAGAGCGTTCCGGGTCTCGGCCGCGGAGACGGCCCCGCGCGGCCGGCGCGCCGCGACGTGGCCCCGCGCCCGGTGCGCGATCTGGCGTACCGCCGCCGGGCTCTTGTCGACGGCCTGGGCGATCTCGTCGTAGTCGACGTCGAACACCTCGCGCAGCACGAACACCGCCCGTTCGGTCGGGGTGAGCGTCTCCAGCACCAGCAGCATCGCCATCGAGACGCTCTCGGCCAGCTCGACGTCCTCGGCCACGTCCGGCGCGGTGAGCAGCGGCTCGGGCAACCAGGGGCCGACGTAGGACTCCTTGCGGCGGCCGAGGGTCCGCAGCCGGGTGAGCGCCTGCCGGGTGGTGATCCGGACCAGGTACGCGCGCTGGTCCCGCACCGTGTCGAGATCGACGCCCACCCACCGCAGCCAGGTCTCCTGCAGCACGTCCTCCGCGTCCGCGGCCGAGCCGAGCATCTCGTACGCGACCGTGAACAGCAGGTTCCGGTGCGCCAGGAACGCTTCGGTGGCGGGGTCCGGACTGGTGTCCCGGCTCATGGCGGCTCCTTCTCGCTCTCGACTGTGCCACCCACCAGACACCGGGCGCCGGCCTCCTGTGACGTGTGGCCCACGTCACTCCGCCGGCGCTGTCACAGCGGTCGCGTCGCCGGCATCTGGTGTTCGTTCACGCGACAACACCAGTGAGGACCGAGTCATGGACACCCGATTCAACATGCTCGACAACGAGATCGCCCTCAAGTTCGGCAAGCGGTTCGCCAACACCAGCATGGTCATCCGGCAGTCGCCGCTGCCCGAGTCCACGCAGGAGCTGGTGTCGCTGCGCACCAGCCAGATCAACGGCTGCGGCCTGTGCGTCGACATGCACACCAAGGACGCCCTGGCCGCCGGCGAGTCCGCGGTCCGGCTCAACCTGGTCGCCGCCTGGCGGGAGACGACCGTGTTCACCGAGGCGGAGCGGGCCGCGCTGGCGCTCGCCGAGGAGGGCACCCGGCTCGCCGACGCCCACCAGGGCGTGTCCGACGAGACCTGGGCGCGGGTACGCGAGCACTACGACGACGACCAGATCGCCGCGCTGGTCGCCCTGGTCGCCATGGTCAACGCGGCCAACCGGCTCAACGTGATCGTGCGCCAGAAGGGCGGCTCCTACCAGGTCGGCATGTTCGACAGCTTGGTGGCGAGCTGACCGGCAGGCCTCGGACAACGAAACAGGGCGGAAGCTGTGACGGGGACGGCCGCCGTGGCACGGCGGCCGTCCCGGAGGCGGTCAGGTGGTGGCCGCCGCCACGGCGTGGATGGGGCGGCGACGGGTGGTGGCGCGGGTGGCCGCGGCGGTGACCGGCAGCACGATCAGCAGGACGGCGGCGATCACGGCCAGGTAGACCCAGACCGGTCCTGATGGCAGCACCGCGCCCACCGCGAGGGCCGTCGGAAGGACGGTGAACGCCGCGATCACCGTGCCCAGACCGACGCTGATCCCGGCGACCACGGCGGCTTCGCACAGCAGCATCCGGCGCACCTGCCGGCGGGTGGCGCCGACGAGCCGCTGGGTGGCGAGTTCCTGCCGCCGGGCCAGTACCGCCACACCGAGGGTGTTGATCGCGGCGATCGCGGCATACGCGATGGCCAGCAGGGCGACCAGGTAGTGGATCCACGCCTCGATGTCCAGCCCGGCCGTGAGCGTCGAGCCGAGAACGCCGTCGTCGCCGACTGTCGTACCCGGCCATGCCGCGAGGCGGTCCCGGATCGCGGCGCGCACCTCCCCGCCGCGGTGTCCGGATCGGACGCGTACCAGGATGTGGGTCGGCAGCCCGGCCGTGGTGTGCGGGGCCAGCAGGCCGACGGGCAGCACGATGCCGGCGAAGTCGGACCGCGTGTCCAGCACGGCCGCCACGGTGACCGGTACGCGGGCGCCGTCGCCGAGCCGCATGGTGATCCGGTCGCCGGGGGTGAGGTGCAGGCGGTGGGCCGTGCTTCGCGGCAGTGCCACCACGTCCCCGGTGAAGTGGCGCAGCGACCCGGCGGCGACCCCGGTGCCGAGGGTGGGCGGTCCGTCCTGCGTCCCGACACCGAGCAGCGGGGACGGATCGGTGCCCTTGCCGTCGTAGGGCCGCTCGATCCAGCCGTGGCTGGCGACCAGGGCGGAGGCGGCGGCCACGCCGGGGGTGTCGCGGACCTGCTGGACGAGGCCCGGCGCGATGCCACCGGCGGAGGAGGTGACCACGGCGTCGGCGTCGAGCTGGTCGAGGTAGCCCGACCTGGCGGCGTGCTCGTAGGTGGTCTGCGAGTACACGTTCCCGAGGGCGATCGACACGCCGAGCACGAGCGGCGTGAGGACCGCCCCGAGCTGAACCGCGCGAGCCTGGACGTTGAGGACGGCCAGCGTGCCGAGTTGCCGGCCACCCAGCCGCCGGACAGGTTCGGCGAACCAGCCGGCCAGCCGGTGCAGCACCTCCGGGGCCACCAGGGCGACCGCGATGGAGCCGGTCAGTACCGCGGGGCCGCCGACGGCGGAGGCCGCCTCCGTGCCGAGGAACGGTGCCGTGGTGGCGAGGCCCACGGTACCCAGCGCGAACACCGCGGCGAGAAGCCGGCGGAGCGGGCCGACGGTGACGGGCGGGATCGCCGCCTCCGTCATCGCCTGGATCGGCCGGGCGCGGGCGGCGGGCCGGGCCGCGAGGCCGGCGGCCAGCCGGGCCGCGACCAGCGCGGCGAGCGCGGCGCCGGCGAGCGGCAGCACGCCGGACCGGTACGTCAGCTCGGCCGGGATCGCGCCGTGGTCGGTGATCGCGGCGAAGATCCGCCCGCCCGCCGGCCGGCCCAGCGCGAGCCCGCACAGCGTGGCCAGCGTCGCGACGATCATCGTCTCGGTCACCACCATGCGGTACGCCTGCCGCGGTGTCGCGCCGCCGGCGCGCAACAGGGCGAGCTCCCGTTGCCGCTGCCGGACCGACAGGCTGATCGTGGCCGACACCACCAGCGCCATCACGACCAGCACCATGCCGCCGAACACGCCCGCCAGCAGGATCAGCGGCAGCCGGCTGGCGCCGATGCCGGCGAACTCCGCCGCGCCCCGGCCGCCGCCGGTACGCACGGTCAGGTCCGCCGGCAGGGCGGCGGCCAGGCGGGCCGCCACCTCGCGGGTGCTGGCGCCGGGCACGGGCCGTACCCCGATCGCGTCGACCGCCGCGCCCCTGGGGGCGAACTGCCGGGTGTCGGCCGGCGAGAAGAAGTACGCGGCGGCGTCGACGTGACCGGCCGGCGCGGCCACTCCGCTGACGGTGAAGCTGCGCGGCTGGCCGGCCACCGCCATGGTGACCCGGTCGCCTGGCCGGGCGCCGAGCCGGCCCGCCGACCGCGCGTCCAGCACGACCTGCCCGGGTGCGGCCGGTGCGGTGCCGCCGCGCAGGGTGTACGGGGTGAGGGCCGCCGACGTCCAGCCGTGGCCGGCCAGCGCCGTACCGCCGAGGCGGACCGGCTCGCCGCCGACCAGCGGCACGGCGGGGAAGGACACGTCCGGCACCGCGGCGGCGACGCCGGGCACCGCCGCCGCCCGGGTCACCAGAGCGGGGTCGAGACCGCCGCGTTCCGGGTACGCGGCCCGCTGCGACTTCTGGTCCGGCAGCTTGAAGCCGGACGGGCCGGCGACCACGATCGGAACGCCGGCGAGCCGTTGCGGGGTGGCGTCCAGCCGGATCGCCGTCTCCAGCAGCCCGCCGCACGCCAGCAGCAGCGTGGTGCCCAGCAGCATCGCCACGAATGTCGCGGCCGACGCCGGGGCGCGGGTCCGCAGCGTGGCCAGCGCCAGTCTCGTCGTCGCCAGTCCCGTCATCGCGGCACCTCCGTACCCGTGTGCGCCAGGCCCGCCAGGTGGTCGGCGACGGTGGCGGCGGTGGGCGCGGCGAGCCGCCGGACGATCCGCCCGTCGACGAGGAACAGCACGTTGTCCGCGTACGACGCGGCGACAGGGTCGTGGGTGACCATGACCACGGTCTGGCCGGCGCCGGTGAGCTGCCGCAGCAGCTCCAGCACCTGGCGCGCGGTGGTGGTGTCCAGCGCGCCGGTCGGCTCGTCCGCGAACGTCACCGCCGGCCGGCTGGCCAGCGCCCTGGCGATCGCCACCCGCTGCTGCTGCCCGCCGGACAGTTCGCCGGGCCGGTGCCGCTTCCGGTCCGCGAGGCCGACCCGGCGGATCACCTCGGTCACCCACGCCCTGTCCGGCCGGCGGCCGGCCAGCAACGCCGGCAGCGTCACGTTCTGCCACACGGTCAGCGCCGGCATCAGGTTGAAGGACTGGAAGACGAACGCGACCCGGTCGCGCCGCAACTCGGTCAGCTCCGTCTCGTTCCTGCCCGCCAGCGGCACGCCGGCCAGCGTGACCGTTCCGGACGTGGGCGCGTCCAGGCCGGCCGCGCAGTGCAGCAGCGTGCTCTTGCCCGAGCCGGACGGGCCCATCACCGCGGTGAAGCTGCCGGCCCGGAAGTCCACCGTGACCCCGGCCAGCGCGGTGACCTCGCCGGGGCCGGCGCCGTACCGCTTCTCCACCGCCCGCAACTGGACCGGCGCGTCGGTCTTCGCCGGGGCTGTCATGTCCGGCCTGGTCATCGCCGTCGTCATCGCGGTCACCACGCCTCTCCGCCGTCGGCCCCGGCCGGCCCGCTGCCCGCGCCGCGGGGTCGGTCGGCCAGGCGCTCGACACCGAACAGGGCCGCCGCCGGCAGTACCGCCGACCACGCCCACCATGGGGCGATCCATTGCGTACTGATCAGGCAGATCAGCATCCAGATCACGATCTGGACCGCGGCGAGCGCGGTCACCGTGAGGGTGGCGATCCGCAGCGCGGTACGCCGGCTGGACCTCTCTGTCATCGCTGCCACTACCAATCCATCGAAGGAGGCCGCCCGCGGGGCGACCCGGTACGAGACGAGACGGTCCGTCTCAGTGGGGATGACGCTACGGCCGCCGCGGCCACGAGTCAAGACGAACCGTTCCGTCTCGTCTCAGGAATCTGCCCGGCCGCGGGGGTCCGAAATCCGCCTGTGTGCCCATGGCGGATTTCGGACCCCTGTGGCCACGATCAAGGAGTTGTGCCCGCATTTTCATGTGACAACGCGGCCACAACTCCTTGATCGTGGCGAGAGGGGCGGCGGGCTGGCGGATTTCGGACCCGGCGGGCCGCTGAGAGACACGGGCTAGGCGGGTTGGGCTGCCAGCCCGGTGAAGGCAAGGCGCAGGATGCTGTCCACCTGCTCGACCGAGACAGGGCGGGTGTGCAGGAGCAGCCGGTAGTACAACGGCGCGTACAGCAGCTCCACGACGTCATCCAGGTCGACGTCCTCGCGAAGCTGGTGCTGTTCCTGCGCCCGCCGCAGCCGCTCACGGCAGGCCCGGACCCGCGGCGCCACGATGATGTCCCGGATCCAGCCCTCGACCTCCGGGTCCTCCTGAGCCGCCGCGATCAAACTGACATACGGCGCGAACTGCGGACCGCTGAACAGCCGCGCCACCCCGGACATCTGCGTACGCAGGTCAGCGAGCAGATCACCGGTGTCAGGAAAGTCCGACACCTCGGTCGCCTGCCTGTCCAGGGCCTCCAGCAGCACCGCGGCCTTCGACGGCCACCACCGGTAGATCGTCTGCTTGCCGACCCTGGCCTGCCGCGCGATGCCCTCCATCGACATCCCGGCCAGGCCGCGCTCCCGGTAGATGTCGAGGGCGCTGTCCAGGATCGCCTGCCGGGACCGGGCGCTGCGTCGCTGCTCACTGGGCGTGCTCACGGAACGAGTCTAACAACGAGACGATACGCACCGTCTCCCTGCCGTCCAGGTGGCGCGGGGAATCGTCGCGGGTGAGTCTGGGTTCATGGACGGTGTCGAGGGCAGGGCCGAGTCGTACTGGATGGATTCCAGCCGGTCGACGGACTATCCGGCGCTCACCGGCGCCGGCGAGCGGGTCGAGGTGGACGTCGCCGTCGTCGGCGGTGGCATCGCCGGACTGTCGACGGCCTGGGAGCTCACCCGCCGGGGCAGGCGGGTGGCGGTGCTGGAAGCCGACCGGATCGCGGCCGGCGTGACCGGGTACACCACCGCCAAGCTCACCGCCCTGCACACCCTGATCTATGCCCGCCTGCGCGGGTCGGCCGGCGGGCGGGCCGCCCGCTGGTACGCGCTGTCCCAGCAGCAGGCGATCGAACACGCCAGCAGGACAAGCCGCGAGCTGGACATCGACTGCGAGCTGGAACCGACCAGCGCCTACACCTACGCGGAGTCGCCCGACCGGGTGGCGGAGGTGGAGGCGGAAGCCGACGCGGCGGCCGAGGCAGGCCTGCCGGCGACGCTGGTACGTGCCACCGACCTGCCGTACCCGGTCGCCGCGGCGGTGCGTGTCGACGATCAGGCGCAGTTCCACCCGCGCCGCTACCTGCTGGGCCTGGCCGGGGCGATCACCGCCCGCGGCGGGGTGATCCACGAGCGGACCCGCGTGGTGAAGCTGCGGGAGGGGGTGCCGTGCCGCCTGACCACCAGCACCGGCGCGACAGTCGTCGCCGGTGACGTCGTGGTCGCCACCCACTATCCGGTCTTCGACCGCGCGTTGCTGTTCACCAGGCTGGTACCACGCCGGGAACTGGTCGTCGCCGCCGCCGTCGACCCCGACGCCGACCCTGGCGGCATGTACGTGACGCCGGAGGAGGGCACCCGATCGGTCCGTACCGCTCCGTACCGGGACGGGCAGCGCCTGCTCATCGTCACCGGCGAGTCGCACAAGCCCGGCACCGGCGGTGACGGCGAACGGTACCGGCGGTTGACCAGCTGGACGCGGGAGCGGTTCGGCGTCCGGGACATCGCCTACCGCTGGTCAGCGCAGGACAACCACACCCCGGACGGCATCCCCTTCGTCGGGCGGTTCCATCCGGCGGCGGCCCACACCTACGTCGCGGCCGGTTTCGGCGCCTGGGGGATGAGCAACGGCGTCATGTCCGGCATCCTGCTGGCCGGCCTGATCACCGGCGACCCGCCGCGCTGGGCGAGCCTGTACGACCCGCGGCGGTTCCACCCGGTGCGGGAGGCCGGCCCGATCCTCAAGGCGCAGGCCGACGTGGCGCGGCACTTCGTCGGCGACCGGCTGCACCGCGACGACCGCGACGCGCTCGACCGGCTCGCCCCCGGCGAGGGCGCGGTCCTCCGCCTGGGCGGCCACCTGTGCGCGACCTACCGCGACGAGTCCGGCACGCCCCACCTCGTCTCCGCCACCTGCACCCACCTGGGCTGCGTCGTCGCCTTCAACGACACCGACCGCAGCTGGGAGTGCCCCTGCCACGGTTCCCGCTTCTCCACCGACGGCGCCGTGCTGCAAGGCCCGGCGACCCGACCCCTCGAACCCCGCGACCCACCGCCCGGGTGACCCGCCCCCACATCCTCACGGTCAGTCGGTGCCGGACTCCAGGGCGGCGTGGTCGAGGAGGGCGTCGTCGGCGCTGATCTCGCCGCGGGAGGCGATGGTCTCGGCGCCGCCCTCCGGCATCGCGCCGATCAGGCCGGTGGACGCGGCCTGGGCGGCGCCGATCGGCTTCGGGTGGCCGCTGCCGACCATGCCCAGGCCGGCGTACTGCTCCAGCTTGGCGCGCGAGTCGGCGATGTCGAGGTTGCGCATGGTCAGCTGGCCGATGCGGTCGACGGGGCCGAACGCCGAATCCTCGGTCCGCTCCATGGACAGCTTGTCCGGGTGGTAGCTGAACGCCGGCCCCGAGGTGTCGAGGATGGAGTAGTCCTCGCCGCGCCGCAGCCGCAGGGTCACCTCGCCGGTGACCGCGGTCCCGACCCAGCGCTGCAACGACTCGCGCAGCATCAGCGCCTGCGGGTCCAGCCAGCGGCCCTCGTACAGCAGCCGGCCCAGCCGCCGCCCCTCGCTGTGGTACGTGGCGAGGGTGTCCTCGTTGTGGATGGCGTTGACCAGCCGCTCGTACGCCGCGTGCAGCAGGGCCATGCCGGGCGCCTCGTAGATGCCCCGGCTCTTGGCCTCGATGACCCGGTTCTCGATCTGGTCGGACATGCCCATGCCGTGCCGGCCGCCGATGGCGTTGGCCTCCAGCACCAGGTCGACGGCGGAGGCGAACTCCTTGCCGTTGATGGTCACCGGCCGGCCCTGCTCGAAGCCGATCGT
>JBJMIH010000077.1:0-3656 GCA_045806985.1 Mycobacteriales bacterium | reverse complement strand
GACTTCCAGACCAACCTGATCAAGGCCGTGCACGACGGGCTGATCAGCCAGCACCGGATCGACCAGTCGGTGCGCCGCATCCTCACCCTCAAGTTCAGGCTGGGACTCTTCGAGCACCCGTACGTGGACGCCGCCGCCGCCAACGGCATCGTCTACGGCGCCGACACCGGCGTGGCCCGCCAGGCCGCGGCCGAGTCGGCGGTGCTGCTGAAGAACAGCGGCAGCGCGCTGCCGCTGGCCGGTACCGCGAAGGTCGTCGTGACGGGGCCGAACGCCGACAACGGCGCCGCCCAGCTCGGCGGCTGGTCGATCGGCTGGCAGGGCGTGCCGGCCGGCGTCACCCCGCCGGCGGTGACGATCCGCCAGGCGCTCGACACCGCCACCGGCGGCGCGGCGGTGTACGCGCCGGACCAGGCGTCGGCGGTGGCCGCGCTGAAGTCCGCGGACGTGGCGGTGGCCGTGATCGGCGAGACCACGCCGGGCGCGGAGGGTCTCAACGACTCGGAGAACCCGGTCGTGCCCGCCGACCAGCAGGCGCTCGTCGCCGCGCTGAAGGCCACCGGCAAGCCGGTGGTCGTGGTGATGATCGCCAGCCGGCCGCTGGTGCTCGGCTCGGTCGCCGACGACGCCTCCGCGCTGCTGATGGCCTGGCTGCCGGGCAGCCAGGGCGGCCCCGGCGTGGTCGACGACCTGTACGGCACGGTCAACCCGAGCGGCCGGCTGCCGGTCTCGTGGCCGAAGACCGTCGGCGACGAGCCGATGTTCTACCAGCAGCTGCCGGGCACGAACGGCGGGCCGAGCTCGGGCTACGACCCGGCGTACGCGTTCGGGGCCGGGCTGTCGTACACCACCTTCACCACCTCGCTCGGCGCGGTCACCGGCTCGGTGTCGCGGAACGGGACGGTGAGCGTGCCGGTGACGGTGACCAACACCGGCACCGTGGCCGGTACGGACGTGGTGCCGGTGTACGTGCGGCAACCGACCGCGAACCCGCTGGAGCCGGACCACCGGCTGGTCGGGTACGCCCGGGTAGCGCTCCCGGCCGGCGCGTCGAAGACCGTCACCGTCAAGGTGCCGGTGTCCCGGCTCGCCGTCACCGCCGGTGACGTGGACGCCAGCGGACCGCCGACCGTCCAGGCCGGCGGGTACCAGATCCTGGTCGGCGACCAGACCGCCCCGTTCACCATCCACTGACCGACCCACGACGGCGGCGCCGCGGTGCACCCGCACCGCGGCGCCGCCACACCGATCAGCCCCCGAGGGCGGCCAGCACCCGGAGCGCCCGCGCCGCCCCCGTCCGCCGCGCCAACTCCCCGGCCTCCCCGGCACTCCGCTTCGCCAGATCCCCGTACCCCTCCGCCGCACAGGCCCTGGCCATCACTGCCAGGTGGTACGCCGCCTCCCGGCTGGCAGGCCACGCCGGAAGCTCGTCCCGATAGATGCCGATCGCGTCCTCGTACCTGCCGAGCTCGACGTAACAACCAGCCACCCGCACCCGCTGGAAACCCCGCGAGAACCCCTTGGCGTAGGCCGGCCCTTCCGTACCGACACCCCTCTCCAGGAATTCGGCCGACGCCTCCAGTGCCCCGAGGCACTGGCTCAGCTCACCGGCCTTCGCATACCCCTCCGCCTCATGCCGCAGGGAGAGCGACATCAGGTGCGCGGGAAGGTCACGCGCCGCCGCCCGCCCGGCTCTCGCCAGATCGATGGCCTGAGAGTGGTCGCCTTGCGCACCGACCAGGCTCGCCCTGCGCATCAGCGTGTACGCGACAAGCTGCCCGTCGCCGGCCTGATGGGCGGACGCGAGCGCACGATCCGACCAGCTCAACGCCTGCCGCAGGTCTCCGGCCTCGTAGTACATCCGTCCGATGAACTGTTCGCACCGGGACACCAGCCCGAGCAGCGGTTCCCGAACCTCTGGCGGAGCCTCCCTCCGGAGACGGCGCAGGAGAGCGTATGCCGGCGTCACCGCGGCGATCAGCTCCGTCGGTGGCATCGTCCTCGATGCGCGGGAGGTGACGTCGATGGCCTGTTCGAGGTACCGCACCACCTCCCGGTCCACCCGGCGAGGTTCCTCGACAGCTCGTACGACGCGCTCCCGATCCCAGCCCACGCCGCCGAGCGAGTAAAGGTCCACAGTGGACGGAGGATCGTTCTCCAGCAGAGTATCGAGTTCGCCGGGTGCGACCGCCAGCAGTTCGGCGAGCCTCGGACGGACGTGTGGCTGGGGCTGCGTCTCGCCGCGTTCCCACCGGACGACGGTCGACCGGTCGACGCCGAGCTGCTCGGCCAGCGATTCCTGGCTGTGTCCGAGCGTCTTGCGACGCTCCGCGAGGCGCTTCCGCTTGACGGCCATGCCGACTCCCCGTACCCGTCGTCCGCGATCCGACCCTTCCAGCGTAACGGGATGTCCGACGGTTCCTCGGGAAGTGCGCCACGCGGCAATCCAGTGGACTGGGAGGCGCTGACAGGTGCTCCAGCAGGGGGTTTCCGCTCGCACAGGGCGGAGCCGAGCAATGTGCGAGCACCTCACATGAAAATTGTCGTACCCCGAACGTAGGGTGCCGATCATGGCCAACCAGGCGAGTAAGAGTTGTGCGCGTGAGGTCGTCGCCCACGGCGAGCGGCACGGGTGGACGCGCTGGCAGATGGCGGTCGCGATCCACAAGAACTGTGACTGCTCGCTGCTGAAGGCGCAGCGGCTGGCCCGGTCCTGGACGCTGGAGGAGATGGTGCGGGAGGTGGTCCGCACCGCCGACCTGGCCGGGCTGCCGCGACCGTCGCTGACCACCCAGCGGATCTGCCACTGGGAGGCCGGCGAGCGGCCCTCCCCGGACTACCTGGACCTGCTGTGCCGGCTGTTCCAGACCCGACCGGACCGGCTCGGCTTCGGCAACGACCACACCCCGGCCGAAGACCAGGAACCGCCGGTGACCGTGGTGTTGCCGCCGACGCTGAACCGGCCCGGCCGGGCGATGGCCCCGGCGGGCAGGGCGGGGATCGATCCGGGCGAGAACGAGGCGCGCCGGCGCACCCTGTTGCAGGCCAGCGTGGGTAACCGGGGCGTGCTGTCGGCGCCGCTGCTGGACGCCGTGGACGCGATCCGCCGCCAGGGGGATGAGGTGTTCGAGAAGACCGCGATCACGGTGGCCACCCTGGACCGGCTGGAGGAGGACGCCGAGGCCCACGGCGCCGCGTACGCCACCACCCCGCCGCTGACGCTGCTGTGCGACGTGGTGTCCGACTACGCCGACGTGCAGGAGGCCCTCGCCGGCCGGCTGCCGGCCGACTTCCGGCAGCGGTTGTGCCGGGTCGCGGCGCAGCTGGCCGGGCTGACCGCGCTGGTCTTCTCCGACGTCGCCCGCTCCAGCCAGGCACGCGGCTGGTTCCACCTGGGCCAGCAGGCCGCCGACGAGAACGGCGACCGGGCGTTGCGGGCCTGGCTGCGCGCGATCGAGGCCCTCGAACCCTTCTTCAACGGCGACTACCCGCGAGCCGTGCTGCTGTCCCAGCAGGCGCAGACCCTGACCCGCCAGCCAGCGTCGCCCGGTTCGGTGCTCGGCGCCGCCGTCGAGGCCCGCACGCTGGCCCGGATCGGGCGCAGCAGCGACGCGCTGGCCGCCCTGCGCCGCGCCGACGAGGGCTACCAGCACCTG
>JBJMIH010000076.1:0-49665 GCA_045806985.1 Mycobacteriales bacterium | reverse complement strand
CGTCGGTGTGCACCCGGTCGTGGTACCGGGGTCGATCGCGCTCGCCCTCGGCGTGTGCGTCGTCATCGGCGTCTTCTTCGGCGGCTACCCGGCCAACCGGGCCGCCTCCCTGCGTCCCGTCGACGCGTTGCGCTACGAGTAAGAGGAGACCTCACCGTGACCACACCCGACCCCAACGCCGACCGGCCCGACGACGTGCTCGCCCAGCCCCCCGGCGGGGCCGGCCCGAGCCAGCCGGCGGCCGCGCACCGGAGCGAAGACCTCGGGCAGATGCTGCAGAAGCGGTCCGGGCCCAAGCTGCCGCCGGCCACGCTCGGCCTGATCGCCGTGGTGCTGCTCGGCGTCGGGTTCGCCGGCGGCATGATCACCGACCGGCAGACCCACAAGGCGAACAACACGGCGAGCGTCAGCTCCAACCCGGGCGGGAACTTCCGGGGGCGGTTCCCGTACGGCGGCCCGAGCGGCAATCCCGGCGGCAACCTGCCCGGTGGCGGCTTCACCGCGGGTACCGTCGAGCGTGTCGACGGCGACACCGTGTACATCAAGACGCAGGACGGCAAGGAGGTGAAGGTGACCACCACCGGGACGACCACCGTGCGGATGTCCAGCGACGGCAAGGTCAGCGACCTCCAGGCCGGCCAGCCCGTCGCCGTGCAGGGCCAGACCGGCAATGACGGCTCGGTCGCCGCGCGCAGCATCACCGAGGGCCAGCTCGGCGGCAGGCTCCGGGCCGGCGGCAGCGGCAATGGCAATTAGTGCCGCCGTGAACGGCGCCGTCGCCGACACCGGGCCGGAGGCCAGGCTGCTCGTCGTCGACGACGAGCCGAACATCCGCGAGCTGCTGTCGGCCAGCCTCCGGTACGCCGGGTTCGCCGTCAGCACGGCGGGCACCGGCCGGGAGGCGGTCGAGGTCGCCGAGCGCGACCAGCCCGACCTGGCGGTGCTGGACATCATGCTGCCGGACATGGACGGCTTCAGCGTGGTGTCCCGGCTCCGGGACGGCGACCGCCCGCTGCCGGTGCTGTTCCTCACCGCCCGGGACGCCACCGAGGACAAGGTGCACGGCCTCACCCTCGGCGGCGACGACTACGTCACCAAGCCGTTCAGCCTGGAGGAGGTCATCGCCCGGATCCGGGCCATCCTCCGGCGTACCGGCGCGACCGCCCGCTCCACCTCGTCCCGGCTCCAGGTCGCCGACCTGGAGCTGGACGAGGACAGTCACGAGGTGTGGCGAGGCGGTCGTCCGGTGTCGCTGTCGCCGACCGAGTTCAAGTTGCTGCGGTACCTGATGGCCAACAAGGGCCGGGTCATGTCGCAGGCGCAGATCCTCGACTACGTCTGGAACTACGACTTCAACGGCGAGACGTCGGTCGTCCAGTGCTACGTGTCCTACCTGCGGCGCAAGGTCGACAACGTCGAGCCCCGGCTGATCCACACCATGCGCGGGGTGGGGTACGTGCTGCGCGAGCCGCGATGACGACATGATCCGGGTACCGGCGGTCCGGGACGGCTGGCGGCGCGCGCCGCTGTGGCTGCGGCTGCTCGCCGTCGTCATGCTGCTGCTCGTCGCCAGTTTCGGCGTGACCGGATACCTCGCCACCCGGCTGATGCACCGGTACCTGGTCAACCGGGTGGACCGGCAGCTGGCGCTCACCGCGGGCCGGTTCCGCCGCCCGCCACCGCCCGATCGGACCGTCAACCCCCGGCCCAGCGGCGAGGAGCGTCCCCGGCTGCCCAGCCAGTTCTTCGTGGCCTGGCTGGACCCCGGCGGCAAGGTGCAGGACAAGCAGTCACAGCCGCTGACCGAGGGGCAGACCGGGCCGGACCTGGCGCGGCTCACCCCGACCGTGATCCGCCGGCACGGCAACGACCCGTTCACGCTGCGCGCCTCCGGGGCGGGCGGGCCGTGGCGGGTACGGCTGGAGCGCCTCGACGACGGCACCACCCGGGTCGTGGCGATCAGCCTCGAGGACGTCAACCGGACCTTCCACCGGCTCGTCACGATCAGCCTGCTGGTCGGCGCGTCCGGCGTGGTGGTGCTGGCGGGGGTGGGGTACCTGCTGGTCAGGGCCACGCTGCGGCCGCTGGTGGAGATCGAGACCACGGCGGAGACGATCGCCAAGGGCGACCTGTCCCGGCGGGTGCCGTCGCGGTGGCACCCGGCGACCGAGGTGGGCCGGCTCGGTACCGCGCTCAACGAGATGCTGGGGCAGATCGAGGAGGCGTTCCGGGCACGGGAGGCGTCGGAGGGCGCGGCGCGGGCCTCGGAGGAACGGATGCGGCAGTTCGTCGCGGACGCCAGCCACGAGCTGCGCACGCCGCTCACCTCGATCCGCGGCTTCGCCGAGCTGTACCGGCAGGGCGCGGTGCGGGACGAGCCCGGGGTGGCGCGGCTGCTCAGCCGCATCGAGAACGAGGCCGCGCGGATGGGCGTACTGGTCGAGGACCTGCTGCTGCTGGCCAGGCTGGACACCCAGCGGCCGTTGCAGAGCCAGCCGGTCGACCTCACCGATCTGGTCACCGAGGCGGTGCACGACGCGCGGATGCTCACCCCGGACCGGACGATCAGCCTCGAGTTCCACACCGAGCCGGTGGCGTGTCCGCTGATCGTCAACGGCGACCGGGCCCGGCTGCGGCAGGTGCTGGACAACCTGGTCGGCAACGCGGTCACGCACACCCCGGCCGGCACGCCGGTGACGGTGCGGCTGGCCGAGCGCGACGGCGACCGGCCGCCGGTCGCGGTCCTCGAGGTCGCCGACGAGGGTCCGGGCCTCACCGAGGAGCAGGCGCGGCGCGTCTTCGAGCGCTTCTACCGCGTCGACACCTCCCGCTCCCGGGTGAGCGGCGGCGGTACCGGCCTCGGCCTGGCGATCGTGCACGCCCTGGCCACCGCGCACGCCGGTACCGTCGAGCTGGACACCGCCCCCGGCACCGGCGCCACCTTCCGCGTCCTGCTCCCGAAGGCCGGGTGACGGGCGGCCCGCCACCCGGCCTCGCGCGGGGTTCAGCTACAGGCGCCCTCGTCGGTCCAGACGCCTTGGGAGTTGTTGCCGGGGACGTCGCCCTGGGTCCACCACTTGGCCTTCCAGGTGTGGCCGTTGTAGGTGACCTCCTGGCCGCCGGTGTAGGCGGTGGACGAGTTCCAGGCCGGCGCCGTGCAGCTCCCGGCCGGCGGTGGCGAGGTGCTGCCGCCGCCGCACGGACCTTCGTCGGTCCAGACGTCCTGGCTGTTGTTGCCGGGGGTGTCGCCCTGGGTCCACCACTTGGCCTTCCAGGTGTGGCCGTTGTACGAGACCTCCTGGCCGCCGGTGTAGGCGGTGGACGAGTTCCACGCCGGCGCCGTGCAGGTGCCCGGCGGCGGGCTGCCGGTCGTCGGCGGCGTCGAGATCGGCGTGGTGGGCGGGTTGGACGTCGGCGGGTTGGATGTCGGCCCGCCGGTCGGCGAGGTGCAGCTGCCCGCCGAGCCGTTGACCGCCGTCACCACCTTGTTGAACAGGGTGGTGCCCGGGTCCAGGTCGTACAGGGAGAACATCATCGCCCCGCCGAGCCCGTTGCAGTGCAGGTAATCGGCCTTGGCCTGCACCGACTGCGGCGAGTCGCCGGCGTAGAAGTTCGTCCCGTCGTAGAACCACGCCGACTGCGACGCCGGGTCGTAGAACGTGTCGGCGGGATTGTCGACGACGCCGGTGAGCTCCTTGTACATCGCCACCCCCGGCACGTTGCCGGACAGCGTGTGGCCCGGTGACGGCCCGCTGGCACTCTGGTACAGCCCGTGGTTGCCGCCGGCCGGCACGCCGGTCCAGCCCCGGTAGTAGAACGGGAACCCGACGGTCAGCTTGCTCGCCGGGAAGCCGCCGACGATCGTCGTGCCCGACAATCCCGTGGTCCAGGCCCTGATCGCGGTGTCGGTGGAGTACTTCTTCGTGCCGGGCGCGATCACACCGGACGGGTCGCTCGGCGACTCGTACACCGGATCCTGGAAGTTCGTCGGGCCGGTCGCGTCCCACGCCCCGTGCATGTCGTAGGTCATGACGTTGGCGAAGTCGAGGTACTGCCCGACCTTGTTGGTCTCGATGAACTGGATCTTGTCCTGCCCGGCCGGCACCGCCGCGGTCAGGGCCAGGTGCCTGCCCACCGACGAGCCGTACGCGTCCAGCTCGCTGCGGAACTCGGCCAGCAGCGCCGTGTAGTCGGCCTTGTCCTCCGGCCCGGTGTGGTTGCCGAGGTGCCCGGCGGTCGAGCCCGGGTACTCCCAGTCCACGTCGATGCCGTCGAAGATGCCGGCCGCCACCCCGGCGCCGCCGTGCACGCCGTCGTGCACCGGCAGGTTGCCCTTGATGAACATGTCGATGCAGGACGACACGAACTTCTGCCGGGAGGCCGCCGTCAGCGCGGCGTCGTGGAAGTACTTGGAGTACGTCCAGCCGCCCAGGGACAGCAGGATCTTCAGGTTGGGGTGCTTGGCCTTGAGCTTCTTCAGCTGGTTGAAGTTGCCCGCGAGGGCCTGCGTGCCGGAGTCGGCGACGCCGTCCACGCTGATGCTGGCGTCGTAGGACTTCTGGATGTCGGCGAACTCGTCCTCCGCGCCGTCACCGGCGTTCGGGTCGTTCTCGCCGCCGGGGTCGGGATCGGTGGCCTTGGTGGTCTCGAAGCAGGTCAGGTTCGTCGGGTCGATGTTCTCGAAGTCGTACAGCAGGTAGTCGAGCTTGCCGGCGATGCCCTCGGTGTCCAGGTTCTTCGGGTAGAAGGCGTTCTGGTAGATCGACCACTGGTCGTAGTAGGCGATCTTCACTCCGCCACTGGTGACGGCGGCGTGCGCTGCGGGCGCGCCGTGGCCGAGCACGCCGGCCACCATCGCGCCCAGGCCGAGCAGCGCGGTGGTGACGCCGGCACCCGCGGCCATGACGCGTCGTTTCGGTGAGCTCACGGCAGGTTTCCCTTCTTGAGCGGTGGCTCAGGTGGCAGGCACTGGTCGCGCTTTCAGTGGTGTGGTTCAGCCGCAGGCGCCCTCGTCGGTCCAGACGTCCTGGCTGTTGTTGCCGGGGGTGTCGCCCTGGGTCCACCACTTGGCCTTCCAGGTGTGGCCGTTGTAGGTGACCTCCTGGCCGCCGGTGTACGCGGTGGCGGAGTTCCAGGCCGGCGCGGTGCAGGAGCCGGACGGCGGCGGGGACGAGCCGCCGCCGCACGGACCTTCGTCGGTCCAGACGTCCTGGCTGTTGTTGCCGGGGACGTCGCCCTGGGTCCACCACTTCGCCTTCCAGGTGTGGCCGTTGTACGAGACCTCCTGGCCACCGGTGTACGCGGTCGACGGGTTCCAGGCCGGCGCGGTGCAGTTGCCCGGCGGCGGGGTCGGGCTGCCCGTGGTGGGCGGCGGGTTGGTGGGCGGGGTGGCCCCGGCGAACTGGGTGGTGAACTTGGTGAAGTCCCAGGCGCCCTGCGGCACGCCGCTGCACGAGCCGGACAGCTGCCCGTTGTTGTCGGGCGGGTTGCACTGCCGGTCCCGGTTCAGCGACCAGTACGTGTAGCGGGACAGCCCGTGACCGGTCGCGTAGTTGAGCACCGCCTGGAAGTCGGACTGGGAGAAGAACTCGGCGGAGTCGGTGCGGCCGTTCATCCCGGAGAAGCCCTCGTGGGAGTACGCGGTCTGGCTGTCCCAGCCGAAGGTGTTCATCAGGATGCCGTGGAAGGCCTCCAGCGCCGAGATCTGCGCGCTGGAACCGTTGAACCCGCCGTCGAACGGCATGATCGAGTAGTTGTTCGGGGTGAAGCCGAGCGACTTGGCGTTGTTGAGCAGCTGCTGGCCGAAGTACCCGGTGCCCGACGTGGTGCCGGCGGTGGTGACCGACATGTACAGGCCGGGGTTGTCGCGCTGCAGGATCTGCGCCGCGCCCAGCTCGTTGTTGATGGCCGCCGCGTTCTCGTACTCCGGCTCCTCCAGGTCGAAGTCGATGGCCTTCAGCTGGTACCTGTCGATGACCTGCTGGTACGCGGCGGCGGTGGCGGCCGGGGTGCCGCAGGTCTGGCCGAGCTTGGTGCCGCCGTACCCGCCGGCCGACACCGACACGTCGCCGTTGTGGGCGCGGACGGCGTTGATGATGCCGGCCACGGCCGTGTCGGAGGAGACGGAACCGGTTCCACCCCACGTCGGCGAGCATCCGCCACCGTTGGGGGCGAGGATGAACGCCAGCTCGAACACCTTCTGGCCGGTGGCGTCCATGACCTGGGTGAGGTCCGGCGGGTTGTTGTCGAGCGGCATGACGTACGGCGCGGAGCCGTACCAGTTGCCGGTGAGCGCGGCGGGTGCCGCGGTGGACGCGCCGCTGGCCGCGTTGACCGCCGCGGCGGCGGCGACACCGCCACCGGCCAGCAGGGCGACCAGGGCCGCGGACGGCATGAGTTTCGATCGTCGCACTGACTCCTCCTCCGAGTAGGGGTCTAGGGCATCTGGGACATAGTGGACAACCCGCGCGAGCTGCCGTCAAGAGATTGGACTAGACCAATATCAACAAAGGTCTAGACCGAACAGGGATGCAGCGTTCGGGCTGGTCCACGGCGTCAAAGCCGCGTGGACTTCGAGGAGCTGGTGACGGCGCGGGGCACCGCGCTGCGACGGCTGGCGCTCATGCTGTGCGGCGACCCGCACCTTGCCGACGACCTGGTCCAGAACACGCTGGCCAAGGCGTACCGGCGGTGGTCGCGGATCGCCGCCAGCCGGCAGCCGGAGGCGTACGTCAAGGCGATGATCGTCAACGAGCACCTGAGCTGGTGGCGGCGCCGGACCAACCGGGAGGTGCCGGCCGACATCGAACCCGGCGCCGCGCCGGCCGCTCCGGACTTCGCCGGCGCGCAGGCCAGCCGGGACGCCGCCTGGACGTTGCTGGGCGAGCTGCCGGCCCGGCAGCGGGCGGTACTCGTACTCCGGTACTACGAGGACCTCCCCGACGCCGAGATCGCGAGGGTCCTCGGCTGCGGCGAGAGCACCGTCCGCTCCCAGGCCGCCCGCGCGCTCGCGACCCTCCGCACGCTCGTGCCCACGCTGGACGAGGAGGCCCGGCCATGACCGAACTCGAGAACGTCCTCAAGGCGACCTTCCGCGACCACGAACACCTCGTCGACGGGCTCGGCCCGCTGCTGCCCCCGGTCCGTGAGCGGATCGCCGGCCGGCGCACCCGCCGCCGCCTCCTCGCCGCCGTCGCCGCGCTGGTCTGCGCCGGCGCCGCCGGCGGCACCGCCGTGGTCGCCGCCGCCGGCGGCGGCGGCGACCACCAGCCGGCCCCGACGACCGGCTGGCGCTGGGAGAGCTCCCTCGGCCTGGAGGTCCAGGTGCCGGCCGACTGGAGCGTCAACGACCTCGGCTGCGGGAAGACCCACCGGCCCACGGTCCTTCGCGCCCTGGACACCGCCGCTGTCCAGGCGCCCACCGGCTGCCGGCTCCAGCTCTCGCCGCACACCGACCACGCCAGGATCGAGGTGCTCCGGCCGGCGCCCACCGACCTGC
The DNA here is from genome assembly GCA_045806985.1 of Mycobacteriales bacterium. Lineage (GTDB taxonomy): Bacteria > Actinomycetota > Actinomycetes > Mycobacteriales > JBJMIH01 > JBJMIH01. The sequence goes on along the minus strand of JBJMIH010000076.1, from coordinate 42,167 downwards.
CCGTCCACAACATCACGCTCAACGGCGCCGGCGGGATCAGCGCCGAGGGGCGCACGTCCGACGGCCGGTACACCGGCTGGCTGTACATCCGCAGCCCGCAGGTGTCGCTGACGGTGGTCACCGGGAACGCGGCCACCACCCACCGGATCCTGCACAGCGCCAGGCTGGTCGCCGTGGACCACCTCGGCTGCCCGACCCGCGACAGCGACCGGCGGACCAGCCCGCTCGCCGAGGGCTCCGCGCCGTTCGTGCCGCCAGGTCAGGTCTCGGCCGTCGCGTGCCTGTACCAGCCCGACCAGCCGATCGACAACCGCCTCTCCGCCTCCGCGGCACTGCCGCCGGCGAACGTGTCCGCGCTGGCGAACGCTCTGAACGCCGGCCAGGCCGTCCACGACCACAGCTGCCCCTCCCACCCGGAGGAGCACGAGGACAGGCGGTACGCGCTGGTCCGGTTCCGCGACACGGGCGGCGACGTCACCACCGTGGACGTGGAGTTCACCACCTCCTGCGTCGGATCGGTCGTGCTGCGCGGCGAGACCATGGTGAAGCTCACCTTCGACACGGCCAGGCTGTTCATGGACCCGCTGCACGCCGGCTTCACGATCGACTGACCACCGGCGCCGCCGGGGAGCCCTCCGGGACGGGACCGACCAGACCCTGTTCGCCGCCAGGGTGGCCGGCCCGGCACTGCCCTCGACCGCTACTGGTCGGACCCGCCCGGGTCGGACCGTAGCTCTCAGGTATGACGCCGGAGATGGCTCGGCAGCGTGACGCCAGGGCGGGGTCGCGGCGCCTAGCGTGCTGATCATGACAACGACACGATCCGCACCGCGTGTACTGCTCGGCGCCGGCCTGGCGCTGCTGGCGCTGCTGGCGCTGCTGGCCGGAGCGGGGCCGGTCAGGGCCGCCGCCCCCGCGGCGCTCGGCCTGCCGCCGCCGACCGGCCCGCACCGGGTCGGGGTGACCAGCGTGCACCTGGTGGACCGGAGCCGGCCCGACCCGTGGGTGAGCACGCCGCCGTACCGGGAGCTGATGGTGAGCGTGTTCTATCCGGCCCGCGGGGTGGCCGGGCACCGCGCGGCCCCGTACATGCTGCCGAAGGCCGCCGCCCACTTCGGCGCGGTGGACGCCAACGGCTACCTCGGCCTCCAGGTGCCGGCGGACGTGGACTGGGCCGGTGTCCGCACGCACGCCGCGCTCGGCGCGCCGGTGGACCGGCGTGGCGGGCGGCTGCCGGTGGTGCTGTACTCGCCGGGCCTGGGTGAGCCGCGCACCTTCGCCACCACCCAGGTCGAGGACCTGGCCAGCCGTGGGTACGCGGTGGTCACCATCGACAACACGTACGAGTCGCCGGAGGTGCAGTTCCCGGACGGCAGCCTGAAGGTGCTCGACTTCCCCGCCGACCCGGAGGCGTGGATCCACAAGGTGGTGCCGGTGCGGGTGGCCGACACCCGGTTCGTGCTGGACACGATCACCTCCGGACGCGGGCTGCCGAGGGCGCTGCGCGGCGCGCTCGACCCGCACCGGATCGGGATGTGGGGGCACTCGGCGGGCGGCTCGACCGCGGCCGAGACGATGTACGAGGACCGGCGGATCAGGGCCGGCGTGAACGTGGACGGCGAGCTCAACCTGAACTTCGCCGATCCCGCCGCCGACCTGATGCCCGTCGCCCAGCACGGGCTGGACCGGCCGTTCCTGCTGCTCGGCAGCGACGGCGGCGACAGCGTCACCACCGACGCGTCGTGGGCCGCGTTCTGGGCGCACCGGCGGGGCTGGGTCCGCGACGTGACCATGGTCGGGTCCCGGCACCACTCGTTCGACGACGCCGAGGCGCTGATCCCGCAGATCGACCGGAGCACCCCGCTGCCCCCCGGGGCGCGGGAGGACGACATCGGCACGATCCGCCCGCCGGCCAGGGCCCTCGCGGCCCAGGAGACGTACCTGGCGGCGTTCTTCGACCGGTGGCTGCGCGGCCGGAACGACCACCATCTGCTCGACGGCCCGTCGCCACGCTGGCCCGAGATGCGGTTCGTACCCTGACCGCGATGGATGTTCGCAGGTGGTGGAGGGTCGGGGCGTACCCGCTGGGCGCCGTCGCGGTGCTGGTGGCGGGCACCCTCGACCTGCACCAGCACTACGAGCTGGCCTTCCCGCCGGCCTCCGCGCTCGGGGTGGCCAGGGCCGCGCCGCTGCTGGCCTGCCGGCGCCGCCCCCTGTTCGCCTGGGCGGCGGTGCTGGCCGCCTGCGTGGTCACGGCGGCGGTCACCCACCCGCACAGCAGAGACGAGCCGTGGCCGTGGGCGGTGACCAGCGTGCTCGCGGTGGTGATCGCGCTGGCCGGGATCGGGTCGGCGGCCGGCCCGACGGTCCAGGTCGGGAGCTGGGTGCTGCTCCAGGCCAGCGGACTCATCCTGGTCGCGGTGCGGCCCGCCAATCCGGGCCTGTGGGCGCTCGCGCCGATGGCGGCCCTGTCCGGCGCCGCGCTGGTCGTCGCCGACGCGGTACGCGGGCGGGAGGTGGCCAGGGAGGAGGCGGCCGAGCAGTCAGCCCGCCGGGCGCTGCTGGAGGAGCGGGCCCGGATCGCCCGCGAACTGCACGACGTCGTCGCCCACCACATGTCGGTGATCGTGGTGCGGGCCGGCAGCGCCTCGTTCCGGCTCGGCGAGCTGCCGCCGGCCGCGACCGAGGAGTTCGGCGCGATCGCGGCCGAGGCGCGGGCGTCGCTGGCGGAGATGCGCCGGCTGCTCGGCGTGCTCCGGCAGGCCGGCGGCACCGGCGGGGAGCACCAGCCGCAACCCGGGCTCGCCGAGGTCGAGGCGCTGGTGGAAGGGGCGCGGCAGGCCGGCGTGCCGGTCCGGGTGGACGGCGGCCCGGGACCGGCCGACCTGCCGCCGGCGGTGCAGCTCACGGCGTACCGGGTGGTGCAGGAGGCGCTCAGCAACGTGCTGCGGCACGCGCCCGGCGCGCCGACCACGGTGGCGGTGTGCGGGGACGCGGCGGCGCTGCGGGTGACGGTCGCCAACGACCCGGCGCCGGCGGCGGCGCGGGCCCGGCACCGGCCGGTCGAGCGGGGGAACCCCGCCGGGACCGGTCACGGCCTGGTGGGGATGCGGGAACGGGTGGCGATGCTGGGCGGCACACTGGACGCCGGGCCGCGGCCGGACGGCGGCTACCGGGTGGCGGCCGTACTGCCGGTACCGGAGGGGGATGGGTGACGATCCGGGTGGTCATCGCCGACGACCAGGCCATGGTGCGGGCCGGGTTCGGTGCGCTGCTCGCGGCCCAGGCCGACATCGACGTGGTGGGGGAGGCCGCCGACGGCGAGCAGGCCGTCGCCGTCGCCACCGCGACCCGCCCGGACGTGGTGCTGATGGACGTGCGGATGCCGGTGCTGGACGGGCTGGCGGCGGCGCGCCGGCTGCTCGACCCGGACCGCGGGCCGGCCGGCCCGCGGCCCCGCGTCCTGATGCTCACCACATTCGACATCGACGACTACGTCTACGAGGCGCTCCGCGCCGGTGCCAGCGGCTTCCTGCTCAAGGACGCGCCGCCGGAGGACCTGATCGGCGCGGTACGGGTGGTCGCGGCGGGTGACGCGCTGCTCGCGCCGTCGGTCACCCGCCGCCTCATCGAGGACTTCGTCCGCGCCCGCCCCGCCGCTCGCCCCCGGCCGGCCGCCCTGGCGGCCCTCACCCCGCGGGAGACCGAGGTGCTCACCCTCATCGCCCGCGGCCTGTCCAACGCCGAGATCGCCGCCGAACTCGTCCTCGCCGAGCAGACCGTCAAGACCCACGTCGGCCGCATCCTCGACAAGCTCACCCTCCGCGACCGCACCCAGGCCGTCATCTACGCCTACGAAACCGGCCTGGTCACCCCGGGCTAGCCCACCCCGCCCCCCACCGTCCCCGACCCGCGAACGCGCTCGGGGTCAGATCACGCCGGCCGGGGTTCTGGTGGCGACGTTGAGGCGGTTCCACACGTTGATCCCGGCGATCGCCAGCAGGAGGCCGGCCAGTTGCTTCTCGTCGTAGTGCTCGGCGGCCGCGTTCCAGACGTGGTCCGGTACCGCGTCGGACCGGTCGGCCAGCCGGGTGACCGCCTCGGTGAGTGCCAGCGCGGCGCGTTCGGCGTCGCTGAAGTACGGCGCGTCGGGCCAGCCCGCCAGGGTGGCGAGGCGCTCGTCCGTCTCGCCCATCTTCCTCAGGTCGCGGGTGTGCATCTCCAGGCAGACGCCGCATCCGTTGATCTGGCTGGCGCGCAGCTTGATCAGCTCCAGCGTCCGCATTGGCACGCCGGCCCGCTGGTCCGCCTTGGACAGCGCCTGCAGGGCGTCCATGGCGCCGGGCACCACGAACGCCGGGTGGTTCATCCGTGCCTGCATGATCGTTCTCCCGTTCGTGTTACGTCTCACCGGTCGGGTTCGTCAGTGCGATGACGGGTCGGGACGGCGGAAGGTAACAACGTGGACGAGCAGGACCTCCTGGCGCGGCGGTTCGAGGCGCACCGCGGTCGCCTGCGGGCGGTCGCGTACCGGATGCTGGGTTCGCTGAGCGAGGCCGACGACGCGCTGCAGGAGGCCTGGCTCAAGGTCAGCCGCGCCGACACCAGCCGGGTGGAGAACCTGGCCGGCTGGCTGACCACCGTGGTCGGCCGGGTCTGCCTGGACATGCTGCGCTCCCGTACCGCCCGCCGCGAGGAGCCGCTGGAGCTTCACCTGCCCGACCCGATCGTCAGCGACCCCGACGCCATCGACCCGGAGGACGAGGTGCTGCTGGCGGACTCGGTCGGCCTGGCGCTGCTGGTGGTGCTGGAATCGCTGCGGCCCGCGGAGCGGCTCGCCTTCGTGCTGCACGACATGTTCGCCGTGCCGTTCGACGACATCGGGCCGATCCTGGGCCGGTCGCCGGCCGCGGCCAAGCAGATGGCCAGCCGCGCCCGCCGCCGGGTGCGGGAGACGCCCGTCCCCGATCCCGACCTGACCCGCCAGCGGGAGGTCGTCGACGCCTTCCTGGCCGCCAGCCGCGGCGGGGACTTCGACGCCCTCGTCGCGGTCCTCGATCCCGACGTCGTGGCCCGCTCCGACAGCGGAGCCGTGGCACGCGGGGCGGCCGCCGTCGCCCGGCAGGCGCTCGCCTACGTCAGGTCCGTCCACCCGGCCGTGGTCGCGCGGCCGGCGCTGGTCAACGGCGCCATGGGCATGATCGGCACCGTCGACGGCCAGCCGGTCACCGTCCTGGCCTTCACCATCACCGGCGGCCGGATCGTCGAGATCGACATCTTCTCCGGCCCCGACCGGCTGCGCCGCCTCGACCTGACCGTGCTCAACTGACCGGCTCGGGCCGGCCTTGCGCTGTGGCGGCCATGTGGCACGATCGGCCAGGTGAACAGCGGTTCGGTCGAGGCGCAACGCCTGCGCGATCTCGCCAGGCTGCGCGCCGTCCGTGACCGGATCGACCGGGAGTACGCCCGGCCGCTGGACGTGGAGGCGCTCGCCCGCGGCGCGCACATGTCGGCGGGGCACCTCAGCCGCGAGTTCCGGCGTACCTACGGCGAGTCACCGTACAGCTACCTCATGACGCGGCGGATCGAGCGCGCGATGGCGCTGCTGCGCCGTGGCGACCTCAGCGTCACCGAGGTCTGTTTCGCGGTCGGCTGCTCCTCGCTGGGCACGTTCAGCACCCGCTTCACCGAACTGGTCGGCGTGCCGCCCAGCGCCTACCGGCGCGACGCCGCGCAGGCCACGGCCGGGATGCCGCCGTGCGTGGCCAAGCAGGTCACCAGGCCGATCAGGAACCGCGGGACGCAGTCGTCGACCGGCGCCTAACCTGACTGCCATGGCCATGGACATCACCATCCGCGCGAGCATGCTGCCGCACACCGACCCGGAGGCCTCGCTGGCCTTCTACCGCGACACCCTCGGCTTCGAGGTCCGCAACGACGTCGGGCACGGCGGGATGCGCTGGATCACGGTCGGCCCGGCCGGCCAGCCCGGCACCTCCATCGTCCTGTACCCGCCGGGCGCCGACCCCGGCATCACCGACGACGAGCGCCGCACCATCGCCGAGATGATGGCCAAGGGCACCTTCGCCATGATCCTGCTGTCCAGCCCGGACCTCGACGGCACCTTCAAGCGGCTGGAGGGCAGCGGCGTCGAGGTCGTCCAGGAGCCGACCGAGCAGCCGTACGGCATTCGCGACTGCGCCGTCCGCGACCCCGCCGGCAACCTCATCCGCATCGACGAGGTGCGCTGAGTTCAGGCGGAGGCCCGGCGGACGAGCTCGGTGGGCGTGATCTCCTGGACCACCGGGAGCTCGGGGTCGTTGATCCGGTCCAGCAGGATGGTGGCCATCATCCGGGCCATGTCCTCCAGCGGCTGGCGGATGGTGGTGAGCGGGGGATCGGTCTCCCGCGCCACCTCGGAGTCGTCGAAGCCGACCACCGCGACGTCGTCCGGCACCCGCCGGCCGGCCCGCCGCAGCGCGGTGAGAGCGCCCTGAGCCATCAGGTCGGAGGCGACGAACACCCCGTCGATGTCGGGCCGCCGCTCCAGCAGCGCGGCCATCCCGCGCTCGCCGCTCTCCCGGTCGAAGTTGCCCTCCTCGATCAGCTTGCGCCGTACCGGCAGGCGGTGGCGGCGCAGCCCGTCGTGGTACCCGGCCAGCCGGTCCTGACCCGCCGGCATGTCCAGCGGCCCCGACACGGTGGCGATCACCTCGCGTCCGCACACCGTCACCAGGTGGTCGACCGCCATCGCGGCGCCGCCCCGGCTGTCGGTGTCCACGTAGCTGATCGGGATGTTCTCGGTCGGCCGCGCCGACAGCACCGCCGGCAGCCCCTGGTCGGTGAGCACCCGGGGCAGCGAGTCACCGACGTGCGTGGAGATCATGATGACCCCGTCCAGGTGCCCGGCGTGCAGGTACCCGAGGAGTTGCTGCCGCGCCGGCTCGTCCTCGGCCAGCAGCAGCACCAGCTGCACGCCGCGCTTGCGCACCACGTCCATCACGCCGCGCACCATCGTGCCGAAGAACGGGTCGGTGAACACCCGCCGCTCCGCCTCCGACGCGACCAGCCCGATCGAGTCGGTACGCCGGGTCACCAGCGACCGGGCCGCCCGGTTGGGCACGTACCCGGTCTGCCGGATCGCCCGCATCACCACCTCGCGCAGGGCCGGGTCGACGGTCGGGGTGTTGTTCACCACCCGCGACACGGTGGCCCGCGACACCCCGGCGACCGCGGCGACCTCCTCCAGCGTGGTGGCCTTCCGCTTGGTCACGCGCCGGCGCCTTCGAGCCCGTTGCGGCCGACGACCCCGGCGTACCAGCGGCCGCTGTCCTTCACGATCCGCCGCTGGGTCTGGTAGTCGACGTGCACCATCCCGAACCGCTTGGCGTACCCCTCCGCCCACTCGAAGTTGTCCAGCAGCGACCACACGAAGTAGCCGCGCAGGTCGACGCCCTTCTCCAGGGCGGCGTGCGCGGCGCGCAGGTGCGCGTCCAGGTACGCGACCCGCTCCGGGTCCCTGACCTCGCCGTGCGGGGACACGTAGTCGTGGTTGGCCATCCCGTTCTCGGTCACCACGAGTGGCAGGTCGGGGTGCTCGGTGCTCAGCCGGCAGAGCAGCTCGGTCAGCCCGTCCGGGGTGATCTCCCAGCCCATCGCGGTGACGTCGGCGCCGCTCGGCCGGAACGCGACCTGCGGGGCGCCCACCCACGGTGACGGCGACGGCGCGGCGGTCGGGTCGGCGTGCACGGTCTGCGCGGTGTAGTAGTTGACGCCGAGCAGGTCGATCGGCGCGCCGATCAGCTCCGCGTCGCCGTGTTCGAGGTGGTGCAGGCCGATGACCGCGCTCAGGTCCTCCAGCACGTCGGCCGGGTACCCGTTGCCGGTCACCGGATCGAGGAACATCCGGTTCTGCAGCCCGTCCACGCGCCGGCAGGCGTCCAGGTCCGCCGGTGAGTCGGTGGCCGGCCGCACCGGCAGGAAGTTCAGCGTGACGCCGAGCTGCCGGTCCGCCCGCACCGCGCGCATGGCCCGCACCGCCAGCCCGTGCCCGAGCAGCAGGTGGTGGGCGGCCCGCACGGTGGCCCAGTGGTCGCTGATGCCGGGCGCGTGCACGCCGATGGCGTACCCGAGGAACGCCGCGCACCACGGTTCGTTGATCGTCACCCAGTGCTCGACCCGGTCCGACAGCGCCGCGTAGACGCGGGTGGCGTAGTCGGCGAACCGGTACGCGGTCTCCCGGTTGGCCCAGCCGCCGTGCACCTGGAGGGCCTGCGGCAGGTCCCAGTGGTACAGCGTGACCCACGGCGCGATCCCGTGTTCGAGGAGCTCGTCCACCAGCCGCTGGTAGAAGTCGAGGCCGGGCAGGTTGGTGGCGCCGCTGCCGCTGGGCTGCACGCGCGGCCAGGACACCGAGAACCGGTAGGCCTTCAGGCCCAGCTCGGCCATGAGCGCGACGTCGTCGCGGTACCGGTGGTAGTGGTCGGCGGCCATGTCGCCGGTGTCGCCGTTGCGGACGTTGCCCGGCGTGTGGCTGAAGGTGTCCCAGATCGACAGGCCGCGCCCGTCCTCGTGGGCCGCCCCCTCGACCTGGTAGGCGGCGGTGGCCGCACCCCAGACGAACCCCCGCGGAAACTCGACCGCGGCGCCGGTGTCTACACCCATGTCACCCATCCCCTGATGATCCCCGTACGGGGCAACTGCCCAGCTCAGAGAGCGCTCTCCTGATCCTGGCCAGTGTAAGCCGGGACTGTTCCCGTACGGGATGGGGTTGCCAGGGCACTCGCGGGCTTCCGTCGCTGGTCCCGCGGGTACGGCCGGGAGGGGTGGGGCGGGAAGTGAGTGATACGGCGCGCCCGCCGGTGGTGGGGATCCCGTCCACCACCGGCGGACACCAGTCGTGCGCCAGAGAGCGCTCTCTGGAGGCTAGGGACTGGCGCCGGGCCGGTCAACCCCTCGCGAGTGCCCAAATTCCGGCCGGCCCGTTGACAAGCCTCGTGGCCGGCGCGTTTACTCCGCATTGGGCTTCCGTCGCATTTGCCCCGTTTCGTACGGCCGGGTGGACCCTCCTGAGGAGGTCACCCGCCATGCGCACGCTCGGCAAACGCCGCATACCGCTACTCGCGGCGGTCGCGGCCATCGCCGCCATGCTCATCGCCCTGCTCGGGCTGTTCGCGGTGCCCGGCTCGACGGCGCCCGCGCCGCCCACCGGCTGGACCACCGTGTTCAGCGACGACTTCAGCGGCCCCGCCAACACCGGCCTGAACACCTCCGACTGGCTCTACGACCTCGGCCACAGCTACCCCGGCGGCGCCGGAAACTGGGGCACCGGCGAGGTCGAGTCGGTCACCAACAGCACCAGCAACGTGTACCAGGACGGCGGCGGCCACCTGGTCATCAAGCCGATCCGCGACGGCGCGGGCAACTGGACGTCGGGCCGGGTGGAGACCCAGCGCACCGACTTCGCCGCCCCGGCCGGCGGCCAGCTCCAGGTCACCGCGTCGATCCAGCAGCCCAACCCGGGCAGCGGCCTCGGCTACTGGCCCGCGTTCTGGATGCTCGGCGCGGCCGCCCGCCCGGTCGGCGCGACCAACTGGCCCAGCATCGGCGAGGTCGACATCATGGAGGACGTCAACGCGCTGAGCGAGCACTCGGCCACCCTGCACTGCGGCACCGACCCCGGCGGCCCCTGCAACGAGACCAACGGCATCTCCAGCGGCCTGCAGGGCTGCGGCGGCTGCCAGACCGGCTACCACACGTACTCGGTCGTCATCGACCGCCGCGACACCAACGCCGAGCAGCTGCGCTGGTACCTCGACGGCAACCAGTTCTCCACGGTCAACGAGAGCCAGGTCGGCGCCAGCACCTGGCAGGCCGCCATCGACCACGGCTTCTTCCTGATCCTCAACGTGGCGATCGGCGGCGGGTACCCGAACGGCGTGTGCGGGTGCTCCACCCCGACCGGCGCGACCAGCTCCGGCGCCGGGATGAACGTCGACTACGTGGCCGTCTACCAGACCATCGGCGGCGGCCCGACCAGCCCGCCGCCGACCGGCGGGGGCGGCGGCAACGCCTACTCCACCCTCCAGGCGGAGAGCTACGGCAGCCAGTCCGGCGTGGCCGTGGAGGCCTGCTCGGACACCGGCGGCGGCCAGGACGTGGGCTGGATCGCCAACGGCGACTGGATGGCGTACCCGAACATCGACTTCGGCTCCACCCCGGCCACCCAGTTCGTCGCCAGGGTCGCCTCCGGAGCGGCCGGCGGGGTGAGCGGCCTGGTCCAGGTGCGATTGGACAGTCCCACCGGCGCCGTGCGGGGCGACTTCGCGGTCGCCAACACCGGCGGCTGGCAGGCCTGGCGCAGCGTGCCGGCCAACATCGCGGCGGTGACCGGGGTGCACACGGTGTACCTGACGTTCAGCAGCGGCCAGCCGGCCGACTTCGTGAACGTCAACTGGTTCACCTTCGGACACTGAGGAGGCTGCCATGCGGAAGAGGATCGTCGCCGCCCTGCTGCTCGTGGTCGCCTTCGGCGCGGCGCTGCTGCTGGTCTCCGGCCGGCCCAGCCAGGCCGCCAACCCGGTGACTTTCACGTTCGTCAACAACAGCGGCAAGACCATCTGGGTCGGCGCGCTCGGCAACGCCGGCAAGGGCCAGCCCAACAACGGCGGCTGGGCGATGAGTCCCGGCCAGACCATGACGGTCAGCGTCGCCGCCGACTGGGCCGGGCGGTTCTGGGGCCGTACCGGCTGCTCCTTCGACGGCTCCGGGCACGGCACCTGCCAGACCGGGGACTGCGGCGGGGTGCTGGCCTGCAACGGGGCCGGCGGGGTGCCGCCGGCCAGCCTCGCCGAGTTCACCCTCGGCAACGGCACGGCCAGCGACTTCTACGACGTCAGCTTCGTGGACGGGTTCAACGTGCCGATGACCGTGCAGACGGTGGGCGGCACGCCGAACCCGAGCGACCCGTACCGCTGCACCGACGCCGGCTGCGGTGCCGACCTCAATCCCGGCTGCCCGTCCGAGCTGCGCAAGACCGACGGGTCAGGGCAGACGGTCGCGTGCATGAGCGCCTGCGAGGCGTTCAACACCGACCAGTACTGCTGCCGGGGCCAGTACGGCTCGCCGCAGACGTGCGTCCCGAGCCAGTGGCCGGTCAACTACGCGGCGTACTTCAAGAGCGCGTGCCCGCACGCGTACAGCTACGCCTACGACGACCCGACCAGCACCTTCACCTGCCAGAACTGCGGGTACCGGATCGTCTTCGGCCCGTCGTCCGGCGGGGGAGGGGGTGGCGGGGGCGGTCTGACTGCCAGGTCCACCATCCAGGCGGAGGCGGCCAACGCCCAGTCCGGCACGGCGACGGAGTCCACCACGGACACCGGCGGCGGCCAGGACGTCGGCTGGATCGCCAACGGCGACTGGCTCCGTTTCGACAACGTGGACTTCTCCTCCACCGCGGCCACCCAGTTCACCGCCCGGGTCGCCTCCGGCGCGGCCAGCGGCGTCAGCGGCCTGGTCCAGGTCCGGCTGGACAGCGTGTCCGGCCCGGCCGCGGCCAGCTTCGCGGTCGCCAACACCGGCGGCTGGCAGAGCTGGCGCTCGGTGCCGGCCAACCTGTCGGCCACCACCGGCACCCACACCGTCTACGTCACCTTCGCCAGCGGCCAACCCGCCGACTTCGTCAACCTCAACTGGCTCACCTTCGCGTAGAGCCCGCACAGACCTGCCGGCTCCACATTCCCGCGCCACCCCCAGCGGCGCGGGAATGTGGGGTGCCACGGACCCCCGCCAACCCCGCCAACCCCGCCCCACCCCACCCCACCCCACCCCACCCCACCTACGCGCCCCGTCGCCGAGCTGCGTGCCCTGCTTCTCACATTTCGCGCGCCCACGGCACCGGTACCGGCCAGCAGGTCGGCCGGGGAAGGTGGAGTGGGTCCGTCAGGTGGGGCATGGTTCCGCCTGCTGGCCGTCGTCGCTGGACTGGTAGCAGTAGGTGGGGCTCACGGACAGGTTGCCATGGATGAGCACGCGGTCCGTGCGCCCCTGGCCGGTGGTGATCTCCAAGGTGTGCTCGTCCACGAAGCGGACGTCGGGTGGGTGCTTGTCGACCTGGTCCCACACCTCCAGTTCGCGGGTCCACCGCCCGGCGCGGCTGCGCACGGTGATGTCGTAGTCGTTCCAGCTGCTGTCGTACGAGATCCGGAGCACCGCCTCGTACCGGCCGCCGGGGGAGACGCTCCGGTGGAGGTCGGGGGCGTGCGGCTCGTGGACGGGGGACAGGACGGCAAGGCCCAGGAGCGGCAGGCCCGCCACGGCAGCGCCCGCCACGATGATCTGGAACGGCCAGTCAGGTGCCGCGCCGCGGACCAGTCGCACGGCCGCGTACACCAGCAGCACGGTGGCTACGGTGACCTCGAGCCCGACGAAGACGCCCAGACTGCCCGCGAGCCGGTCCAGGACGACCAGGTGCCACGGGTTGCGCCACGCGATGGACAGCACCGCGTAGGACACCGCCGCCTGGACCACCGCCCAGGCGGCCAGCGACACCGCGAGGACCGGATGGCGGCGGGGAGCGTGCGCGGGCGCCTCGCTCCAGTGCTTCTCCGCGGTTCGGTGGCTCATGCCGGCCCGCCCTCCGTCGCGATTGGCCAGGGTGCCGCCCATCGTGGAAGACGGCATCGGGGGATCGGTGGTTCCCCCCAGGAAGTTGGGGAGTTGACAAAACGGGCAAACGGTAATTGTCTAGACCACAGTGCACTCTTGACAACGTTGTCAAGCTCCCGACCCCACCCCGGGAGGGGATCTCGATGTCCCACCTGTTGCGCGCCGCCACCGCCGGCGCCCTCGTCGCCGGGTTGCTGGCCGCCGGTGCCGCAAGCCGGCCCGGCGCCGCCCGCGCGGACGTCAACCTCACCCAGTACGTCAACCCGTTCATCGGCACCGACGACAGCAACTCGCCCAACCCGGTGCCAGGCGGCGCCGGCGGCAGCACCTACCCCGGCGCGGTCGTGCCGTTCGGGATGGTGCAGTTCAGCCCCGACACCCCGAACGCCTCGCCGTCCGGCTACCGTTACAGCGACACCAGCGTCGAGGAGTTCAGCCTCACCCACTTCGACGGCGCCGGCTGCGCCAACAACGAGGACATCGGCCTGCTGCCGGTCACCGGCAACCTCGGCTCCTCACCCGGCACCAACTGGACCAGCTACGCCTCCGCGTACACCAAGAGCAACGAGGCGGCGGCCCCCGGCTACTACAAGACCCGCCTCGACAAGTACTCCACCAACGTCGAGCTGACCGCCACCAGCCGCACCGGCATGGCCAGGCTGACCTTCCCGGCCAGCACCAGCGCCCGGCTGCTGGTCAACACCAGCCGCAGCGCGACGGGCAGCCGCAGCGGCAGCATCTCGATCAGCGGCAGCCAGATGACCGGCAGCGTCACGGCCGGCGGCTTCTGCGGCTCGTCCAAGACCTACCAGATCTTCTTCGCCATCCAGTTCGACCGGGCCCCGACCGCCCACGGCACCTGGCTCGGCGGCACCATCTCCGCCGGCTCGGGCAGCACCAGCGGCACCAACTCGGGCGGGTACGTCACCTTCGACACCACCGCCAACCAGGTCGTGCAGGCCAAGGTCGGGATGTCGTACGTGAGCGTCGCCAACGCGCAGGCCAACCTCGCCGCCGAGAACTCCGGCTTCGACTTCGCCGCCACCCGCACGGCCGCCGACACGGCCTGGAACAGCGCGCTCAACCGGATCACGGTCAGCGGCGGCACCGCCACCGACCTGCAGAAGTTCTACACCGCCCTGTACCACGTGCTGCAGAGCCCGAACGTGGCCAGCGACACCAACGGCCAGTACATGGGCTTCGACCACGCCGTGCACACGGCCAGCGGGATGACCGTCTACCAGAACTACTCCGGCTGGGACATCTACCGCTCCTGGGCGGCGCTGGTCGCCCTCGTCTACCCGGACGTGATGACCGACGTCGTCAAGTCGATGGTGCTCGACGGCCAGCAGGGCGGCCTGCTGCCGAAGTGGTCGCAGGAGAACGCCGAGGACTTCGTGATGACCGGCGACCCCGGCCCGATCATCGTGTCGTCGGCGTACGCGTTCGGCGTGCGGAACTTCGACACGGCGGCGGCGCTGTCGCTGATGGAGAAGTCCTCCGCCGGCGGCACCACCCAGGGCAGCCCGATCCGCGGCCGGGAGAGCGGCTACGAGAGCCGGCACTACATCGTCGAGGACCCGTCCGACTCGCTCGAGTACTCGGCGTCGGACTTCGCGATGGCCCAGTTCGCCAAGGGGCTCGGCAACACCTCCTCCTACAACACCCACATGGCCAGGGCGCAGTGGTGGCAGAACGTGTTCAACCCCGAGTCCAGCTACGTCAGCCCGCACAACAGCGACGGCAGCTGGGCGTGGCCGGTCAACCCGGCCAGCAACTCCGGGTACACGGAGGGCAACCCCGCCCAGTACACCTGGATGGTCACCTACAACTTCGGCAGCCTGGTCAACCTGATGGGCGGCCCGGACACCGCCGCGCAGCGGCTGGACCACCACTTCACCCAGCTCAACGGCGGCCTCACCCAGCCGTACTTCTACATCGGCAACGAGCCGGAGCACGGCGTGCCGTGGGCGTACACGTTCGCCCAGCACCCGTGGGGTACCCAGTCGGCGGTCCGGCGGGTGATGACGGAGAGCTTCACCACCGGGGCCGGCGGCCTGCCCGGCAACGACGACCTGGGCGCGACCTCGGCCTGGTACGTCTGGGCGGCGCTGGGCATGTACCCGGCGACGCCGGGCGCGGACACCCTGGTGCTGCACGGGCCGGAGTTCGCGTCCACCACGGTCCGGCTGGCCGGCGGCAAGACCCTCCAGATCAACGGGTCCGGCGCGGCCACCGGTTCGCCGTACGTGCAGAGCCTCGACGTCAACGGCACGTCCACCTCGAAGACGTGGCTGCGGTACGGCGACATCGCCGGCGGGTCCACACTGGACTTCACGATGGGTGCCAGCCCCAACACGAGCTGGGGCAGCAACGCGGCCGACGTCCCGCCGTCGTTCAACGACGGCTTCACCCCGCCGCCCGCCGCGCCCGCCCTGGGCACGAACCTCGCTCTGAACAGGACCGCCACCGGCTCGGCGGTCTGCGCGTCGACGGAGACGGCGCCGAAGGCGGTGGACGGGTCGCTCGCCAACAACAGCAAGTGGTGCTCGCTCACCACGCCGGAGTTCCTCCAGGTGGACCTGG
Organism: Mycobacteriales bacterium; assembly: GCA_045806985.1. Taxonomy (GTDB): domain Bacteria; phylum Actinomycetota; class Actinomycetes; order Mycobacteriales; family JBJMIH01; genus JBJMIH01. The sequence continues at coordinate 26,912 of JBJMIH010000076.1, read as the reverse complement.
GTTCGGCGCAGTCGGTGTCGCAGTTCGTGGTGAAGCACGCCGGCCTGGGCGGCGAGACCACCGGCTGGAACACCGGCGCCTACACCATCCAGACCAGTACCGACGGCTCGACCTGGACGACCGTGGTGACGGTGTCGGGCTCGCGGTCGAGCCGGACGTACCACAAGATCACCGCCCGGACCGCCCGGTACGTGCGGCTCAACACGACGACACCGACCAACAACGGCAACGGGGCGGCGCGCATCTACGAGTTCGAGGTGTATGCGTGAGTTTCTTACGACTTCTCCCAGCCTTGACAGTGGAATTGGTCTAGTCCAATAGTAGGGTCTAGTCCAATTCGTCCGCTCTGTCCGCGGTCACGGGGTACGCGGCGCGCGAGGAGGCACGATGACGCGCAAATGGGTACCCCTGGCCGCGGCGGGCGCGGCGGTGGTGACGGCGCTGGCCGCCGGGCTGATCACCCTGGCGGGCGGCGCGTCCGCCGCCACCAACCTGCTCACCAACCCCGGATTCGACTCCAACCTGTCCGGCTGGTCCTGCTCCAGCCTTGACCAGCGGGTCACCAGCCCGACACACAGCGGGGCCGGCGCGCTCGCCGGCACCCCGGCCGGGCAGGACTTCGCCCAGTGCTCGCAGACCGTGAGCGTGCAGCCCGGCTCCGCCTACACGCTCAGCGCCTGGGTGCAGGGCTCGTACACGTTCCTCGGCGACACCGGCACCGGCACCACCGACACCTCCACCTGGACCGCGGGCTCGTCCGGCTGGAGCCAGCTGTCCACCAGCTTCACCACCGGCGCGTCCACCCACAGCGTCACCGTGTGGGTGCACGGGTGGTACGGCACCGGCACCTTCGACAGCGACGACCTGGTGCTGTCCGGCCCCGGTGGGGGCGGTGGCGGCCCCACCACCCCGCCGCCCACGACCTCCTCGCCGAGCCCCACTCCGACCCCGACCAGCAGCCCGCCACCCACCGGCGGCCCGCTGCCCAAGCACGTGCTCACCGGCTACTGGCAGAACTTCAACAACGGCGCGAAGGTGCTGCGCCTGCGCGACGTGCCCAGCCAGTACAACCTCATCGCGGTCGCGTTCGCCGACACCGATCCGGGCAAGCCGGGCGGCGTGACGTTCAACGTCGACTCCGGGCTGTCCTCGGCGCTCGGCGGGTACACCAACGCCGACCTCGCCAACGACGTCAACACGCTGCACGGCCAGGGCCGCAGGGTGATCCTCTCGGTCGGCGGCCAGAACGGCACGGTCAGCGTCGGCGACGCCACCAGCGCCACCAACTTCGCCAGCAGCGTCTTCGCCGCCATGCAGCAGTTCCACTTCGACGGCGTCGACATCGACCTGGAGAACGGCATCAACCCGAGCGCGATGGCCTCCGCCCTCCAGCAACTGCGCGGCAAGGCCGGCTCCGGGCTGATCATCACGCTCGCGCCGCAGACGATCGACATGCAGAGCACCGGCAGCGGCTACTTCCAGCTCGCGCTCAACATCAAGAGCATCCTGACGATCGTCAACATGCAGTACTACAACTCCGGCACGATGAACGGCTGCGACGGCAACGTCTACGCCGAGGGGACCGAGAACTTCCTCACCGCGCTGGCCTGCATCCAGCTCCAGGGCGGCCTGCGGCCGGACCAGGTCGGGCTGGGCCTGCCCGCCTCGCCCAGCGCGGCCGGCGGCGGGTTCGTCAACCCGTCCGTGGTCAACGCCGCCCTCGACTGCCTGGCCCGGGGCACCAACTGCGGCTCCTTCAAGCCACCCACCACCTGGCCGTCCCTCCGCGGCGCCATGACCTGGTCCGTCAACTGGGACGGCTCCAACGGCAACAACTTCGCCAACACCGTAGGCCCGCACCTGGGGACGTTGCCGTAACCCCCTCCCGCGGCACCCCCGACAGCCATCCCACGGCGATCTCCCCCTGACGCCGTGGGATGGTTGGCCGCGTGCCGACCATCATCGACAGGCTGGGCCCGCCCGACCGCGCCGCCTGGGAGACCCTGTTCCGGGCCTACATCGCCTTCTACCAGCGGACCGAGCCGGACGAGCTGTACGAGACGAAGTGGCGGGAGTTCCTGGACGACAGCCGCGTCCACGCCCTCGGCGCCCGGCTGGACGGCCGGCTCGCCGGCATCGCGCACTTCTTCGCCCACCCCAGCACGTCCGGCCCGGACGTCTGCTACCTCCAGGACCTGTTCACCGCCGAGGAGGCCCGCGGCAAGGGGGTGGGCCGCGCGCTGATCGCCGCCGTGGCGGACTGGGCCAGGGAACGCGGCCTGCGCCGGCTGTACTGGCACACCCACGCCACCAACACCACCGCCCGCCGGCTCTACGACCAGGTGGGCGAGGAGAGCGGCTTCATCCTGTACCGCCTCGAACTGGGGAGCTGACGGGTGATCAGGTGGGGGATTCTCGGGACGGGGCGGATCGCCGGGCTGTTCGTCGAGGGCCTGCGGGCGGTGCCGGACGCGGTGGTGGCGGCGGTCGGGTCGCGTAGCGCCGCCGGGGCGGCGGCGTTCGGCGAGCGGCACGGGATACCCCGCCGGCACGGCAGCTACCAGGCCCTGGCCGAGGACCCCGAGGTGGACGTCGTCTACGTCGCCGTCCCGCATTCCGGCCACCACGCCGAGACGCTGCGCTGCCTGCGCGCCGGCAAGGCGGTGCTGTGCGAGAAGCCCTTCGCGCTCAATGCCGGCCAGGCCGCCGAGATGGTGGCGACGGCGCGGGAACGCGGGCTGTTCCTGATGGAGGCGATGTGGACGCGGTACCTGCCGGCCGTCGTCCGGGTCCGCGAGCTGCTCGCCGAGGGCGCCATCGGCGATCCGCGGCTGCTCGTCACCGACCTCGGCTGGCGGTTCCCCGCCGATCCGGCCAGCCGGCTGTACGCGCCCGAACTCGGCGGCGGGGCCCTGCTCGACCTCGGCGTCTACGGCGTCTCCTTCGCCTCGATGCTGTTCGGGCCGCCGGTCTCGGTCACCGCGGCGGCCACCATGACCACCACCGGCGTGGACGCCCAGACGGCCGTCGCCGCGGTGCACGACACCGGCCGGGTCGCCACCACCGTGTGCACGCTCGAGGCCGCCACCACGCCGCTCGCCACGATCACCGGTACCGGGGGGCGGATCGACATCCGGCACTGGTTCAACCCCGCCGACTTCACGCTCACGGTCGGTGACGGCCCCGCTACGACGTTCGAGTACCCGCGCGACGGCAACGGCATGGAGTACGAGGCCCGCGAGGTACAGCGCTGCCTGGGCGCCGGCCTGCCGGAGAGCCCGGTGATGCCGCTGGACGAGACCGTCCAGATCATGGGCACCCTCGACCGGGTCCGGTCCCTGCTCGGCGTCCGCTACCCCGGCGAGTAGCCGCCACCGATCGTCCTCCGTGCGTACGCTGGCCGTGAGTCCGGACGAGGAGGTTCTGATGAGCGAACCGACCGACGACGAGGAACGGCTGCGCAGGATCGCCAGGGAGCGGGAGCGGCACATGCCGGGGGAGACCGCGGCCGGCAGGATCGACCCGGCCACGCTGCCGGAGGACGAGCGGGAGGAGCTGGCCCGCCGCGCGCCCCGGCTCGACGAGGAGGACGAGGAACTCGGCGGCGAGGCCTGAGCGGCTGAGCGGCTGAGCGGCCGGAGTGGTGGGCCGGCGTGACTGGACCCGGGTGGGCGCCGGCCCGCCACCGCGGCTCCCTCCCCACACCGTTCCACGCCGCCGATTCGTTACCGTTGTCGACCGCGCATCAAGTCCGGGACAAGATCTTGGCGGCTGCGCGAACTCCCCGCCTGCGACGTGGATGATTGGCTCCCCGGGTGACCCAGAGCTGGACTGACCTTCTCGCTCTCGACCGTGCCCAGGTGTGGCACCCGTACGGCCCGATGCCGGCCGTCGCCGAGCCGCTGCCGGTGGTGTCGGCGGCCGGGGTACGGCTCCGGCTGGCCGACGGCCGCGAGCTCGTGGACGGCATGGCGTCCTGGTGGACGGCCGTGCACGGGTACCGCCACCCGGCGCTGGACGCCGCCGTCGCGGACCAGCTCGGGCGGATGGCGCACGTGATGTTCGGCGGCCTCACCCACGAGCCGGCGATCCGGCTGGCGGACCAGCTGGTGCGGATGACGCCGGACCCGCTCAGGCACGTGTTCTTCGCCGACTCGGGCTCGGTGTCGGTCGAGGTCGCGATCAAGATGAGCCTCCAGTACTGGCGGTCGCGGGGCGAGCACGGCCGGAACCGGCTGCTCACCGTCCGTGGCGGCTACCACGGCGACACGTTCGGGGCGATGGCCGTCTGCGACCCGGTCGGCGGGATGCACCACCTGTTCCGTGACGTGCTGCCCGAGCACGTGTTCGCCGACCTGCCGCCGGCCGCCTTCGACCCGGCGTACTCCGCGCACCTCGCCGAGCTGGTCGGCAAGCACGCCGGCGAGCTGGCCGCGGTGATCGTGGAGCCGGTCGTGCAGGGCGCCGGCGGGATGCGCTTCTACCACCCCGAGTATCTGCGGGTGCTGCGCGAGCTGTGCGACGAGCACGGGCTGCTGCTGGTCGCCGACGAGATCGCGACCGGCTTCGGCCGTACCGGGGAGCTGTTCGCCTGCGGGCACGCCGGGGTGGCACCGGACATCATGTGCGTGGGCAAGGCCCTGACCGGCGGGTACCTGACACTGGCGGCGACGCTGTGCACCACCGCGGTCGCGGAGGCGATCTCCGGCGGCGAGGCGTCCTGCCTGATGCACGGCCCGACGTACATGGCCAACCCGCTCGCCTGCGCGGCCGCGCTGGCCAGCACCACCCTCATCCGCGACGGTGGCTGGCGCGACGACGTCCCGCGCATCTCCGCGCTGCTCGCCGAGCACCTGGCGCCCGCCCGCGACCTGCCCGGCGTGGCCGACGTGCGGGTGCTGGGCGCGATCGGGGTGATCCAGCGGCACGAGCCGGTTCCGGTCGGCGCGGCGACCGCGGCGGCGGTGGCGCACGGCGTGTGGCTGCGCCCGTTCCGCGACCTGGTGTACACGATGCCGCCGTACGTCACCGGCGACGAGGACGTGGTGCGGATCGCCAGGGCCGCCGTCGCCGCCGCCGCGGCCGCCGAGGCGGCCCCATGAGGGCGCTCGCCGTCACCGGCACGGACACCGGGGTCGGCAAGACGGTGGTGACGGCGGCGGTGGCCGCGCTGGCCAGGGCCGGCGGGCAGCGGGTCGCGGTGGTCAAGCCGGCGCAGACCGGGGTCGGCCCGGACGAGCCGGGCGACCTGGCCGAGGTGCGCCGGCTCGGCGGCGGCGACGACCTGCACGAGCTGGCCCGGTACCCCGAGCCGCTCGCGCCGGCCACCGCCGCCCGCCGCCAGCGTGACAACGGGGTGCCGGTGTCGCTGGTCACCGCGTACCTGCGCACGCTCGGCGACCGCGACCTGGTGCTGGTCGAGGGGGCCGGCGGGCTGCTGGTGCACTTCGACGCGGGCGGTACCACCCTGGCCGACCTGGGCGTGCCGGTGCTGGTGGTGGTCAGGGCCGGCCTCGGCACGCTCAACCACGCGGCGCTGACCTGCGAGGCGCTCCGGTCGCGCGGGCTGGAGTGCGCGGGCGTGGTGATCGGCGCGTGGCCGTCCGACCCGGACCTCGCCGACCGTTGTAACCTCGCTGACCTGCCCCGTTACACCGGCGTGCCGCTGCGCGGCGTGCTGCCCGACGGGGCGTCCCGCCTCGACCCGACCCGATTTCTCGCGACCGCCCGCGCCGGCCTCGCTCCCGAGCTCGGCGGAGACTGGAAGGGAACCACGTGACCGACATCCTCGACGTAGCCCGTGCGCAGGTGCTGGAGCGGGGGGAGGGACTCGCCGCCGAGGACGTCGCCAGGGTGCTGCGGCTGCCGGAGGACCGGATCGGCGACGCGCTCGCCCTCGCCCACGAGGTGCGGCTGCGCTGGTGCGGGCCGGAGGTGGAGCTGGAGGGCATCGTCAGCCTGAAGACCGGCGGCTGCCCGGAGGACTGCCACTTCTGCGGCCAGTCGGGACGGTTCGAGTCGCCGGTACGCGGGGCGTGGCTGGACGTGCCGTCGCTGGTGGAGGCGGCGCGGCAGACCGCGGCGACCGGGGCGACCGAGTTCTGCGTCGTCGCGGCGGTGCGCGGGCCGGACGCGCGGCTGATGGGCCAGATCGGCGAGGCGGTGCGCGCCATCCGCGCCGCCGTGGAGATCAACGTGGCCTGTTCGCTGGGCATCCTCACCCAGCCGCAGGCGGAGGAGCTGGCCAACCTCGGCGTGCACCGGTACAACCACAACCTGGAGACGGCCCGGTCGTACTTCCCGCACATCGTCACCACCCACACCTGGGAGGAGCGCTGGGAGACGGCGCTGCTGGTCCGGGAGTACGGGATGGAACTGTGCTGCGGCGGCATCGTCGGGATGGGGGAGACCCTCGACCAGCGGGCCGAGTTCGCCGCCCAGCTCGCCGCCCTCGCGCCGCACGAGGTGCCGCTGAACTTCCTGGACCCGCGGCCGGGCACGCCGCTCGCCGACCGGGAGCCGGTGAGCACGGCGGACGCGCTGCGGACGGTGGCGGCGTTCCGGCTGGCGCTGCCCCGCACGATCCTGCGGTTCGCCGGCGGCCGCGAGCTCACCTTCGGCGACGAGGGTGCTCGGCGGGGGATGCTCGGCGGGGTGAACGCCCTGATCGTCGGCAACTACCTGACCACGCTCGGCCGTACCCCGCAGTCCGATGTGGACATGCTGGCCGAGCTGAAGATGCCGATCCGCGCTCTCTCCGGAACGCTGTGACCGCCTCACCGCCGACATACTGCGACGGCTGCGGCCGCCCGCCCGCCGGCGGCGACCACCGCCGCTGCGAAGCCCGCCGGGGCCACACCGACCCGCCGCGCTACTGCCCGGACTGCGGCCGCCGCATGGTCGTCCAGGTGCTCCCGTTCGGCTGGACGGCCCGCTGCGCCGAGCACGGCACCCGCACTAGCCCCGCCTGACCACCATCTCCAGCACCTCCACGGCGCGGGAGAGCTGGTCGGGTTCCAGGCCGGCGCGGGCGGTGACGCGGAGCTGGCTGGTGCCGTCCGGGGCGGACGGCGGGCGGAAGCAGCCGATCAGGACGCCCTCGTCGGCGCACCGGGCGGCGGCCTCCACCGCCTGGACCGGGCCGGGCATCGGCACCGCCAGCACCGCGGCGGCCGGCGCGGGCACGCCCACGACACCGGCCAGCAGGGCGCCGGTGGTGGCGATCTGGGCGACCCGGTCCGGCTCGGCCGCCGCGATCCGCACGGCGGCCAGCGCCGCCCCGGCCGCCGCCGGGGCCAGGCCGGTGTCGAAGAAGAACGTCCTGGCCCGGTTGATCAGGTACTCCCGCAGCTCGGCCGGTCCCAGCACCACGCCGCCCTGGCTGCCGAGCGCCTTGGACAGGGTCGCGGTCACCACCACGTGCGGCGCGCCGGCCAGGCCGGCGGCCGCGACCGAGCCGCGCCCGCCGCCGGTCACGCCGACACCGTGTGCCTCGTCGACCACGAGCACCGCGTCCCGCCGCGCGCACACCGCGGCCAGCTCGGCCAGCGGCGCCGCGTCGCCGAGCGCGCTGAAGATCGACTCGGTGAGTACCAGCGCGCGGGCCTCGGCACGGCCGGCCAGCGCCGCGTCCACGGCGGCCACGTCGCCGTGCGGCACCACGGCGACCCGGGACCGGGACAGCCGGCAGCCGTCGATCAGCGAGGCGTGGTTGTGCGCGTCGGAGACGATCAGCGCGTCCGGCCCGCCGAGGGAGGTCACCACGCCGAGGTTGGCCAGGTACCCGGACGAGAACACCAGGGCGGCCGGCTGGCCGCAGAAGTCCGCCAGCGCCTCCTCCAGCTCGTCGTGCAGGGCGGTCGTTCCGGTTACCAAGCGTGACGCTGTCGCACCGGCTCCCCACTCCCGCGCGGCGCTCACGGCGGCGGCCACCACCCTGGGGTCAGCGGCCAGCCCCAGATAGTCATTTCCCGCGAGATCTACCGCTTTGGACCCTGCTGTCCTGGGCTTCAGGCGCCGCAGCAGGCCTTCGCGGGCCCTCGAATCGATCCCGGCGCGCAGCCACTCCACGAATGTCGTCATCGAGGAACCATCATGGCGGACGCGCGGGCGCTCACCGCATGTGTTACCGATGAAGTGTGAGCGTGCTGCTGACCCGGGCGGCGGACCGATCCGCCGCCACCGCGCGCGAGCCGGGCACGCCACCCGTTCCGGGGCGGTGGACCGGGGCTCTCGTCGCGGCCGCTCTCGGGCAGGCCGCGCTGATGGTCGGCGTGATCGTGGCCTACCGGCAGGGCCGGCACCTGGCCGGCGACGTGGGCGCGCCGGCGCTCCGCCACGCGAGCACGGTGTGGCACCTGGAGCGCTGGCTCGGGCTGCCGAGCGAGGCCTCGGTCCAGCGCCTGGCGCTCCACGCGCACTGGCTGGTCCACGCGATGAACGTGTTTTATCTCACAGCCCACTTCCCGGTCACCGGGGTCTTCCTGGCCTGGGTGTGGTTCCGGCACCGGACCGCGTGGCCCCGGGTGCGGGCCGCGCTGATCCTGCTCACCGGCGCGGCGCTGGCCATCCACCTGGCGTACCCGCTCGCCCCGCCCCGGCTGCTGCCGGGCCACCCGCTGCTGGACACCGGTCGGCTGATCGGGCCGACCCCGTACCCGGAGCAGGCCGGGCACGGCTACTCGAACCAGTACGCGGCCATGCCGTCGCTGCACATCGCCTGGGCGGTGCTGGTCGCGTGGGGCGTGGTCACGCTGTCCCGCCGGCGGCGGCTGCGCTGGCTGGCCGTCCCGTACCCGGTGACGACGACGCTGGTGGTCGTGATCACCGGCAACCACTACTGGCTGGACGGGATCGTCGGCGTGGCGCTGCTCTGCCTGGCGCTGCGGCTGTCGACCGCGCCGGTCTGCGACCCGGTCACCTGGGCTCGCCGGCGTCGGCGAGCACGGCGCGGAGTTCCGGCGGCACCACGCGGTCAGCCAGCCGGAGCAATGTATCGGTGATCTCCTGGAGCTGCCGCTCGGTCAGGGCGTTCCGGGCGGCGAGCCGGGCGACCGCGGACTCGACGAGGGTGGCGGCGCGCGCTTCGTAGTCGTCCATCGCCGTGTATTTCTACACTGTGTCGAAGAAAGCCGAAAGGTCCGGCACGGACGACGTCGGCCGGACCCTTCGGGTACCGCGTCTAGAGCTGTGCGGCGAACGCCCTGGCGAGCACCTGGTACCCGGCCGGGGTGGCGTGGATGTTCGGACCCACCGGGGCGGGCACGCACATGTACGTCCACGCGCAAATCCGTGCCACGTTGAGCGGCACGTTCCCGGCGCCGGGCAGCGGCACGGTCGGCGAGAACTTCGCCGTGTCGAACGCGCCGGCCACGTCGGCCACCCGGAAGCCGGCGAGCCGGTACTCCAGGCCCATCATCGTGTTGAGCCCCTGCGTCAGCGTCACCGACAGCCGCGCCGTCCGCTGCCCGGACGCGCCGGTCAGCCAGGTGGCGAGCACCGGGTCGTAGTAGTTCATGCCGGCGAACCGGGCGGGCCCGCCGAACGCCGCCATCCGCAGCGTGGTGGTGATCACCGGCAGGTTGCCGGCGACCGTGGCGACGCCCTTCACCGCGCAGCCCAGGTCGACGCTGCCGCCGGTGGCGCAGCCGTCGACGTCGTTCGCGCCGATGTCGAGCGTGACGTAGGCGACCTGGCGGCGGTGCGCCCTGATGAACTTCGCCGCCGCGTCGAGCTGCGAGCTGGCGCCGGAATACGCGCAGATCCCGCCGTGCCGCAGCGTGGTCGTGGTCTCGCCGGAGCAGCCCAGCTTGACCAGGGTGAGGTTCGGGTTCTTCGCCTTGAGCGTGGTGTACAGGACGTCGGCGTAGCCCTGGTCGGTCGGCCGGTTGTGGCCGTCCGGCCCGGGCTGGATCCCGATCGACAGGGAGTCGCCGAGCGACACGTAGTACTGGGTGGACGGGGTGGTGGCGCTGGCCGCCGCCGGGACCAGCACGGCGGCGAGTCCCGCCGCGATCGTGCCGGCGGCCAGCCAGCGTCTCGGGCGCGGAGTCATCCGTGGCCCTCCTTGGGGTGATACGTCCCCGCCTGGGTGGCGGTGACTGACCGGAGATCGTACGTGGTCACCCTCGGAGTTACGCCGGATGCATCAGGTGTTCACGGGGCGGAGGGGGAAGTATGGAACCCGAGGCAGGGGCAGACCTCGAGAGTGGGCAGGACATGCGTACATCGGCCACCATCCTCCTCGCCGGCGCGCTCGCCGGCCTGGGCGTCGCGGTGCCGCTCGCGCCGGCCGCCATGCCGGCGGCCGAGGCGCTGGCGACGACCGTGTACGTCGGCGGCGCGAACTGCTCCGACAGCGGCCAGGGCACCCAGACCCAGCCGTACTGCACGCTGGTCAAGGCCGGGAACGTGGCCCAGGCCGGGCAGACCGTCCAGGTCGCCGCAGGCACCTATACCGGCACCGTGTCGGTCGCCAACTCCGGCACCGCCGGCAGCCCGATCGTGTTCCAGGCCGCGCCCGGCGCGGCGGTGACCGTCACCGGCGGGCTGTACGGGTTCGTGCTGTCCGGCCGGCAGTACGTGACGCTGCACGGGTTCACGGTCACCGGCACCACCGCGTACGGGATCTACGTCAGCTCCTCCAGCAACGTGACCGTGGAGAACAACACGGTCACCTACGCGGGGCAGCCGCAGCGGAGCCAGACCGCCGCCGGCATCTACCTGTCCGGCACCACCGCCTCGACGGTCCGCCGCAACGTCACCGAGCACAACTCGGACACCGGCATCTACCTGGGCAGCGGCTCGACCGGCAACCAGGTCACCGACAACGAGTCCAGCCTCAACGCGCAGGGCTGGCAGCGCAACGCCAACGGCATCAACGTGATCGGCTCCGGCAACAGCGTGCTGCGCAACGTGACACACGACAACGAGGACTCCGGCATCCAGTTCTACCCTGGCGGCGACAACAACCTGGCGGCCGAGAACGTCACCTACGACAACGGCGACCACGGCATCGACGACCTCAACGTCACCGGCGGGCGGCTGATCGGCAACACCGTCTACCGCAACTGCACGAGCGGGATCAACGTCGAGGGCACCTCCGGCCACTACACGGTCATGAACAACGTCGCCGTCGACAACGCCGTCTACCCGGCCTACCAGGGCATCGCGTGCAGCCGGCGGGCCGGCAACATCGGTATCTGGGACTCCGCGCCGCCGACCACCACCGTGGACCACAACCTGGTCTGGCTGACGAAGTCCGGGACGATGTACGTCTTCGGCTCCTCCTACTCCTCGCTCGCCGCGATGCAGCAGGCCACCGGGCAGGAGGCGAGCGGCAAGCAGGCCGACCCGCGGTTCGCCAACGCGGCCGGCTGGGACCTGCGGCTCACCGGCACCTCGCCGGCCATCGACACCGCCGACTCCGGCGTCTCCGGCGCGCAGGTCACCGACGTGCTCGGCAACGCCAGGGTGGACGACCCCAATGTGCCCAACCACGGCACCGGCCCGCGCGGCTACGACGACCTGGGCGGGTACGAGTACCAGCCGAGCGGGACCGGGCAGCCGCCGGCGGCGGCGCTGTCGGTGACGCCGTCGTCCGGGACGGTGCCGCTCGCGGTCACCGCGAACGGCTCCGGGTCCTCGGACCCGCAGGGGCAGGCGCTGACGTACACCTTCGACTTCGGCGACGGGACCGTGGTCGGGCCGCAGTCGGCGGCGACCGCGACCCACACCTACGGCGCCACCGGCACGTTCACGGTCACCCTGACCGTGCGGGACACCGGCGGCCTGACCGGCACCGCGACGGGCTCGGTGAGCGTGTCGGCGGCGGCCCAGGCACCCACCGCCGCGCTGTCCGTGTCGCCCTCGTCGGGGACCGCCCCGCTGCCGGTCACCGCGAACGGCTCCGGGTCCTCGGACCCGCAGGGGCAGGCGCTGGCGTACACGTTCGACTTCGGCGACGGCACCGTGGTGGGGCCGCAGTCGGCGGCGACCGCGAGCCACACGTACTCCGGGGCCGGCACGTTCACCGTCACGCTGACCGTGAAGGACACCGGCGGCCTGGTCAGCACCGCGCAGCGGTCGGTCACCGTCACCTCGGGCGGCGGGGGCGGCACGCCGGCGGTGTACGTCAACCAGATCGCCACCAACTACTCCACCAGCGTCCACACGTCCGGATACGTGCAGGTCTGGCGCACCGGCGGGGTCGGCTCCGGCCACCTGATGGCGGTCGCCGTGCAGCTCACCGGCACCGGCGCCGGCACGGTCAGCGGCACCGACGACGCTGGCGACGCGCTCACCGTGGCCAGCGACGTCGCGGACGCCGCCGGCGACCGGCTGGTGGTGCTGTCCGGGGTGGCGGCGACCGGGCTGGCGGCCGGGGCGAAGATCACGGTCAGCTTCCCGTCGGCGGCCACCTACCGGATCACCGCCGACGAGGTGTCCGGGGTGAGCACGGTGGACCGGCACGCGGCGGCGGCCGGCACCGGCGGCACGTACAGCTCCGGGCCGAGCGGCACCACGTCCCGCGCGTCGGAGTTCGTGTTCGGCGTCGCCGCGCTGTTCGGCGGCACGTCGGTCACCTGGGGATCCGGCTGGACCGGGCTCACCACATACACGGTCGGCAGCAACGCGCTGGCCAGGGCGTTCCAGATCCCGCCGGGCACCGGGAGCTTCACCGCGAGCGGCAGCACGGCCGCCACCGGCTGGCTCGCCACCGTAATTGCCTTTACCTGACGCTTACGGTTGAACGGTGCCCGAACTGCAAGCGCTGAACGCCGCCCATGCCCCGGCGGTCCTGGCCTTCGAGCTGGCGAACCGCGCCTACTTCGCCGCCTTCATCTTCGACCGCGGCGACGAGTACTTCGACCGGTTCGCTGACCGGTACCGCGCCCTGCTGGCCGAACAGGAGGCCGGCATCTGCGCCTTCTACGTGCTCGTCGACGGGGACGGCTCGGTCCTGGGCCGGTTCAACCTGTACGACCTCAAGGACGGCGCCGCCGACGTCGGCTACCGGGTCGCGGAGGCCGTCGCCGGCCGCGGCGTGGCGACCGCGACCGTCCGGGAGCTGTGCGGGCTGGCGGTGGAGCGGCACGGGCTGCGCACCCTGCGGGCGGCCACCTCCCTCGCCAATGTCGCCTCACAGAAGGTGCTGACCAAGGCGGGGTTCGTCGCGGTCGGCCCGGCCGATCCCGCCGACGTCGGCGGCAAGCCGGGCACCTGGTACGAGCGCGACCTGACCGACCTTGCCGACCCTGCCGCGGTGGATCGCTAGCAGGGCAGGTGGGCGACCACCTCCCAGCCGCCGCGCTCGGCCGGGCCGGCGCGCAGCCAGCCGCCGAGGGCCTCCACCCGCTCGGTGAGGCCGACGATGCCGAAGCCGCCGGACGGCAGCAGCCTGCGCCGGTGGGACTGGCCGCCGTCGTTGCCGACGCGGACCTCCACGCCGCCGGCCACCCTGTCCACGCGTACCCGCACCGCCTGCGCGTCCGGGGCGTGCCGGCGCACGTTGGTGAGCGCCTCCTGGACGATCCGGTGCAGGGTGGTGGCCGCCTCCGGCGGCAGCGTGCCCAGCTCGGGGTCGACCAGCAGGGAGGCGTCCGGCCCTGCCTCCCGGAACCGGTCGAGCAGCTGGCGGATCTCGGTCACGCCGGTGAGCGGCCGGGCGCTGTCCTCGTCCGCGCGCAGCACCCCGACCATCCGCCGCATCGAGGTGAGCGCGTCGACGCCGGCCTGCTCGATGGTGGCCAGGATCGGCTCGACCGCCTCCGGCCGGCTGGCCGCCACCTTCCTGGCCGCCTGCACCTGCACGACGATCCCTGTCACGTAGTGGCCGAGGAAGTCGTGCAGGTCGCGGGCCAGCTCGAGGCGCTCGGACTGCCGTACCGCGGCCACCGCCCTGGCCCGCCGGTCGTCGGAGTACCGCTGGTGCAGCGCGTACACCAGCGCGACGCCGACCAGCAGCGACACGAACACCGCCACCGGCAACCCCACCCGCAGCCCGTCCCGCAGCGGCTGGGCGACGGTGGCCAGCACCAGCGCGCCGCCCAGCGTGACCGCGGTGCGGGTCCGGCAGTACCGGATGACGCCGATGGTGAGCACCACCAGCGCGAGCATCTCGCCGATGCCCCACTCGTGCGGCCGCGCCGGGGTGTCGCGGAGGCCGAGCACGACCGTGGTGGCGACCGACACCGCGACCGCCACCACGCCGGTGGCCACCCGGGACCGCCGGCGCGGCAGCGAGGTGAGGATCACCGCCATGCCGCACAGGCCGAGCAGCCGCTCCCAGCCGCTGTGGTTCTGGACCGCGTAGAAGCCGTCGACCGCGAAGAACGGCAGGATGCCGGCGGCGTACACGACGTCGCCGAGCCGGTTCCACGCGGCGGAGAGCAGGCGGCCGACCAGGCGCATCAGAACCCCGTGAGGAACGCCTTCGCCACCGGCACCGCGGTCTTGTGGCTCGACTGGCCGTCCACCACGAGCACGGCGAACGCGAGATCACCGCGGAAGCCGACGAACCAGGCGTGCGACCGCGGCGGCACGTCGGTGCCGTACTCGGCGGTGCCGGTCTTGCCGGACACACCGCCCGGCAGCGCCTTGAGGTCGGTGGCGGTGCCGTCGGTGACGACCGCGCGCATGAAGTCGCGCAGCGACGGCAGCACGGCGGCAGGCGGGGCCGGCGGCGGCTTCTTCGGCGTGCCGGGGTGCCCGGCGACCAGCGTCGGCACCGGCGTGGCGCCCTTCACCACGGTCGCCGCGACCAGCGCCATCGCGAGCGGGCTGACCTGCACCTTGCCCTGGCCGATGGTGTCGGCGGCCCGCTCGGTGTCGTCGGCGGGCACCGGCACCGAGCCGCCGAAGTTGTCGACGCCGAGCTGCCACTCGGTGCCGATGCCGAACCGGGCCGCCATCGTCGGCACCGCGTCCTTGGGCAGCTTGCCGGTGAGCGCGATGAACGAGGTGTTGCAGGAGAAGGCGAACGCCATCCGGACCGGCACGGTGCCCTTGTCGAACTGGTTCTCGTTCTGGAAGACCTTGCCGACGGTGATCGTGCCGGGACAGGCCACCGGGTCGGTGGGCTTGGCGGCCCCGCCGTCCAGCGCCGCCGCGGCACTGATGATCTTGAAGTCGGAGCCGGCCGGGTAGCGCCCGGACAGCGCGATGTTGGTGGTCACGCCCGCGCTGTTGGCGACCGCGACGACCTCGCCGGTGGACGGCCTGATCGCCAGGATCGCGGCCTGCTGGCCCACCGTGGTCAGCGCCTTCTCGGCGGCGGCCTGCGCCTTCAGGTCCAGCGTGGTCTTCAGCGGCGTGCCCGGCCTGGGCTGGATGGTGGCCAGGTTGACGGTGATGTTGCCGGACGCCGGCTTGGCGTCGATCCGGCCGCCGGCCTTGCCGGCGAGCTGCGTGTCGTAGATCCGTTGCAGGCCGGACAGCCCGGCCTGGTCGCCGGGGCGGAGGTCGGGCTCCTGCCTGACGATGTCGGCGGTCGCGTCGCCGACCCTGCCGAGCAGCGGCTGGCCGAAGCTGGGCGTGGGGGTGAGCAGCTTCTTGTCGTTGCGGAACTGGAGGCCGGGCACCTCGTGGATCTGGTTCCGGATCTTGGCGTAGTCGGTGGCCCGCAGGGTGACGATCAGGATGTACTGGTCCTTGTGCGGGTTGGTGGCCGCCTTGGTGACGTCGTCGGCGGTCACCCCGAACTGGGCCAGCGCGGGCGACACCGCCTGCGTGAACGCGGCCGGGTCCGCCACCTGCCCGGGTACCACGCCGACCTTGACCACGTCGGTGGACGCGAACAGCGGCTGGCCGGTCGCGTCCAGGATCGAGGCCCGGTCGGGCAGGGTGCGGGTGACCGACAGCCGGTCGCCGGCGCGCAGCTTCGGGTGGACGTCGGACTGTTGCCAGTGGACCGTCCAGTCCTTCTTCTTGACCAGCGCGAGACTGCCGGCGTACTGCCAGGGTGTGGCCATGCCGATCGACCAGGTGGCCCGGTACCGGGCGGTGCCCCTGCCGTGCGAGGTCGAGACGTCGCCCACGGTGAGCTTGCTGGCGGTCGGTGACGCCTCGAGGGCGTCCTTCACCTGGTCGAGCGCGGTCTTCGCGGCCGTAGGGCTGTCCGTCCGGCGCGCCGCGGCAGCCGTGTCGCCCTTCGCCCATGCCGCCAGGAACGCGCTCGCCGCGTCCCTGGCCTTGCCGCTGCCGCCGCCGCTACAGGCCGAGACGGTGACCGCACCCAGCGCGGTCACCGCGAGGATCGCCAGCCCCCGTCTCATCCGCCACACCTCCCGACACGTGGTAACACGCGCCATCCTTGCCCGCATGTTGCCCCACGGTACGGGTCAAAGTACTCAACAGGACGTGAGCCTTCGGTGGACCTCTTCAGGTACGGGCGCGCCGGTATGACGGTAGAGGGCCAGCGCCGCCGCGCCGCCCGCGCCGTGACCGGCATCACGCACGTCCAGCCCGAACCGCTCCCGCAGGCCGGTCCGCACCGCCGCCGCCACCGGCCCCGGCGACAGCAGCACGCTGCCGGCCAGCACCGCCCGGCGGTACCGGCCCGGCTCCAGCGCGCCGGCCGTGACCAGCAGCGCCTCCGCGGCCGTGGCGGCGATGCCGGCGGCCACCGGGTCGCCGGCCGCCGCCGCCTCGGAGACCAGCGGCGCGAGCCCGGCCAGCCGGATCGGCGCGCCCGCGTACACGGCCGGGACCAGCGACCGCAGCGTCGGCTCCGCGGCCAGCGCCGCCGCCACCGGCTCGGTGAGCGCGGTCGCCGGCCCGCGGCCGTCCAGCGCGGCCAGCGCCGCCCGCACCGCCTCCCGGCCCAGCCAGAACCCGGAACCCTCGTCGCCGACCAGCCAGCCGTGCCCGTCCACCTGCCGCACCCGGGTACCGGCCCTGATCTCGGCGGCGACCGCGCCGGTGCCGGACAGCACCAGCACGCCGTCCGGGTCCGGGCTGCCCGCCGCGTACGCCACCTCGATGTCGGTGACCACCGTCACCGGCGCGGTCAGCCCCAGCTCGGCCCAGCGGCCGGGCAGCGTGCCGGCGACCTCCCGGCCGGCGGCCGTGCCGTACCCGGCCTGGCCGACCAGCACGTGCGCCACCGCGGCCGGGTCGGTGCCGGCCAGCGCCGCCCGTACCGCCTCGGTGGCGTGCTCGACCGCCGCGGCCACCCCGTTGGACACCGGGTTGCCGCCGCCGCCCTGGCCGGTGCCGCGCGCCTCGCCGTCCGCGCCGGCGCACAGCGCCCTGGTGTGGGTGCCGCCGGCGTCGACGCCGATCACAATCCCCGTGTCAGGCATGCGGGCGAGACTAGAGCATGGCAATGATGGGGATATGCGAGCGCTGAACGAGCAGACGATCCTGATCACCGGGGCCACCGACGGGCTGGGCCGTCGCGTCGCCGCCGACCTGGCCGAGCACGGCGCGCGGGTGCTGGTGCACGGGCGGAACCAGGCCAAACTGGATGAGACGCTCGCCGAGGTGCCGGGCGGGGTCGGGTACCTCGCCGACCTGTCGTCGCTCGTCGAGACCCGCCGGCTCGCCGACGAGGTCGCCGCCGCCCACGAGCGGCTGGACGTGCTGGTCAACAACGCGGGGATAGGTTTCGGCGCGCCCGGCTCCGGCCGGCAGGAGTCCGCCGACGGGTACGAGCTGCGCTTCGCCGTCAACTACCTGGCGCCGTTCCTGCTCAGCCGGCAGCTGCTGCCGCTGCTGGAGAAGTCCGCGCCGGCCCGGATCGTCAACGTCTCCTCGGTCGGCCAGGAGCCGATCGACTTCGAGGACGTGATGCTGGAGCGGTCCTACGACGGCATGAAGGCGTACCGGCGGAGCAAGCTCGCGCAGATCATGTTCACCTTCGAGCTGGCCGCCCGGCTGGAGGGCAGCGGGGTGACGGTGAACGCGGTACACCCGGCGTCGCTGATGCCGACGCGGATGGTGGCCGAGGCGCGCGTCCACACGATCAGCACGGTGGAGGAGGGCGCGGCCTCGGTGGAGCGGCTGGTCGCCGACCCGGAGCTGGAGGAGGTTTCCGGGTTGTACTTCGACCAGCTCGAGGAGGCGAGCGCGCTGCCGCAGGCGTACGAGGTGGAGACCCGCGCGCGGCTGTGGCGGCTGTCCGAGCAGCTGGTGGACCGCGCGCTGCGCTGAGGCGTCGCCGCTTCGCTACCGTATGCGTCGATGGTCAACCCGACGCAGCGGCCCCGCTCGCTCATCCTCACCGTGTACGGCGCCCACCTGCGGCCACTGGGTGGCTGGATCGCCATCGCCGACCTGATCACCCTGCTGGCCGAGCTGGACGTGGACGCCCAGGCGGTGCGCTCGGCGATCTCCCGGCTGAAGCGGCGCGGCACGGTGGCGCCGGAGCGGCGCGGCGGGGTGCCCGGATACGCGCTGAGCGAGGCGGGCGAGCGGATGTTCGCCGAGGGCGACCGGCGGATCTTCGGCCGCGCCCCGTCCGCCCGGCTCGCCGACGGCTGGGTGCTCGCCGTCTTCTCGGTGCCGGAGTCCGAGCGGGAGCGCCGCCACCTGCTCCGCTCCCAGCTCACCTGGCTGGGTTTCGGCACCACCGCGGCGGGTGTCTGGGTCGCTCCCGCGCACCTGCTGGAGGAGGCCCGCGGCACGCTGCTGGCGCACGGCCTCGACCACTACGTGCACCTGTTCCGCGCCGACTACGTCGACTTCGCGCCGCCCGCCGAGGCGGTCGCTGGCTGGTGGGACCTGGACGGACTGCAACGCAGCTACGGCGAGTGGCTCGACCGGTACGCCCCGACGGTGGACCGCTGGCGTCGGGACGGCGGCAGCGACCAGCAGGCCTTCGCCGACTACGTCACGGCGCTCACCGACTGGCGCCGCCTCCCGTACCTCGACCCCGGCCTGCCCGCCGAACTCCTGCCCGCCCGCTGGAACGCCGAGCAGGCCCGCCATCTCTTCGCCGACCTCTCCGGCTTCCTCCGCGACCCCGGCCAACGCCACGTCACCCGCATCCTCACCCCCGCCTGACTCCGCTTTTCCGCATCAGCGGAGCGGGGCTGGTCAGGTGGGTTCGGCCGCCAGCGCGGGCTCGGCGGGTTCGGGTACGGCGGGTTCGGGTACGGCGGGGATGCCGGGGAGGTCGCGGACGTCGCGGACGGCGAGCACGCCCAGGCTGGTCGCGGCGACCAGGACGGCGGCCAGCAGCAGCGGGGCGGCGGTGCCGGTCGCGGCGGCGGCCGGGCCGGCCAGGGCCAGGCCGAGCGGCATCGCGCCCAGCGACACCAGCCAGTCGTACGCGTCCACTCTGGACAGTGCGGCGGCCGGGATGTGCCGCTGCATGGTGGTGGACCAGATCGGGTTGAGGTAGCCGACGCCGCCCTGGCCGGCGGCCATCGCCACCGCGACCGCCCAGGCCGGCGCCGACGCGGCCGCCAGCGCCAGCGGCAGCACGAGCAGGGCCAGCCCGAGGTTCGCGGCGACCAGCGGGCGGCGCGGCCGGGCCCGGACCGCGAGCAGCGAGCCGACCAGCACCCCGATCGCGCCCGCCTCCAGGATCAGGATCCACGCGCCCTTGCCGCCGAGCGCGCGGACCGCCACCACCGGCCCGAGTGTCTGGAGCACGCCGTACCCGAAGTTCCACGTGGCGTGCCCGACCAGGTTGGTCCAGTACCAGCGGTGCCGGCGCAGCTCGGACCAGCCCTCCACCAGGTCGCGCCGCAGCGGCTGGCGTACCTCGCCGACCGTCTCGCGGGCCGCCGGGCGGATCGCCGCCAGCGTGATCGCACCGATCACGAAGCTGGCCGCGTCCAGCACGAACGCCCAGCCCGGCCCGACCGTGAGCACGAACGCGCCGGCCACCGACGGCCCGAGCACGCTGGCCACGCTGCGCGACACGCCCATGAAGCCGTTCGCCTGCTGGCGCGGGCCGTCCGCCGGTACCACGTCGGCGACCAGCGGCCCGGTGGCCGGGCTGGCGAACGCGGTGGCCACCCCGCCGGCCGCCGCCAGCGCGGCGATCGCCGGCAGGTTGACGTGCCCGGCGAGCAGCAGCAGCCCGGTACCCAGCTGGACGCCGCAGTGCACCAGGTCGGCGGCGAGCAGGACGGCCCGCCGGGAGATCCGGTCGGCCGCGGCGCCGCCCAGCGGCAGCAGCACCAGCCGGGGGACCAGCGCGCAGGTCAGTACCAGGCCGAGTGCGCTGGCCGAGCCGGTGGCGATCACCACGGCGAGCGCGAGCGCGGCCGGGACGACGGCGTCGCCGAGGCCGGAGACGGTGCGGCCCAGCCAGTACCAGCGGTAGTCGCGGATCGCGAGCAGCTCGGTCATGGCGGCCAGCTTACTTCGACGCCAAAATATCGCGCAACGAAAATTAAAGGCGGTGAAGCTCAGTTGGTACAGTGGCGGGCGTGCGAGAGGACTCGGTCGACCGGCACATCCGCCAGTGGCAGCCCGAACTGCCGCAGCTCGATCCCACCGTGGAGGCGGTCGTCACCCGAATGCAGAAACTCGTCCACCACCTGCGGCAGAGCCAGCAGGCCCTGATCGCCGAGGAGGGTATGCAGCTGGGCGAGTTCAAGACCCTGCACCAGCTGGCCGGCCGCGGCGCGCCGTACCGCTCCACACCGACCGAGCTGGCCGGCGCGCTGCTGCTCTCGCCGGCCGCGATGACCGGCCGGCTGGACGCGCTGGAGCGGGTCGGGTACGTCCGCCGGCTGCACGACACCACCGACCGCCGGCGGGTGCTGGTCGAGCTCACCCGGAAGGGCCGCGAGGCGTGGCGGCGCGGCATCGACCGGATCGGCACCGTGGAGGACGCGTTGGTCCGCGTCCTCGACCCCGATGAGCAGGTCCAACTCGCGACCCTGCTCAAGCGGCTGCTGCTCAGCGTCGAGGACGCGTGACCCGCGGCCCCGGCATCATGGCAGGACCGCGAACCCGTCGATCTCGACGAGCGCGTCGGAATCCCAGAGCCGGGTGACCCCGATCAGCGCCATCGCCGGGTACTCCCGGCCGGCGAGCCGGCGCCAGACGGCGCCCAGCTCGGATGCGTGCGCGCGGTAGTCCTCCGGATCCACCGCGTACACCGTTATCCGGGTCAGGTCGGACGGCGCGCCGCCGGCCGCCCGCAGCGCGCTCAGCAGGTTGCCGAGCGCCATCCCGAACTGGGCGACGATGCCGGTCCCCGTCACCGTGCCCGATCCGTCCAGTGCCGTCTGTCCGGCGAGGAACACCAGCCGGCCGCCGGTGGCGACGACCGCGTGCGAGAACCCCGACGGTTGTGGCAGACCCTCCGCGTTCACCCTTTCGATCATGATTGGATCGCACCGCCAGCCACGTCGAGACCCAATCCGGTGAAGGCGTCAGTGCCCTTGACGCAGAACTCCACCGCGTCGGCCACCTCCTCAACGTTGATCAGTCTTCCGATCGGTTGCTTGCGTTCCAGCAACCGCAGCAGCTCGGCGGGATCGCGGCCGGTCAGCGAGACCAGCCGGGCCACCGAGCGTTCCGTCATGGAGGTGTCCACGTACGCCGGGCACACGGCGTTCACCGTGACCCCGGTCTGGGACAGCTCCGCGGCCGCCGACCGCACCAGCCCGAGCACGCCGTGCTTGGAGGCGGTGTAGGCGGCCAGGTACGGCTCACCGTGCTTGGCGGCGACCGAGGCCACCACGACCACCCGGCCGTACCCCCGCTCGACCATGCCGGGGGTGGCCCGGCGCAGGCACTGGAACGGGACGGTGAGGTTGAGCGCGAGGGCGGCGTTCCACAGCTCGTCGGTGGTCCCGGTCAGCGGCGCGGACTGGGCGACGCCGGCGTTCGCCACCAGCACGTCCACCCCGCCCCACGCCTTCTCGACCGTGTCGAACACCTGCCCGACCGCGCCGTCGGCGGTCAGGTCGGCGGGGATGACCAGGGTCTCGCCGGCACAGGCCGCCGCCGTCACGTCCAGCTCGCCGGCGCTGCGCGCGGTGAGCGCCACCCGGTGCCCCGAGGCCGCCAGCCTCGTCGCCACCGCACGGCCGATCCCGCGGCCGGCGCCGGTGACGAGGCAGGTATGCGGCATGACGCCTCCCAGGGTGGGTCGTTGACGACCGTAACAGCACAGCGAAAACATGGGGTCATGGACGCCTACCTGCTCGACGCGGTACGCACGCCCTTCGGCCGGTACCGCGGTGGTCTGTCCGGGGTGCGGACCGATGATCTCGCCGCCATCCCGGTCGCCAGCCTCGCCGCCCGCCACCCCGGCCTCGGCGACCGGCTCGACGACGTGATCCTCGGCGACACCAACGGCGCCGGCGAGGACAACCGCAACGTCGGGAGGATGGCGGCGCTGCTCGCCGACCTGCCCGTCACGGTGCCCGGCGCCACCGTCAACCGGCTCTGCGGGTCCGGCGGGGAGGCGGTGATCCAGGCGGGCAGAGCCCTCGCGGTGGGCGACGCGCGGCTGATCGTGGCCGGCGGCGTGGAGAGCATGAGCAGGGCGCCGTACGTGCTGCCCAAACCGGACGAAGCGCTGCCGAAGCAGATGGCGATCCACCAGACCACGGTCGGCTGGCGGATGGTCAACCCGCGCTTCCCGGACCGGTGGACCGCCTCGCTGGGGGAGTGCGCCGAGCGGGTCGCCGCCGACCTCGGCATCGGCCGGGCCGAGCAGGACGCGTGGGCGCTGCGCAGCCACCAGCTCGCGGCCGACGCCTGGGACGCGGGCCTGCACGACCACGTGCTGGAGGTCGCCGGGGTACGGCGGGACGAGTCGATCAGGGCGGACACCTCGGCGGAGAAGCTGGCCGCGCTGAAGCCGGCGTTCAGCCGGGACGGGACGGTCACCGCGGGCAACGCCTCGCCGCTCAACGACGGGGCCGCCGCGCTGCTGCTCGGCACCGCAGCGGCAGCCGGCGACCTCGGCCTGGTCCCGCTCGCCCAGCTGCTCGGGAGCGTGACGGTGGGCATCGAGCCGGAGCGCTTCTCGGTGGCCCCGGTGCCGGCGATCCGCAAGCTGCTGGACCGGCTCGACCTGGCGTACGCGGACGTGGCCGTGTGGGAGATCAACGAGGCGTTCGCGGCGATGGTGCTGTCCACGCTGCACGGGCTGCGCGAGCACGGCAAGCTCGACGAGGACGCGGTGAACCCGCACGGCGGGGCCATCGCGTACGGGCACCCGCTCGGCGCGTCGATGCCCCGGATCGTCATCGAACTGTGCCGCGAGCTGCGGCGGCGCGGCGGTGGCATCGGCGTGGCCGCCGCCTGCATCGGCGTCGGGCAGGGCACCGCGATCGCTGTGCGGGTGGACTGATGGGATACGAGGACATCGCCTACGAGGTGGCCGACGGTGGCGTCGCCGTCATCACGATCAACCGGCCCGAGGTGTACAACGCGTTCCGCGGCCGGACAGTGGACGAGCTGATCGCCGCCTTCCGGGCCGCCTGGGCCGACCGGTCGGTCGCGGCGGTCGTGCTGACCGGCGCGGGCGACAAGGCGTTCTGCGCCGGCGGCGACCAGAAGCAGCGGGCCGCCACCGGCGACTACGGGCCCACCGAGAGCGGGATGTTCGAGATCGAACGGCTGCACCGCCTGATCCGGGACATCCCCAAGCCGGTGATCGCCGCCGTCAACGGCGTGGCGGTCGGCGGCGGCCACGTCCTGCACGTGCTGTGCGACCTGACGGTGGCCGCCGAGCACGCCCGGTTCGGCCAGTCCGGCCCGCGGGTCGGCAGCTTCGACGCCGGCTTCGGCACCGCGTACCTGGCCAGGGTCGTCGGCGAGAAGCGGGCCCGCCAGATCTGGTTCCTGCTCGACCTGTACGACGCCGCCACCGCCGAACGCTGGGGCCTGGTCAACGAGGTGGTGCCGGCCGGGGAGCTGCTGCCCACCGCGCTGGCCTGGGGCCGCAAGATCGCCTCGTACTCGCCCACGGCGATCAAGTTCCTCAAGCACTCCTTCAACGCCGACACCGACCACCAGGCCGGCCTGGCCCACCTCGCCTACGACGGCCTCGCCCTCTTCACCCCCACCGACGAGGCGAGGGAGGGCTACACCGCCTTCGCCGAGAAACGCCCGCCCGACTTCGGCCCCTACCGCTGACCCGCCGACCTCATGGGCGCCAGCGGCGGGCCGGTCGGGGGTTCGGGGCCGGTGGGGTGAAGCGGCGGGTGGGCGGCTTGGCCGGGGTGTCCTTGCCGGTGACGGGTTTGCGGCTGCCGGCGAGGTAGGGGTCGGGCCAGCGGACGCCCTGGCCGACGCAGCCGTAGTCGGTGGCGGCGTGCAGCGTCCAGTACGGGTCGTACAGGTGGGGGCGGGCGAGCGCGCACAGGTCGGCGCGGCCGGACAGGATGATCTGGTTGACGTCGTCGGGGGAGGAGATCGCGCCGACCGCGACCACCGGGAGGCCGGCCTCGTGCCGGATCCGGTCCGCGAACGGGGTCTGGTAGGAGCGGCCGTACGCCGGCCGGGCCGCCGGCGTGGTCTGTCCGGTGGACACGTCGACCAGGTCGCAGCCGTGGTCGCGGAGCATCCTGGCGAACTCCACCGCCTGGTCGCCGTCGAACCCGCCGTCCACCCAGTCGGTCGCGGAGATCCGCACCGACATCGGCTTGCCCGCCGGCCACGCCGCCCGTACCGCGTCGAACACCTCCAGCGGCCAGCGGGCCCGGCCGGCCAGGTCGCCGCCGTAGGCGTCGGTGCGGGTGTTGGCGACCGGGGTGAGGAAGCTGGACAGCAGGTACCCGTGCCCCATGTGCAGCTCCAGCAGGTCGAATCCGCACTCCTCCGCCCGCAGCGCGGCGTCGACGAAGGCGTCCCGCAGACCGTCCAGTCCGGACTGGTCGAGCTCGGCGGGCACCTGGCTGATGCCGGGCAGGTACGGCAGCGGCGACGGCGCGACCAGCGGCCAGTTGCCGTCCTCCAGGGGCTGGTCGATGCCCTGCCACATCAGCTTCGTGGAGCCCTTGCGCCCGGAGTGCCCGAGCTGCACGCCGATCCGCGCGTCGGTCTCGGCGTGCACGAAGTCCACGATCCGCCGCCACGCCGGCACGTGCTCGGGTGCGTACAGGCCGCCGCAGCCCGGCGTGATCCTGCCCTCGGCGGTCACGCACACCATCTCGGTCATCACCAGGCCGGCGCCGCCGACCGCCCGGCTGCCCAGGTGGACGAGGTGGAAGTCGCCCGGCGTGCCGTCCACGGCGCGATACATGTCCATCGGTGAGACGACGATCCGGTTGGGCAGTGTCAGCTCGCGCAGCGTGAACGGCAAGAACATCGGCGGCCGGCCCGGGCTCGGCCGCAACCCCTGCTCGGCGGCGAACCACGAGTCCACGGCGGCCACGAAGTCCGGGTCGCGGAGCCGCAGCTCGTCGTAGGTGATCCGGCGCGACCGGGTGAGCAGGTTGAACGCGAACTGGAGCGGGTGCTGCCGGACGTACCTGCCGATGCCCTCGAACCACTCCAGGCTGGCCTGCGCGGCCCGCTGGACGCTGGCGATCGCGGGCTGCCGCTCCGCCTCGTACGCCTTGAGCGCGGCCTCGGTCGCGCCGGGATGCTCGCGGATCGCCCACGCGAGCGCGATGGCGTCCTCCATCGCGAGCTTGGTGCCGGAGCCGATCGAGAAGTGCGCGGTGTGCGCGGCGTCGCCGAGCAGGACGAGGTGGGCGCCGTCCTGGCTGTGCCGCCAGGTCTGGCAGCGGACGGTGGTGAAGGTCAGCCAGCGCGACCGGTTGCTGATCACCGGGTGGCCGTCCAGCGCGCCGGCGAACAGCTCCGCGCACCGCTCCGGCGGCGCGGTGTCCAATCCGGACCGTCGCCAGGTGTCCGGGTCGGTTTCCACGATGAACGTGCTGGTCGTTGCGTCGTACGGGTAGCAGTGCAACCGAAACACGCCATCCGGTGTTCCTATGACATGGAACGTGAACGCCTCGAAGACCTTCGTCGTCCCGAGCCACATGTACCGGTTACGGCAGTCCGCCAGCTCCGGCCGGAAGACGTCCGCGTACGCGGCTCGGGTGCGGCTGTTCGCGCCGTCCGCCGCCACGACAAGGTCGTAGCGGCCCTCGGCCAGCAGGTCCTCGGCGGTCGCCTCGGTCCGGTACCGCAGGTCGGCGCCGAGGACCGCGGCCCGCCGGGCCAGGATGTCCAGCAGCCGTACCCTGGCCAGCGCGGCGAAGCCGTGCCCCGTCGAGGTCAGCAGCTCGCCCCGGTAGTGGATGTCGATGTCCTCCCACCGGGCGAAGCTCGCGCTGATCTCCGCGTAGCTGGGCGGGTCGGCGGCCGCCACGGCGGCGAGCGCCTCGTCGGAGAAGACGACCCCGAAGCCGAACGTGTCGCCGGGAGCGTTCCGCTCGAAGACGACCACCTCGCCGTCGGGGTCCACCTGGCGGAGCAGGATCGCGAGATACAGCCCGCCCGGACCGCCGCCGAGGATCGCCGTCTTCACACTGCCAGTATGCCGCCTCTGACACCACCGTCAATGACCCGCTATGCCGGTCAGGCCCACACCCCCCGCGCCCCCCCGCCAACCCACAGCGCTCACGGTGGCAGCAATCGGCATGCGGCACCCGCGCGGCCGCGGCGGTCACGGTGGCAGCAATCGGCGTGCGGCACCCGCGCGGCCGCGGCGGTCACGGTGGCAGCAATCGGCGTGCGGCGGGCGGTGTGCGGCACCCCGCGCGGCGGCGGTGGTCACGGTGGCGGCGGGCGGCGTGTGCGGCACCCGGCGAGGCGGCGGCGGTCTCGGGTGGCGGCGGGCGGTGTGCGGCACCCGGGAGGCGGCAGCGGTCACGGTGACGGCGGGCGGTGTGCGGCATCCCGCGCGGCGTGGTCTCGGTGCCGGCGATCGGCGTGCGGCATCCCGCGCAGCGGCGGTGGGTGGCGTGGGGCATCCCGCGTGGCGGCGGGTGTCGTGGTGGAGGCTTTCGGTTTTGGGTATTGTTGGTTTAGTGTGT
>JBJMIH010000075.1:0-9400 GCA_045806985.1 Mycobacteriales bacterium | reverse complement strand
GATCGGGCGGCGCTGGCAGATGACCACCCTGCAGGTGGACCTCCAGCTGCCGGTCCGGTTCGACATCGAGTACCAGGCCGCCGACGGCACCCGGAAGCGGCCGTACATGATCCACCGCGCGCTGTTCGGCTCGGTGGAGCGGTTCTTCGGCATCCTGCTGGAGCACTACGCGGGCGCGTTCCCGGCCTGGCTGGCGCCGGTGCAGGTGGTCGGCATCCCGGTGTCCGACGCGCACGTGCCGCACCTGGAGGCCGTCGCCGAGGCGCTGCGGGCGGAGGGCGTGCGGGTCGAGGTCGACGCCGCCGACGACCGGATGCCGAAGAAGATCCGCACCCACACCAAGGCCAAGGTGCCGTTCCTGCTGATCGCCGGGGACGACGACGTGGCCAAGGACGCGGTGTCGTTCCGGTACCGGGACGGCTCGCAGCGCAACGGCATCCCGGTGGCGCAGGCCGTCCGCGAGATCGTGGACACGGTCGCGTCCCGCCGCAACGACCCGCCGACCGCGGAGGCGTACCCGGCGTGACCTCGGACAACGCCACGGCCGGTGGGCTGGAGGAGCAGGACGGCGCCGGCGTGCCGGACGCCTTCCAGCGGCTGTGGACCCCGCACCGGATGGCCTACATCCGCGGCGAGGGCAAGCCGGACGACGAGACCGGCTGCCCGTTCTGCCGCGCGCCCACGCTGTCCGATCAGGACGGTCTGGTGGTGGCCAGGGGCGCGCTGGTGTACGCCCTGCTGAACCTGTACCCGTACAACTCCGGCCACCTGATGGTGGTGCCGTACCGGCACGTCGCCGACCTCACCGACCTGCACGCCGACGAGCTGGTCGAGCTGGGCACGATGACGCAGACCGCGATGCGCGCGGTGCGCAAGGCCGCCGGCCCGCACGGCTTCAACATCGGCATCAACCAGGGCGGGGTCGCCGGCGCGGGCATCGCCGAGCACCTGCACCAGCACGTGGTACCCCGGTGGGGCGGCGACACCAACTTCATGCCGGTCGTCGGCCAGACCAAGGTGCTGCCCGAACTGCTCGCCGACACCCGTGCCCTGCTCGCCGAGGCCTGGACCGCGCTGTCCGGCTGACCCGACTCAGTGGCGGGCCGGCGCCAGCAGGTCGGTGACCGGGGCCAGCGTGTACCTCGCGCCCGCGTGGTCGAGCAGCCGCCCGGTCGCCCGCATCAGCGCGCCGGTCGGCGTGGGCCCGCCGTCGTGCAGCAGCACGATCGCCCCCGGCCGCAGCTCGGCGACGGTACGCCGGTAGTCGCGGTCGACGTGCCGTGCGGTGATCTGTGCCGACCACATCACCACCGGGTACGCGTGCCGGGCGGCGGCCAGCATCCCGACCGGGTCGATGCGGCCCCACGGCGGCCGTACCATCGCCGGCGGCCGGCCGGCGGTCTGCGCGATCGCCTCGTGCGCCCTGGCCAGCTCGTCCCGTACGTCGTCGGGTGAGGCGGCGGACAGGTCGGTGTGCCGGTACGTGTGGCTGCCGATCGCGTGCCCGGCGCCCACCACCCGGCGTACCAGGTCGGGATGCCGCTCGGCCCGCCGGCCCACCATGAAGAACGTCGCCGTCACCCCGTGCGCGGCCAGCATGTCCAGCACCCGCGGCGTCCACCGCGGGTCCGGGCCGTCATCGAACGTCAGGTACAGCCGGTTCCCGTCCGCCCCGCCCCGCCACAGCACCCGCGTCTCCACCGCCTCGGCCACCGGCCCACCTGGCCGCGCCGACCGCCCGTGCCGGGGCAGCTCCCGCTCCACCGCCACCCCGCCAGCGGCCCCGACCAGGGCGCCCCCAACCCCCAGCGCACCCCCCGCAAGTACCCTCCGCCGCTCCACCGCGCCATCAAACCACCCACCCGCCGTACCCTTTGATGAGGCACTTTCGATCTTGCGTTCGAAGATCACCGGCTCGTATCGTGAAGGGGACACACATGTCGGACGAGCATGAAACGGACCCCACGAAAGGAGTGCCGATGACAAGCGCCACCGCGGAAGCGCCGTTGCCTGCCGCCAACGCCTTGTATGAGGCGTTGCTCCACCATGACGGCCCCTGGACGGTGGCAGACCTCGACGCGCTCGGTCTCGACGAAAAGCTCAAGATCGAGATCGACGACGGGAGCCTGCTCGTGTCCCCATCCCCCACCAGGGAGCATCAGAAAGTTGAGTACGCGATCGAGGCTGCGCTGAACGCGTCCCTCGGCAAGCGCCACGACATCAGTCACGATCTCGACGTCGTCGTGGACCGGCCGCGCTACTACCGGCCGGACATCGTCGTCAGCGTCCGGGACTGGCTGCCACCCCATCGCGGCTACCGGCTCACGGGTGCCGACGTCGCCCTGGCGGTGGAGATCGAGTCGCCTGGCACTCTCTCCTACGACCGCGTGATCAAGCTCAGGGCGTACGCGCGCGCCGGAATCCCGGCGTACTGGCGGGTGGAGATCGATCCGCTCCGGGTGGTCGAGCACCGCCTGACCGATCCGGATTCGGCGGAGTACGAGATCGTCGGCCAGCACGATGCCGTGTTGCGCACGGAGTTCCCCGGGCCGGTGGAGATCGACCTGCGGGCGATCGAGGAGGACGTGTTCGGGCGGTTCCGGTAGCCGGCGCGGGCCGGTGGGCGCGGGGAGCACCGGGCCGTGAGGTACGGGAGGGGCCGCCGGCGGTGTGCCGGCGGCCCCGTCCGGTGGGTCAGGAGTCGGACTGCTGTTCCTTGATGATGTTCTGGGCGATGTGGTCGGGCATGGCGTCGTAGCGGGCGAACTTGCGGGTGAAGGTGCCGGTGCCGGAGCTCATGCCGCGGAGTTCGATGGCGTAGCGGACCAGTTCCATCTCGGGTACCTCGGCGCGGACGGCGGTGCGCTCGCCGCCGACCGGTTCGGTGCCCAGGACGCGGCCGCGGCGGGTGGACAGGTCGCTCATCACCGAGCCGACGTGCACGTCGGGGATGAGGACCTGCACCTCGTACACGGGTTCCAGCAGTACCAGCTTGGCCGCCTTGGCGGCCTCCTTCAGCCCGAGGGCGCCGGCCGTCTGGAAGGCCGCGTCGGAGGAGTCCACCGAGTGGGCCTTGCCGTCGACCAGCCGGACCTTGATGTCCACGACCGGATACCCCGCGACCAGGCCGCGTTCCATCTGCGCCCGCACCCCCTTCTCGACCGAGGGGATGAACTGGTTGGGCACGGAGCCGCCGAAGATCTTGTCCTCGAACTCGAAGCCGCCGCCGGACGGGAGCGGTTCCACCTCGAGGTCGCACACGCCGTACTGCCCGTGCCCGCCGGACTGCTTGACGTGCCGGCCGTGCCCCTTGGCCGGGGTCGCGAACGTCTCCCGCAGCGCGACCTTGACCGGCACGGTCTCCAGGTCGGCGCCCTGGCCGCGCAGCCGGTCGAGTACCACGTCCGCGTGCGCCTCGCCCATGCACCACAGCACCAGCTGGTGGGTTTCGGCGTTGCGTTCCAGCCGCAGCGTCGGGTCGCCGGCCACCAGCCGGCTCAGGCCCTTGGCCAGCGCGTCCTCGTCCGACCGTGTCTTGGCCTGGACGGCGACCGGCAGCAGCGGCTCCGGCATCTCCCACGGCTCGACGAGCAGCGGCCTGTCCTTCAGCGAGATCGTGTCGCCGGTCTCCGCCGAGCCGATCTTGGTGAGCGCGCAGATGTCCCCGGCGACCGCGAACTCCACCGGCCGCATCTGGCTGCCGAGCGGCGAGTACAGGTGGGCGAGCCGCTCGTCCACGTCGTGGTCGTCGTGCCCGCGCTCGGCCATCCCGTGCCCGGACACGTGGATCACCGTGTCCGGCCGCAGCGTCCCGGAGAACACTCTGACCAGCGACACCCTGCCGACGTACGGGTCGATCGTGGTGCGCACCACCTCCGCGACCAGGGGCCCCTCCGGGTCGCAGGTCAGCGGGTCGACGGGCGTGCCGTCGGGGGTGGCGACCGCCGGCACCGTGTGTTCCGTCGGCGACGGGAACGCGCTGGTCAGTACCTCCAGCAGCTCGGCGGCGCCGAGCCCGGTGACCCCGGACGCGCCGATGACCGGGTAGAAGCTGCCCCGGGCCACGGCCTTCTCCAGGTCCTCGACGAGCGTGTCGACCTCGACGTCCTCGCCGGACAGGTACCGGTCCATCAGCGTCTCGTCCTCGGACTCGGCGATGATGCCCTCGATCAGTTCGTTGCGGGCGTTCTCGATCAGCTCGACGTGTTCGGAATCCGGGTCGCGGACGGCGGGTTGGGTGGTGCCCTGCGAGTAGTCGAGGACGCGCCGGGTGAGCAGCCCGATCAACCCGACCGCGCCCGCGTCCTCGCCCTCGCCGTGCAGCGGCAGGTAGAGCGGGAGCACGCCGTCGCCGAAGACGCGCCGGCAGATCGCCACCGCCTCCTCGAAGTCGGCCCTCGGGGTGTCCAGCCGGGTGATGACCACCGCGCGCGGCATGTTGACCGCCGCGCACTCCTCCCACAGCGCGACCGTGCTCGCGTCCACGCCGTCCACGGCCGAGACCACGAACAACGCCGCGTCAGCGGCCCGCAGCCCGGCGCGCAGCTCACCGACGAAGTCGGGGTAGCCGGGCGCGTCGAGCAGGTTGACCTTGATGCCCTGGTGGTTCAGCGGCGCCACCGCGAGCGCCACCGAACGCTGCTGCTTGACCTCGGCGGGATCGAAGTCACAGACGGTGTTGCCGTCCTCGATCCGCCCGGCCCGGGTCACCACACCGGTCGCTTCCAGTAGTTTTTCGGCGAGAGTGGTCTTCCCGGACCCGGAGTGGCCCACGAGGACGACGTTGCGTACTTCGCCAGGCCGCTCCACTGCGGCGACTGGGGCCGCCGCGGGTGATCCTTTCTGGCTCATAAAACCTCCCGGATCGTGAGCAGGTCGTAACCCCTGCGTTACCCCGCATTCGATACCCGCCGGGCTCGGCCGGACAAGGGGCAACGCCGGATTACGGCCAACGGCCGGGTCGTAGGGTGCCGGCGCTGGTCGGCGGTCAGTGTCACGGCGCGAAAGGCGGCACACTATGGTGGGAAGACGCAGTCACTGACGGGAAGGCCATGCTCAACGTACTCGCACGAGCCCGGATCTCGCGCGTGCTGGATCCGCTGGGGCAGCGCCTCGCCCGCACCAGGCTCACGCCCAACCTCATCACCGCCGTCGGCACGCTCGGCGTGATGGCGGGCGCCCTGGTCTTCTACTCCCATGGCTGGTTCTTCGTCGGCACGCTGGTCATCACGGTCTTCGTGCTCGCCGACATGCTGGACGGGACGGTCGCCCGCGCCCGCGGCGTGTCCGGCCCGTGGGGCGCGTTCCTGGACTCCACCTCCGACCGGATCGCCGACGCCGCCGTCTTCGGCGCGCTGATCTGGTGGTTCTTCCGCGGCGGGGACAGCGCGTGGCTGGGTCTGGCCGCGCTGCTCTGCCTGGTCTCCGGTGCGGTGGTGTCGTACGCCAAGGCGCGCGCCGAGGGGCTCGGCCTGAGCGCCAACGTCGGCTTCGCCGAGCGGGCGGAGCGGCTCATCATCGTGCTGGTCGGCACCGGCCTGGACGGGCTGGGCGTGCCGTACGTGCAGGCGGTCGCGCTGTGGTTCCTGGTCGGGGCGACGTTCCTGACCGTGGCACAGCGGTTCGCGGAGGTGTACCGCCAGGCGCACGGCGTGGCCACGCTCCGGCAGCGCCGGATCGAGACCGGCCGCCGCCGCAACCGGCAGACCCCGCCCCGGCTGCGGGGTGGGCGCTGGCGCGGCCGGCGCACCCGCACCGGTCAACGGGCATCGTGAAAATAGGTACGCGGGCGGCCTCGTGGGGGTATCGGGCCGGTTGGGCGGCCGTCAAGTGGCTGCCGGAACGCGCCGGCAGGTCGATGGCGGTCGCCGCCGCCGACTTCACGTACCGGCGCAACGGCAAGGGCGTGCGGCGGCTGCGGTCCAACCTCGCCAGGGTGGTGCCGGCCGACCGCCTGGAGGCGACCGTCCAGGCCGGGATGCGCTCCTACGCCCGGTACTGGCTGGAGGCCTTCCGGCTGCAGGTCACCCCGCGCAAGGTCATCCTGGCCGGTGAGGTCGCCGGCTTCGACCTGATCGAGAAGGCGCGCGCCGAGGAGCGGGGCGTCCTGGTCGCCCTGCCGCACATGGGCAACTGGGACATGGCCGGGGCGTGGTTCATCCTCCGCGGCTTTCCCTTCACGACCGTGCAGGAGCGGCTGCGGCCGGAGGACCTGTTCGACCGTTTCGTGGCGTACCGCACCCACATCGGCATGGAGGTGCTGCCGCTGACCGGCGGCGAGCAGCCGCCGTTCGGGGTGCTGGCCCGCCGTCTGCGGGAGGGCGGCGCGGTGTGCCTGGTCGCCGACCGGGACCTGTCCCGGCACGGCGTGGAGGTGGAGTTCTTCG
Source organism: Mycobacteriales bacterium (assembly GCA_045806985.1). GTDB lineage: Bacteria > Actinomycetota > Actinomycetes > Mycobacteriales > JBJMIH01 > JBJMIH01. The sequence continues at coordinate 3,014 of JBJMIH010000075.1, read as the reverse complement.
GCGCGCGGACGCGGATGCCGGGCGGCCCGGCGACGCTCGCGATCCGGACCGGCGCGGTACTGCTGGCGGCCGCGGTGTGGTACGACGGGGCGGGCTGGGCCGCGCAGGTGGGCCCGGAGGTGCCGGTGCCGGCGGACGGCACCGAGGCCGAGAAGGTGGCGTCGATGACCCAGCAGCTCGCCGACCATTTCGCCGCCGCGATCGCCGCCCATCCGGAGGACTGGCACATGCTCCAGCGGCTCTGGCTGGACGACCTGCACCCGGACGACCCGCGCCGGTCCCACCCGACCGAGCCCCCGACCGAGCCCCCAGCCGACGAGCCACCTGGCGAGCGGGCGGGCTGAGCCATGCGCGTCGGGTTGGTGTCCCCGTACTCCTTCGACACGCCCGGCGGCGTCCAGGCGCACGTGCGGGACCTGGCCGAGACACTGCTGGAGCTGGGGCACGAGGTGTCGGTGCTCACGCCGGCCGAGCGCGAGGAGGACCTGCCGCCGTACGCCGTCTCGGCCGGGCGGGCGGTACCGGTCCCGTACAACGGCTCGGTGTCGCGGCTGGCGTTCGGGCCGTTGTCGACCGTGCGGGTACGGCGGTGGCTCAAGGACGGCGAGTTCGACGTGCTGCACGTGCACGAGCCGGTGGCGCCGTCGATCTCGCTGCTGGCGGTGATGGCGGCCAAGGGACCGGTGGTGGCGACGTTCCACACCTCCAACCCGCGGTCGCGGACGCTGATGGCGGCGGCGGGGGTGCTGCAGCCGTTCATGGAGAAGATCGGCGGCCGGATCGCGGTGTCGGCGGCGGCCCGGCGGGTGCAGGTGGAGCACCTGGACGGTGGCGCGATCGAGATCCCGAACGGGGTGGACACCCGCCGGTTCGCCCGCGCCGAGCCGCTGCCCGGCTGGCCGGGGGAGGGCGGCGCGATCGGCTTCCTGGGCCGGTTCGAGGAGTCGCGGAAGGGTTTCGCGGTACTCGCCGAAGCCTTCCCGTCCCTCGCGGCCACCCACCCGGACCTGCGCCTCCTGGTCGCCGGACCCGGCGACGTGGCGGAGGCGCGCGGGAAGTTCCCGCCGGAACTGCTGGACCGGATCACCTTCCTCGGCAAGGTGTCCGAAGTGGACAAGGCCAGGATGCTGCGCTCGGTGGACGCCTACATCGCGCCCAACACCGGACAGGAGAGCTTCGGCATCATCCTGTCCGAGGCGATGGCCGCCGGTACCGCCATCGTGGCCAGCGACATCGACGCGTTCCGCCGGGTACTGGACGACGGCACCGCCGGCGAGCTCTTCACTCCTGGCGACGCCACCGCCCTCGCCACCGCCACCGCCCGCCTGCTGGACGACCCCGCCCGCCGCGCCGCCCTGGCCGCCCACGCCGCCCGCGTCGTGATGATCTACGACTGGCACGTGGTGGCCCGCCAGGTGCTCGACGTCTACGAGATGGTCGTCGCCGGCACCCCCGTCGCCCTGGACGACACCCCCTGAAGGACGACCCCGAGGTCACGATCAAGGCGTTGTGCCCGCGTTTCGCTGTGACAACGCGGGCACAACTCCTTGATCGTGACGGATGGGTCAGGTGAACTCGGTCAGTGGGAAGGCGCGTACCGAGCGTGGTGGGATGAGGAAGTTCTGCCGCCGGGTGGCGGTGATGAACCGTTCCAGCCCGTTGTCGTCGGGGTCGAGGTCGGGGTGCTGGGCCTGGAGGTCCTGGGCGGCGACGTTGACCCGCATCTGCCGGAAGGACTCCGCGGTCGGCATGAAGATCGCGAATTCGAGCTTCGGTTGCATGCTGCCGGCCGGGACGGAGGCGCCGCCGGGGAAGGTGGTGAACGCCGGCACGTCCAGGCTGGACAGTCCAGGGCCGTCCACCCTGATGTGCAGCGGCGTGCCGTCGGCCGCCCGGGACGAGCGTTGCAGTGCCTGCTCGTGGCCGATGCGGGGCGCGCCGGTGAACGTCTGGGTCTGCTGGGTGCCTGCCGGCGCGTTCGGGTTGAACAGGCCGCCGGCGTCGGTGGCGTCGAGCTGGGCGTCGTTGGTGCCCTGGAACCTGTTGGGGACGAACGCGGGGCAGCCGCCGTTGGTGAACCGGTCGTTGGCGTTGAACGGGGAGGGTAGGCCGTTGGCCGTGCCGGTCTGGTTGGCCCGGAACATGTACATGATCCGCTCGGTGGCGTCCTCGCCGTCCGGGTGACGCGGGTCCTGGTTGGGTAGCGAGTAGAACTGGAACAGGTCCTCGATGTCGTGGGCGAGGTGCACGATGCTGCCCTGCCCGAAGTAGTCGCCCTGGGCGGCGTTGGTGAGATGGGCGGAGGCGTTGCCGGCGAAGGTGCAGATCTGCGCCGGTCCGGCGGAGTCGGTCTGCTGGTCGAGGAAGCCCATCCACATCGGTGAGTTGGGGTTGATGCGGGCGGCGTACTCGAAGTTGTTGCTGTTGGCCATCTGGCGCGGCAGGCCCCGCTGCACGAACTGCACGCGGGTGGTCCCGAAGTTGATCAGCCCGTTGAACGCGGGCGAGTCGATCCTGTTGCCCTTGAGGGTGTTGCTGCCCTTCAGCCAGGCCAGGACGTCGTTGAGGTTGCTGATCGAGTCGCTGCGCAGGTGGAACAGCATGTGATTGCGCTCGATCGTGACGTTGACGTTGAAGCGGTCCTTGGTGACGTTCGGGACCGGCGCCCCGGGGCCGCCGACGAGGCCGCCGACCACGTCGGTGGGCGACGCGACCGCCTCGGCGAGCGCGTTGGTGGTCCCGTCCGGGTTCCGCCCGGTGCGCAGCTGGGGCATGAACTGCTGCACCAGCCTGCCGTTCATGCCGCCGGGCAGCATGTTGAAGTACGGGATGCCGTAGGACAGGAACACGATCACGCCGCTGGGGCTGAAGTCGTACACCCCCTCGATCGTGCCCAGCGCGCTGAACAGCCTGCCCTGGTCCGCTGTGGTCGGCGCGCGGGTCAGGGTGGCCGGCACGAAGTAGGAGAACACCGGCCCGAACTGGGCCGTCACGCTGCCGGCGCCGTCGTTGAG
>JBJMIH010000074.1:0-3958 GCA_045806985.1 Mycobacteriales bacterium | reverse complement strand
CTGGCCTCCTGGGCCGGACTCTGCCCCGGACACCACGAATCCGCCGGCAAACACAAATCCGGCAAGACCCGCCACGGCAACCGGTGGCTGGCCGGCGCGTTAGGCACCGCGGCCATGGCCGCCGCCCGCACCCGCGACACCACCTACCTAGGTGCCCGCTACCGGCGCCTAGCCCCCCGACTGGGCAAGAAGAAGGCCCTGGTCGCCAACCAGAACTCCATCCTCACCGCCGAATGGCACATGCTCACCAACGACACCGACTACCACGACCTGGGCGGGGACTACTTCACCCGCCGCGACCCCCAAGCCGCCATCCGCCGCATCACCCGCCAAGCCAACACCCTAGGATTCACCGTCCGGTTCGACCCCATCGAACCAGCCGCCTGAACCCCACCCCACCTGGCCATCTCACCCTATTTTCGGGTCACAACGCGGCCACAACTCCTTGATCGTGGCGAGACGGGCGGCGGGCTGGCGGAGACAGGGCTAGGCCAGCACGATGCGGGTCTGCCGGATGCGGTACCCCGCCTTGGCGAAGGCGGCGGCCATCGGGGCGTTGCCCTGGTCGGTGTCGGCCGCGACGCATTCGGCGCCCTCGGCGATCAGCAGGGCGGTCCCTTCGGCGAGCAGGTCGCCGGCGTACCCGTGGCCGCGCTGTTCGGGTACCACGCCGATGAAGCCGATGATCGGCGTGGTGTGGTTGCGGCCGGGCATGACCAGCCCGGCGAGCGCGCCGCCGGGGGTGTACCCGAGCCGCCACCAGTCGCGCGGGCCGGGCAGTTCGCGCATCCCGTCGAGGATGTCCCTGGCGGCGGCGTCCACGCCCTGGCGGGCGATCTCCCGGCGGGTGTGGGCGTCCAGCGTGCCGGCGCTGATCCGGCGCAGCGCGTCCAGCACCTCCTCGTCGCCGGCCGGCCGCAGGTCGAGCCGGCCGGTGCGGACCGGCGCCGGGTCCTCGCCGGCCGTCCACCGGTAGTTCCACCGTTCCACGAACGGCTCCCACCCGGCCGCGCCGGCGGCCGCCAGCCGGTCCTCGCCGGCCGCCCGCACCTCCGGGTCGTCGCGCCAGTTCGGCGGCAGGAACAGGTGGTACTCGGGCCGCTCGCCGCCGGCGGTACGCAGGACCGTGTCGGCGGTGGCGAGCAGCCGCGCGCCCACCTCGATCCGGTCCGGGCCGTCGCCGGGGTCGAACCAGTCGAGCGCGAGCGGGTGGGTGGAGTCGGGAAGGCCCCAGTACGCGACCCTGGCGACCACGTCGCCGCCGCGCTCGGCCACCCACGTCCACTCCGGGCGGTAATGGCGCTGTGCCACGGTGTCGAGGAAGCTCCGCCGGTGCGCCAGGCCGACGCCGCGCACCTCGCGGCCGCGGTAGGACAGGAAGCGTTCGAGTTCGTCCGCGCCGAGGGCGCGGATCGTCGTGCTGGTCATGTGTCGCTCACTCCGTGACTCGGTGCGGCGGCTCCCTGGCCGTGCGCAGTCACGCCACGGAGGCGGGCCGAGCGGGCCGGGAGCGCGTCGCGAACTGGCTGGTCATCGCGCCTCCTTCCGGTCGCTCGGGCAACGGACGCCGGCACCGTATCCCACCGCCGGCTCAGTACGCCACCGTGATTCGCTGGCGCGGATGGGCGCTGGACTCGACCTCGTCCACCATGGCGACCGCGAAGTCCTCCGCCGAGATCCGGCTCTGCCCGTCCGGCCCGATCAGCAGCCGGTCCTTGCCGATCCGGTACGTACCGGTGCGCTCGCCGGGTGCGATGAACGCGGCCGGCGCGACGTAGGTCCAGTTCAGGTCCTCGATCCGCCGGTACACCGCCAGCGCCGCCCGGTGCGCCTCGGCGACCGGCCGCCAGCCGGCGGGGAAGTCCGGGGTGTCGACCAGGTGCACACCGGGCGAGACCTCCAGCCCGCCGGCCCCGCCCACCACCAGCAGCCGGTCCACCCCGGCCGCCGGCAGCCCGTCGGCCAGCGCGTGCGCGGCGTCCACCACCAGCCGCGGGTCCTCGTCCACCGGCCCGACCGCGCTGATCGCCAGGTCGTGGCCGGCGACAACGGCCGCGACCCGGGCCGGATCGGTGACGTCCACCGCCGGCTCGGTGTGCCGGCCGAGCGGGGTGACCTGGTGGTGGCGCGCCTCCGCCTCGGCCCGGATCCGGCTACCGAGCATCCCGGAGGCCCCGAGCAACGCGATCTTCATGCCGTCCAGTGTGCCGGCGGCCCGCGGGCGGCGCAGCCCGACACGACACCGTCACCTTTCGTAATGGATGGGCCGCTCCGGCCGATTCATGTGCCGTGGGGGAGAGACGGCTGCGCTGGGTGGCGCGCGAGAACGAACGGCGGCAGCAGGAGTACCGGCACCGGCTGCTGGTCTGGCAGGCCGACCGGGCCGCGCTCGACCGGCTCCGGGCGCAGGCCCGGATGTTCCCCGGTCCGGGCGCGATCCCGGCCGCCGGGGTGGAGCTGGACCGGGACGAGACGGTGACCGCCGCGTACGCCGGGATCAGCCTCATCGAGGTGGACCGGCCGGCCGGCGCGTACTCCCCGGAGGCGCACGGCGGCTTCTCCTACCGGCACGCCGTCGCCGTACGGCCCGTGCCGGGCTCGTCCGGCACCCTCCGCGACCAGGGCACGGTGACGATCACCACCCGGCGGGTGGTGTTCGTCGGCGGCCGGGGCCGGCGCGAGTGGGCGTTCGGCGAGCTGGCCGGGATCGAGCACCACCTGCACCGGCCGGCGACCTTCCTGCACGTGCCCGGCGGGCGGGCGGCCGGGCTGTCGTACCCCGCCGAACTGGCCGTCGAGCTGCGGCTGCGGCTGGAGTGCGCCGCGACGGCGGCGGCCGGCCGCCTCGGCGGGCTGCTCGCCGACCTGGACCGGCAGCGCGGCGAGCTGGCCGAACCGGAGGCGCCGGTACCGGCCGGCCCCACGGACGCCCCGGACCCGAGGCGGTGGCCGTGGGTGGCCGCCGCCGGCCTGGCCGTCATCGCCCTCGCCGCGGCCAGCCAGGCACCGGCCCTCCGGCACACCGCCGACAGCCGCCCGGCCGCCGCCCCGCACCACGCGCTGGCCGCCCCCGCCACGCCGTCCCCGACGCCGTCCCCGTCACCGCCTCCGCCGCCCCCGACCACGGTGTCGCCACGGTCCAAGCCGGCGCCGGCGGCGAGGGTCACCACCGCGCGGCCGGCCGCCGCCCCGGTGCCGCGATGCGGCGCGCCACCGAATCCGATCGGCTTCACGTTCTGCCCCGGAACGCTGGTCACCCGCCCCGACCCGCGCGCCTGCGTGTACTTCGCCTGCGTCCGCGACTTCCGGCGCGGCGACGGGTACCTGATCCAGTGCCGGGACGGCCAGCTCAGCATGTCCGGCGGCATCCGTGGTTCCTGCTCCCACCACGGCGGCGACCTCCGGCCCGTCTACCTCGGCCCGCCCTAGCGGGCCAGCACGAGCAGGGCGGAGGCCAGCGCCGCGGCGGTGAGCGACGCGGTGGCCAGCGGCCGGGCGGTACGGCGGGCCGCCGCCGGGTAGGCCGCGAGCGCGGACCGGAGCAGCACCCCGGCCACCGCCGAGGTGGCCAGGACGTGGGCGGAGTCCGGCAGGTTGGCCGCGCCGAGCGCCGCCGCCCCCACGGCCGGGCTGGCGCAGGCGACGGCGAGCCACCGCACGGTACGGCGGCCCGGCCGGCCGGCGCCGGGCAGGCCGGCGAGGACGAAACCCTCGGCGGCGGCGTGCACGACCAGCGCCGCGATCAGCGGTACCGAGGCGGCCACGGCGAGCGCCGAACCCTCCAGCGCGCGGTGGGCGGCGATCGCGGCGGCCCCGGCCACCGCCCCGCCGGCGCCGGCCGGGGGTATCCCGGCCGATCCGGGCTCGCAGGCGCAGCCCCGCCGCACCAGGGCCGACGCGCCGAGCACGCCGGCGGCGCCCGCCGCCGGCGCCGCCCACCAGGGCAGGCCGGCGCCGG
>JBJMIH010000073.1:0-12298 GCA_045806985.1 Mycobacteriales bacterium | reverse complement strand
CGGCGTCGCCGAGACCGGGGACGATGAAGGCGGAGTCGTTGAGGCGCTCGTCGACGGCGGTGGTGAAGATCCGCAGCGGCAGGCCGGTCTCCTCCAGGTGGCGGAGGCCCTCGGGAGCGGCCAGCACGCTGATCACCGTGATCGCGTCGGCGCCGCGGGTGGTCAGCAGCCGGCAGCAGTGCTCGAGCGAGCCGCCGGTGGCGAGCATCGGGTCGAGCACGAACACCGGCCGGCCGTTCAGGTCGTCCGGCAGCGACTCCATGTACGCCCGCGGCTGGAATGTCTTCTCGTCCCGGGCCAGCCCGACGAAGCCCATCTGCGCCTCGGGCAGCAGGCCGAACGCCGATTCGGCCATGCCGAGGCCGGCCCGCAGCACCGGCACCAGCAGCGGCGGGGTGGCGAGCGTGGTACCGACGGCCCTGGCGACCGGGGTGTGCACCGGCGCGTGCGTGACCGGGTAGTCGCGGGTGGCCTCGTACACCAGCATCAGCGTCAGCTCGCGCAGCGCCGCCCGGAACGCGGCCGGCACCGTGGTGGCGTCACGGAGCGTGGTGAGCCGTGCGGCGGCCAGCGGATGGTCGATCACATGGGTCTGCACGGCCGTGACGGTAGCCCATTCCCCATGCATAGACTCGTCGCTATGACAACTGTGCCAGTGGCGTCACAGTCGGTCGCGGTGCCTGATCCGTACGGCGACGTCGCCCGCTCCGCCGCCAGCCTGCGGATCTTCCTGCACGGGCTGCCCGGCGTCGACCAGGTGGGCGCGGAGGCCAGGGCCGCCGGCCTGTTCGCCAGGTCGATCAAGAAGGCGTCCAAGCTCCAGGCGCTCGACCTGGCCGTCCGGATGATCGACCTGACCACGCTGGAGGGCCAGGACACACCGGGCAAGGTCCGGTCGCTGTGCGTGAAGGCCCGCCGGCCGGACCCGGCCGATCCGAGCTGCCCGCCGGTCGCGGCGGTCTGCGTGTACCCGGACCTGGTCCGGGTCGCCGTCGAGGGGCTGCGCGGCTCCGGTGTCCACACCGCCTCGGTGGCGACCGCCTTCCCGTCCGGCCGGGCGTCGCTGCCGGTGAAGCTGGCCGACGTGCGGGACGCGCTGGAGGCCGGGGCCGACGAGATCGACATGGTGATCGACCGCGGCGCGTTCCTCACCGGCCGGTACGCCGAGGTGTTCGAGGAGATCGCCGCCGTCAAGCAGGTGATCGGCGACCGCGCCCACCTCAAGGTCATCCTGGAGACCGGCGAGCTGTCCACCCTGGACAACGTGCGCCGCGCCTGCTGGCTGGCCCTGCTCGCCGGTGCGGACGTCATCAAGACCTCCACCGGCAAGGTGTCGCCGGCCGCCACCCCGCCGGTGGCTCTGGTCATGCTCGAAGCGGTCCGCGACTTCGCGCTCGCCACCGGGCAGTACCGCGGCGTGAAGCTGGCCGGCGGCATCCGCGCCGCCAAGGACGCCGTCCGCTACCTCGTCCTCGCGCACGAGGTGGCCGGCGAGCGCTGGCTCGACCCGGACCTGTTCCGGTTCGGCGCCTCGTCGCTGCTGAACGACCTGCTCATGCAGCGGACCAAGGAACGCACCGGCGCCTACTCCGGTCCCGACTACTTCACGGTGGACTGACCGATGACGACCTGGGAGTACGCGCCCGCACCCGAGTCCCGCGAGATCGCCAGGCTGCGCCCGGCCTACGGGATGTTCGTCGACGGCGAGTTCACCGACTCGGCCGACGGCGAGCGCGCCAAGACCATCAACCCGGCTACCGAGGAGGTGCTGGCCGAGGTCGCCTGGGCCAGCCAGTCCGATGTGGACCGCGCGATGTCCGCCGCCAGGCGGGCCGCTGCCGGCTGGGCCGCGCTGCCCGGCCGCGAGCGCGGCAAGTACGTGTACCGCATCGCCCGCCTCATCCAGGAGCGCTCCCGCGAGCTCGCGGTGCTGGAGTCGCTGGACAACGGCAAGCCGATCAGGGAGTCCCGCGACGTCGACGTGCCGCTCGCCGCCGCGCACTTCTTCTACTACGCTGGCTGGGCCGACAAGCTCGACCACGCCGGCTTCGGCCCCGACCCGCGCCCGCTCGGCGTCGCCGGCCAGGTCATCCCGTGGAACTTCCCGCTGCTGATGGCCGCCTGGAAGCTCGCCCCGGCGCTGGCCTGCGGCAACACGGTCGTCCTCAAGCCGGCCGAGACCACCCCGCTGACCGCGCTGGTGCTGGCCGAGATCTGCCAGCAGGCCGACCTGCCGCCCGGCGTGGTGAACGTGCTGCCCGGCGGCCCGGAGACCGGCCGCGCGGTCGTCAACGCCGACGTCGACAAGATCGCCTTCACCGGCTCGACCGAGGTCGGCAAGGAGATCCAGCGCACGCTGGCCGGTACCGGCCGGCGGCTCACCCTGGAACTGGGCGGCAAGGCCGCCAACGTGGTGTTCGACGACGCCCCGCTCGACCAGGCCGTCGAGGGCATCGTCAACGGGATCTTCTTCAACCAGGGCCACGTCTGCTGCGCCGGCTCCCGGCTCCTGGCGCAGGAGTCCATCCACGACGAGTTGCTGGACAAGCTCAAGGCCCGGTTGGCCACGCTGCGGCTGGGCGACCCGCTGGACAAGAACACCGACATCGGCGCGATCAACTCCGCCGACCAGCTCGCCAGGATCCGCGAGCTGACCGCGTCCGGCGAGGAGGAGGGCGCCGAGCGCTGGTCGCCGCCGTGCGACCTGCCGGCGCAGGGCTTCTGGTTTCCGCCCACCCTGTTCACCGGGGTGTCCCAGGCCAACCGGATCGCCCGCGAGGAGATCTTCGGCCCAGTGCTCTCGGTACTGACGTTCCGCACCCCGGCCGAGGCGGTGGAGAAGGCCAACAACACGCCGTACGGCCTGTCCGCCGGCGTCTGGACGGACAAGGGCTCGCGCATCCTCTGGATGGCGCAGCGGATGCGGGCCGGCGTGGTGTGGGCCAACACGTTCAACCGGTTCGACCCGGCCTCGCCCTTCGGCGGGTACCGGGAGTCGGGCTTCGGTCGCGAGGGCGGCCGGCACGGGCTGGAGGCGTACCTCGATGTCTGAGCAGCAGACCGCGGCCGGAGCGCCGGCGACGACGGTGGCGGCGCCGGGCCGGCTGGCCGTCCGGAAGACCTACAAGCTGTACGTGGGAGGCAAGTTCCCGCGCTCGGAATCGGGGCGGTCGTACGTGGTGACCTCGGCGTCGGGAGAGTTCCTGGCCAACGCGGCGCAGGCGTCGCGCAAGGACGTGCGGGACGCGGTGGTGGCGGCCCGCAAGGCCCAGCCCGGCTGGGCGGCGGCGACCGCGTACAACCGCGGGCAGGTGCTGTACCGGGTGGCGGAGATGCTGGAGAGCCGCCGGGACCAGTTCGTCGCCGAGGTCGGCGACGCCGAGGGCCTGAGCGCTGGTGCGGCGGCATCCACAGTGGACGCCGCGATCGACCGGTGGGTCTGGTACGCCGGCTGGGCCGACAAGCTCGCCCAGGTGCTCGGCGGCGCCAACCCGGTGGCCGGCCCCTACTTCAACTTCTCGGTGCCGGAGCCGACGGGGGTCGTGGGAGTGCCCGCACCGCAGTCGTCGTCACTGCTGGGCCTGGTGTCGGTGGTCGCGCCGGTGATCGTGGCCGGCAACACGGCGGTCGTGGTGACCTCGGCGGAGCGGCCGCTGCCGGCGGTGACCCTCGGCGAGGTGCTGGCCACCTCCGACCTGCCGGGCGGGGTGGTCAACCTGCTCACCGGGTACGCCGCCGAGCTGGGCCCCTGGCTTGCCAGCCACTACGACGTCAACGGCCTGGACCTCACCGGCGCGCCAGCCGACCTCGCCGCCGACCTGGAACGGGCAGCGGCCGACAGCGTGAAGCGCCTCTACCGCCGGCCGCGCGCCGAGCCCGACTGGACCGCCGAGCCCGGCCTCCGCCGGATGACCACCTTCCTGGAGACGAAGACGGTCTGGCATCCCCAGGGCGTCTGACGCCGATTTACCAGCCGCCGCCCTCTCGCACCAGGCCCAGGTACATGACGTGCGGATCGGCCGGGTTGAAGGCGATGGCGTTGATGTCGTCGAAGCTGTTGTGGGTCACGGACAGGTGCCGGGTGCGGGCGTTCCAGGCGAACAGGTCGGTTCCGTAGCCGCCGAACCAGGTGCCGAACTCGAAGTACACCTGGTCGGGGTCGACCGGGGAGGGGACCAGCGGCAGCCCGTTGGTGATGGTCACCCAGGTGCCGTCGGCGGTGGTCATGCCCTGGTCCACGAACGGCCGGAAGGTGCGCCCACCATCCGTCGAGCGGTACAGGTGCCGGCCGTCCGAGGTGGGGTGCGGCGTGGCGTCCATCTCGGTCATGTCCAGGCCCATCGCCCACACCACCCACGGGCTGGCGGGCGAGACGGCGACGGTGAAGGCGTTGATCCGGTCGCCGGCCGCGCCGAGGGTCGCGTGTCGCCAGTGCCGGCCACCGTCCGTGCTGGTGAAGATGCCGTCGACGACCGTGCCGAGGGTGATCCGGTCCAGGTCACCCGGCCAGATGGCGGCGTCGTACGCCCAGGTCGGGCCGTAGTTGAGGATCGGCGCGGGCGCGTCGCCGACCTTCGCCCACCCCCGGCCGCCATCGCGGGAGTCGAGCACGATCCCGTTCTGCGTCACCACCCGCAGGTGACTGGCGTTCCACCGGTCGACAGTGAGCGCCAGCGCCGGGCCATACAGATCGTCAGGTACCCGGGGCAGCTCGGTGACGGTCATGCCGTCCACCCGGTACAGCCGGTCGTCGTTGGCCTTCGACCAGACGTAGGCGGTGCCGTCCGGGGCCGGCGTGATCTTCCAGGGCGCCTGGCCGTCCAGCACGTCGAACATCATCCAGTCGCAGCCGGCCTCCCGGTCGAAGTACAGCCGGCCGGTGAAGTCCACCGCGAGCAGCTGGTTCGGCCTGGCCAGGGTGGCGACGTCGGAGACCTCCTTGACCGGGTGCATGGTGCCGGTGGTGGGCGCGATCGTGTGGCCGGCGTCGCGGGTGTAGCTGAGCGAGCCGTCGCTGTCGACCGTCGCACAGCGCGGCGCGTGCCAGTACCAGTCGGACGGTTCGGCGCGGGCGGTTCCGGTCAGCAGGGCGAGACCGAGGGCGGCGGTACCTGCCACCACCAGGGGGCGTTTCACGAGGAACCTCATTCTCCCGGGGCAAGGGGATACCACTGTGATAGCTGTGACAGTGCCGCACCGTCCAGCCATGTGCCATGGCAGGGTTGCGTCATGGCAGGAAGCGGCCAGCTCTTCGACGTCCTCGGCATCTCCGCCGAGGACGAGTCGATCTATCGGCTGCTGCTGCGCGAGCCCGGGCTCACCGCCGCCGAGCTGGCCGAGCGGGCGGCGCGCGGCCCGAAGGCGCTGCGCCGGTCACTTGCCCGGCTCGCCGAGCTGGGGCTGGTCAGCCTGCTGGCGGGCCGGCCCGGCCGGTACGCCGCCGCCCGGCCGGACAGCGCCGTCGAGGTCCTGATCGCCCGCCGGCAGCAGGAGCTGGCCACCGCCCGTACCGCCGCCCAGGCGCTGCTCGCCGAGCTGCCGGTCGAGCGGCGGCACCGGCCCGAGGAGCAACTGGAGATCGTCTTCGGCCGGCGGGCGGTCGCCACCCGGTTCCTCCAGCTCCAGCAGTCCGCCGCCGACGAGCTGCTGGTGCTGGACCGCCCGCCGTACGCCCAGGACCCGCACGAGCCCAACCCCGGCGAGGACGACCTGCTCGGCCGGGGCGTGCGGCTGCGGGCCATCTACGCGCCGGAGGCTCTCGAGATCCCGGGCGCGTTCGACCTGCTCCGCCAGGCGGTGGCCGCCGGCGAGCAGGCCAGGGTGTGCGACCAGGTACCGCTCAAGCTGGCCGTCGCCGACCGGGCCACCGCGATCCTGCCGTTCACCGCCGACCAGGACGCGATGGTCGACAGCGCGCTCGTCGTCTACGCCTCCACCCTCCTCGACGCGCTGGTACGGCTGTTCGAGCTGCTCTGGGACCAGGCCGTGCCGGTGCTGGCCAGCACGGCCCCCGAGACCCAGGACGGCCAGCTCGTCACCCTCCTCGCCGCCGGGCTGAAGGACGAGGCGATCGCCCGCCAGCTCGGCGTGAGCCTGCGGACCGTGCACCGGCGCACCGGCGAGCTGATGGAACGGCTCGGCGCCCGCACCCGCTTCCAGGCCGGGCTGCTCGCAGAACGCGCGGGACTGCTGCCGTAACCTCGTCGGGTGCTCCTGCTCGTGGTCGCCACGCTGGCGGTGGTCCTCACCGCCTGCCTCGCCGCGCTGCTGTCCGGGCTGGACCGCCGCGCCGACCTGCTGACCGCGGCGGCGGCGCTGGGCCTGATCGAGATCACCGTGCTGGTCAAGGTGCTCGGGATGGCCCGGCTGTTCCGGCCGGGCGCGACGGCGGTCACCACCCTGCTGGTACTGGCGGCGGCGGCCGCCGGCGTGGCGGCCCGGCCGGCGGCGCGGGCCCGGCTGGCCACCGGCGTCGCCGTGGCGCGCCGGCCGCTGGGGCTGTGCCTCTCGCCGGTCGGGGTGGCGGCGTGGCTGCTGCTGGCGGCCGTGGTGGGGACGTACGCGGTGCGCGCCTGGCTCGCGGTCCGGCTGCCGCCGGTGGCGTGGGACACGATGTTCTACCACGTGCTCAGCGTGGCCACCTGGGTACGCACCGGCTCGCTCGACCGGCCGGTCTCCCACCTCACCGCCTACCACGACTACTGGAGCCCCCGGCACGCGTACTCGATCACGCCGGCCGACGCGTACCCCAAGGACACCGAGACGGTCGGCGCGTTCGGCGCGGTGTTCACGCACTCGATGTGGCCGGCGATGCTGGCCCCGTTCGGGTTCGCGCTGCTGCTCGGGCTGGCCGTCTACGGGCTGTGCGTGCGGCTCGACGCGCCGCGCCGCTGGGCGCTGCTCGCGGCCGGGCTGGTGCTGCTGACCCCGGCCGTGCTGGCGCAGGTCGGCACGCTGTACGTGGACATCGCGCGGATCGCGGCGGTCGTCGCCGCCTGGCAGTTCCTGCTCGCTCCCGGCCGGGTGCGGTACGTCCTGGCCGGCGCCTGCCTCGGCCTCGCCGCCGGGATCAAGACATCGAACCTGGCCTACGTCGTGCTCGCGCTGCTGGTCGTCGCCGTACTCGCCGCCCGCGCGGCCGGCGCGGGACGCCGCTGGCGGGCGGTCGTGCCGCCGCTGCTGTGGACGGGCGTGCCCGCCCTGGTGCTGGGCAGCTTCTGGTACCTGCGGTCCTGGTACTGGTGGGGATCGCCGGTGTGGCCGGTCGGTCTCGGCCCGTTCAGCGGACCGGTGCGGCCGACCGAGCTGGTGGACGGCCCGGGCCGGCAGTGGCTGCCGCCGTCGTGGCAGCACACCTCGGACTGGGTGCTGATGGTCCGCTCCTGGTTCGGCGCCGTGCACAAGTACCACGGTGGCGCGCCGTACGAGGAGACCCGCGGCGGTCTCGGCCTGACCTGGCTGCTGCTCCTGGTGGTGGTGCTGGCGCTGGTCCTGGTGGCGGTCCGGGTACCGAGGCACCGGCTGCCGCTGCTGGCCGTGGTGCTGCCGCTGCTCGCCGGCAGCGTGACCACCGAGGGCCGGTGGGCGGCCAGGTACATGATCCCGCTCGTCGTGGCCGGCGCGGTGGCGCTCGCCGTGCTCGGCCCGGCGATCCGGCCGAACTCGCTGCGCGTCGGCCTGGCCGGTGTGCTCGCGGTGCTGGCGCTGTGGCAGGCCGCGTACCTCACCCGCACGCTGAACTTCCACGTCTCCAGCGCGCAGAAGGTGCCGCTGTCGCAGGCACTCCGCCTGTCCACAAAGGATGAAGAGACCAGGTTGCGCTTCAGCACCTGGGACGACTACCGCCAGGTGCGCGACCGGCTGCCGGCCCGCGCCGCCGTCGGCTACTGCGTCACCGACATCCCGATGAACACGCTCACCCTGGTCGGCCCGCACCTGGACAGGCCGATGGTGCAGCTCGGCGGGTGCGACGACGCAGCCTCGGCCACGGCGGCGATGCGGCGGTACGGCGTGCGGTACGTGTACGCGATGCGCGACGACAAGGACCAGCGATTCCCGCTGTACACGGCGCTCCGCGCCGACCCCGGCGAGCTGCGCGAGGTGGCCGGCTTCCCCGAGGGCGTGCTGTACCGGCTACCCGACTGACAGCCGCCGCCAGGTGCGGGACCGCCTGCCCGGCCGGTAGTCCGAGTCGGCCTGCTTGGCCAGCACCGCCGGCGCGCCGATCTCGGCGGCCGCCGCCAGCACGGCGGGACCGTCGTCGAAGGGCTCCACGACCTGCCAGCCGCCGGCGCCGTCCGGCAGCGCCTCGCCGAGCAGCGCGGCGCGCTCGCCGAACGGCACCTCGAGCGCCAGCCGACCATCCAGGTACAGCAGGTCGGAGATCAGGAAGACCGCCGGCCGGTCCCGGCTCAGCCGGCGGACCTTGTTCGGCGACGCCTCCTGCCGCTCGACCAGCCACTCCGGCTCGGGCCGCTTCTCCGGCCCCATCACCACCAGCTCGCCGTCCAGCACCGCGGTGTCCGAACCCATCGCCAGGCCGAGCGCGCGCAGCTCCGGGTACCGCCCGGTCAGGTCCTCGCCGTCCGGACCGGTCAGCCGCACCCGGCCACCCTCGACGGCGGCCAGCGCCCGCTCCCCGTCCCACCAGAACTGGTAGCACCAGCCGCTCTCGCCCGCCGGCGTCCGGCTCCCCCACGGCGCCATCGGCCGCAGGTCGTCCCGGATCGGCTGCCATTCCGGGTCCGGCGGTGGGTCCATCCGGTGGATCATCCAGTTCTTGCCGTCGGTACGGAACAGGACGTACCGGCCGGAGATCCGCGACCCGCGCAGGACGACCTTGACCTCGCGACCGGACCACTTCTCCGTCTCGTACGTGCCACGATCCCAGATCATCACCTGGCCGCCGCCGTACTCCCCGGCCGGGATCTCGCCGGCGAAGGACGCGTACTCCACCGGGTGGTCCTCGGTGTGCACGGCCAGGTGGTTGGTGGCCGGGTCCAGCGGCAGTCCCTTCGGGACGGCCCACGACACCAGCACCCCGTCCCGCTCCAACCGGAAGTCCCAGTGCAGCTGGCTGGCGTGGTGCTCCTGGATCACGAACGTGTCGTCGTTCCCGGCGGGCAGCGGCCCGTCGGCCGGCACCGGTTCGGGTGTCCTGCCGGGATCGCGCTTGCGGCGGTACTCCTTGAGGCTCCCCATACCTCAACGATCTCACCGTTCGGCGGGGCGGTTCAGGCGAAGCTTGACCGACCGGGCACACTGTCCGGGTGACCGACGAGAAGTCCGCCGACGAAACGGTCGGCGCGGAAACTGCCGAAGAACCGGACGAGGCCGCCGACACCGACGTCTCCGACGAGCTGGACGAGACCGACGAGGTCGACGACGAGGTCGACGACGAGACCGACGTCGAAATCGGGGACGACCCGGAGACCTGGCCGGAGATGTCGCCGGAAGGGATGCTCTTCTGGGAGCAGGCCGGCGTCGAGCCGGTGTACCTGGCGCTGCCCAGCAAGGGCACCGGTTTCACGCTTCGCCACTACCCCGAGGTGGACGACGAGGACGAGCCCGAGGTGCAGTTCCTCGGCCGCCACCACCGCGTCTGGCTGTTCCGGGACACCGACACGCTCGCGGCGGTCATCCGCGGCGACGAGCGCCACGACCTGCGCGAGGCTCCGCACTGGAAGGATGTCTCCGGCACCGAGGATCTCGAACTGATCCCGGAGGAGGTCAACCGGTACGAGCTCGACCTGGTGGTGGAGGCGTTGCGGGCCGGCCCGGACGCCTGGGACGACGACCTGATCATCGCCGCTGGCGAGGTGTGCAGGGAGCTGGGCCACTACCTCGACCTCACCGAGGTGCTGGACGCGCTCGGCCCCGGCAGCCCGCTCGACCAGCTGGACGACACGCTCCGCGAGGGCGGCTGGCTGGCCCGCCGCAAGCTCCGCAAGACCAAGCCCGAGTCGTGGGCGGTGGCGTGGCGGCGGGTGCTGGCGCGGATCGAGTCGCGGGTGCTGGTGTACGGCGAGGACGACCTCTCGGTGCCCGAGGAGGAGGAGCGCGAGGCCGCGGAGCTCGAAGCGGCCGAGGCCGCGGCGGCCGACGTCGACGACACCACCGAGGACGACTCCGCCGACGTCGAGGCCGATGTCGAGGACGAGGCCGATGTCGACGCCGAGGACGAGGCGCCCGCGGAGGAGCCCAGGACCACCCGTGCCACCGGCGCCAAGAGCACCGGCCCGAGGAAGAACCGCCGGAAGAAGTAGGCGAGGCAGGCCTCGACCCTAGAAGGCGACCGAGGCCGCGTTGCCGGTGTCGGCGCTGGCGGCGACCACCTGGTTGCCGCCGGCGCGCTTGGCCTCGTAGAGCGCCTGGTCGGCGGTGTGGAACGTGTCCTGCGGCGAGTGGCCGGGACGGTGCTCGGCCACCCCGATGCTCACCGTGACCTTCGGCAGCCGCTGGCCGGCCACCTGCGGCAGGTCCGGGACGGCCACGCAGATCCGCTCCGCCACCGCGGTCGCCGTCTCCAGGTCGGCGCCGGCGAACACGATGACGAACTCGTCGCCCGCGAACCGGCTCACCAGGTCGGTGTCGCGCACGCTGGTCCGCAGCACCTCGGCCACGTTCTGCAGGGCGGCGTCGCCCGCGCTGTGGCTGAACTGGTCGTTGATGGTCTTGAACTTGTCGACGTCCAGCACGGCCACGGACAGCGGAACCTGCTCCGCCTCGGCCTGGCTGATCAGCTCCGCCATCTTGGCGTCGAGGTACCTGCGGTTGTACAGGCCGGTCAGCGCGTCGGACTCGGCGTCCCGCTGGAGCCGCCGGGTCTTCTCGTGCAGCCTGACGAGCTGCATCTTGGCGGCGACGGCGTCGGCGCGGCGCTGCCGTTCCTGCCAGAAGACCTGCTGGTAGACCTTGTGGTAGCGGTCGTACTCGTCCAGCGCGCGGTCCAGGTCGCCGCGCCGGCGGGCCAGCCGGTACCGCTCGTACCTCGCCCGCGCCTGCCAGTTCGCGACCCGGGTCTCCTGGGCGGCGGCCAGCGCGAAGTCGAGGTCGACGCCGGCCTCCTCCAGGTTGCCCTGGCTGGCCCGGCAGAGCGCCAGCCCGAGGGTGCGGAAGAACCTGACCTCCGGGATCTCGGTCGGCGGCGGCTCCAGGGCCGACAGCAGCGAGAACGCGTGGTCGGACTGGTCGAGGTTGGCCAGCGCGAACCCGTACACGGCGGTGAGGTCGTGCTCCTCGTGGCGGTCGACGTAGGCGGCGAGCCGCTCCTGGCAGAGCTTCACGCAGCTGTGGTACCGCTCGACGTCCTCGGTCCGGCCGAGCAGGGTGAGCCAGTTGGCCAGGCCGAGGTCGTTGACGACCAGCTTGTACCGGTAGGCGCGCAGGTGCGGGCGGGCGCCGCAGGCGATGCCCACCTCCAGCGCGCGGGCCAGCAGCTTGTCGGCCTGCTCGTACAGCTCGGCGGCGGTGCAGGCGGCGCCGACGGTGGCGTAGGCGTTGGCGAGCATCCGGTCGGGCTCGTGCACCCGCTGGAGCCGCTGGGTGGCGTGGATCAGGTCCCGCATGCCGGTGTCGATCTTGCCGATCGCCAGGTGCAGCGCGGCGGACATGGCCTTGGTGGCGCCGATCTCCAGGTCACCGGACTCGCGGTGGAGCACCCGGTGGATGCTGACCAGCCGGTCGAGCGCCTCCTCGTACCGGCCGAGCACCGCCTTGGCCTGGGCGTCGACAAGGAGCGCCTCCACGGTGTGGAGATGATCCCCGAGCTCGTGCGCCTTGACGGCCGCGCGCAGGGCGACTCGCGAGGACTCTTCGGGGGCTCCGGTCAACCCCAGCTCGAAGGCGAAGTCGAGGAGCCTGGCAAGCTCGAGTTCGGGACTCTCGTCGCGCTCACTCATCATTCCTGCCGCGTGCCCCCGCCTGGTGTTGTCGGTAGGACCTGGTCGCGCCGACCCTCACGATAACCATGCGTAGCAACTCTGCTCCGACCCGTGCCGACCGTGCGAGGTGGGCGCGATTGAACAGGCTAGCCGGGTTTGCCCTGCGCGTCGATATCCTCACCCTCCGCGAGATCCATTCACTTTGCGGCAGCTGTCAACCTCGCAGGTCCAACGCGGCGTAACCGGGCTTGATCACCTCGTTGATCAGCCGGAGCCGCTGGTCGAACGGCAGGAACGCGGACTTCATCGCGTTGATCGTGAACCAGCGGAGGTCGGCCCAGCCGTACCCGAAAGACTCCACCAGCTGGGTCATCTCCTTGGTCATGCTGGTGTCACTCATCAGCCGGTTGTCGGTG
>JBJMIH010000072.1:0-46110 GCA_045806985.1 Mycobacteriales bacterium | reverse complement strand
TGGTCGACCCCGGAGCCTGGAGGAACGCCGCCCCGCCGAACCCGTCCGGGGTCATGTCGACCCGGCGGAAGCCGAGGAGGCCGGTGTAGAAGGCGACGCTGCGGTCCAGGTCCCGGACGTACAGCACCGCGTGGTTCAACCGCTGGATACCCATGCCGCCGTAACGGACCGTGCGCGGACAGGTATTCCCGTGGTTACGAGATCCCGCCGGCCGCCCTGATGTTCTGCCCTGTCACCCACGCGCCGTCCGGCCCGACCAGGAACGCCACCACGGCCGCGATGTCGGCGGGCTGGCCGAGCCGGCCGAGCGGGGTCATCGCCGGGACCTTCTCCAGCACCTCCGGCGGGTTGGCGGAGCGGAGCAGGTCGGTGTCGGTGGCGCCGGGCGAGACGGTGTTGACCGTGATGCCGCGCGGGCCCAACTCCAGCGCGCCCACCAGCGTGAACTGCTCGATCGCGCCCTTGCTGCCCTGGTAGATCGCGTTGGCGGGGGCGGCGGCGACCGTGTTGACCGAGGACAGGTTGACGATCCGGCCGCCGTCGCGCAGCCGCCGGGCCGCCTCCTGCATGGCGAAGAACGTGCCCTTCGCGTTGGCGTCCATCACCCGGTCGTACTCCTCCTCGGTGGCGTCCGCGAACGACATCGGCACCGCGGTCCCGGCGTTGTTGACGACGATGTCGAGCCCGCCCAGCCGCTCCTCCGCGGTCGCGAACAGTGCTCTGACCTCGGAGAGCACGCCGAGATCTGCCCGCACCGCCGACGCGGCGCCGCCGCTGGCCGCCTCGGTCTCCTTCGCCGCCGCCTCATCCCGCAGGTAGCTGAACACCACCGCGGCGCCGTCCTGGCAGAGCCGCAGCACGATCCCCCTGCCGATCCCCCGTGATCCGCCGGTCACGACCGCCGCCCTGCCCGCCAGCACCGCCATTCCAGCCTCCCGTCGCCTCACGCTCACCAGCAGCCTGCCACGCGGCCTGTCACGCTTCGGACAGCGGGGCGGATAACGATTTGTTTGCGTGCGCCCTCCACACCCGTACGGTGGGGAGCGTGGTGCGCGACGGGGACGCGAACGGACGGGCTGACGGATGGTTACGACCTGCTGCCGAGCGGGTGGTGCGCCAGGCGGCTCAGCTCGGCCCTGCGGCCGTCCCCGGCTGTGGCGGTGCCACGTTCACCGCGTGGGACGGCCAGATGCCGCTGGTCTCGGCCTCGACGCGGCCTGGGCTGGCCAGGTTCGCGACCGTGGAGCACTCGCTCGGCTACGGCCCGACCTTGGAGGCGCTGCGCACGCTCCGTGCCGTCGACGCCGATGACCTGATCTCCGACGACCGCTGGCCGCGGCTGCGGCCGTACGCCGTCCGGTGGGGCGCCCGCTGCGTCACCTGCATCGTGGTCAAGGGGACCGGGCTGGTGGCTACGTTCGCGCTGTTCGGGACGCTGCCCCGGGAGGCGCCGCTGGGAGCGGTACCGGTGGGGTCGGCGATCGCCGCCGAGGCGCTCTCCGAGCTGGCCGCGCTCCGCCTCGCGTCCCGCTGACCGGCGGCCCGGCGGCCTGGCGGCCCGGCGGCCGGCGGTGAATGCCGAGAGCCTGCCCGTGACGTCCGACTGGGACGTCACGGACAGGCCCCTCCCCCGGCACACGAAAGTTCGTGCGGCAGGGCGCGGGTACTACGCGGGTACTAGGAGACCGCGCCCAGCATCTTCATCGACTCGGCGTCCGGACGCTGCCGGAGCTTGGCCAGCCCGTTCTTCTCGAGCTGGCGGATCCGCTCCCGGGACAGCCCGAAAACGACGCCGATCTCGTCCAGAGTGTGCGGCTCGCCGTCGACGAAGCCGAACCGCATCCGCAGGATGTTGCGCTCGCGCTCGTCCAGCTCGCTCAGCGCGCCCGCCACCCGCTGCTGCATCATCGAGAAGCCCACGACATCGACGGCCTCCGGCGCCTCGACGTCCTCGATGAAGTCGCCGAACAGGGACTCGCCCTGGTCGCCGACAGCCACGTCGAGGCTGACCGGCTCGCGGTCGTGGTCGAGCAGGACCTGCACCTTCGCGGGCGGCAGTTCCAGCTCGGCGGCCAGCTCGTCCAGCTCAGGCTCGCGACCGAGCATGGTGGACAGTTCCCTGCGCACCCTGATCATCTTGTTGATCTGCTCGACCAGGTGCACGGGCAGCCGGATGGTGCGGGAGTGGTCCGCCAGCGCCCTGGTGATGGCCTGCCGGATCCACCAGGTGGCGTACGTGGAGAACTTGAATCCCCTGGCGTAGTCGAACTTCTCGACCGCCCTGATCAGGCCGAGGTTGCCCTCCTGGATGAGGTCCAGGAAGGACATCCCACTGCGGCCGTACCGCTTGGCGACGGACACGACGAGGCGCAGGTTGGCGCGGACCAGGTGGTCCTTGGCGGCCTGGCCCTCGCAGGCGAGGCTCTCCAGGTCGCGGCGCAGGGCACGGGTCAGCGGCTTGCCCTTGTACCTGCCCGTGTCCAGCACGTGCCGTGCGTACAGCCCGGCCTCGATCTTCTTCGCGAGGTCGACCTCTTCCTCCGCGGTCAGCAGCTTCGTCGTGCCGATCGCGTTGAGGTACATCCGGACGAGATCTCCGGAACCGGCTTCCTGCCGGTGATTGCCCCGTGCCTTGGAGGTGGAGCGGACCTCGGTGTCGTCCATGGTCAGCGGCATGCTCATCAGTACTCGCCTCCTCCTGTCCCGGTCGGGGACGGAAAACAGCGATACCGTGAGGGAGGTACGGACCCGGGAAAAGGAAAAGGCCCCAGGCGACCCTCACGGCGACCTGGCCACGTGCGAACGCCAGGTCCCGTAGGAACGAGCCCGCCTTCTGGAGCTCTAACTCTCCGCTCGTCAAGAGCCGGAAGTACTTGGCACTATACCCAGTCGTTATCTCAAGGGAAACCCCTTGGTCCCGATCGCCCGGTCTTCGGCCGGCCGAGGTCAGTCCGGCGGCAACAAACCCCTGCGTAGGGCCGCTGTGACGGCGGCGGTGCGGTCGTCCACCTCCAGCTTGGCGAATATCCGGATCAGGTGCGTCTTCACCGTCGCCTCACTGATGTGCAGTTCGCGCCCGATGTCCGCGTTCGTCCGGCCGCGGGCCACCAGCGCCAGCACCTCCGTCTCCCGCGCGGTCAGCGTCGCCGCCTCCGGCGCCGGCGCGCGCATCCGCGTCATCAGCTTGGCCGCCACCGGCGGCGCGAGCACGGTCTCGCCACGCGCCGCCGCCCGCACCGCCTCGGCGAGCTGCTCGCGCGGGGTGTCCTTGAGCAGGTACCCCGTCGCGCCCGCCTCGACCGCCCTGACGATGTCGGAGTCGGTGTCGTATGTGGTCAGCACCAGCACCTTCACCTCGGGCAGCTCGGCGGCGATCCGCGCCGTCGCGGTGGCGCCGTCCACTCCGGGCATCCGCAGGTCCATCAGCACCACGTCCGGCCGGTGCCGGGCGGCCAGCGCCACCGCCTCGGCGCCGGAGCCGGCCTCCGCCACCACCTCCAGGTCGGGCTCGGCCGACAGCATTCCGCGCAACCCGGCGCGCACCACCGGATGGTCGTCGGCGAGCAGCACCCTGACGGTCACGGAACCTCCACCCGTACGGTCGTCCCCGCGCCCGGCGCGCTGGTGATTTCCAGCCGGCCGGACACCTGCTCCACCCTGGACCGCATCCCGCGCAGCCCGAAACCGGGCGCCTGCCTGGTGTCGAAACCGGCGCCGTCGTCGACGACCTCGAGCAACACGCCCTCCTGCCGGTACGCGAGCCTGGTGTGGATGGCCGTGGCGGCGGCGTGCCTGCGGACGTTGTTGAGCGCCTCCTGCGCGGCCCGCAACAGCACCACCTGCGCGTTGGCGTCCAGCGGCCGGGCCGTCCCGGTCACCGTCACCTCGGCGGCGATCCCCAGCTCATCACCGGTACGCCGGGTGATCCGCTCGATCGCGGTGTCCAGCGGCGCCGCCTGGAGGTCGGCCGGCGCGAGCGCGCCCACCAGCGAGCGGGCCTCGGCCAGGTTGTCCCGCGCGGTCCGCTCGGCCAGCGCCAGCCGCTGCCGGGCCTGCCCCGGATCGGTGTCGATCGCGGTGTCGGCGGCCTGCACCAGCATCAGCAGGCTGGTGAAGCCCTGCGCGAGCGTGTCGTGGATCTCCCTGGCCAGCCGCTCGCGCTCGGCCCGCACCCCGGCCTCGTGGTGCGCGCGGGTCAGCTCGGCCCGCGCCTCCTCCAGCTCGGCGATGAGCTTGCCGCGCCGGCCCGACTCCTCCAGCACCATGTCGATGAACTTGCCGAAGAACAGCGAGTACCCGGCGGTGATGACCACCGAGATCGCGACGCCGATCAGGTCGTCGCCGGACAGCGCCTGCGTCGCCGCCGCCATCGCGACCACCACCGCGAACGCGCCGAAGAACGGCTCGACGAACGCGAAGGTCTGCGGGTACAGCATGTAGACCAGGAACATCGTCCTGGGCTCGGCGGCGATCAGGGTGCCGGTGCCCAGGTAGGCGACGACCAGGTAGAGCTGGCCGCGGCCCCGGTGCGCCTGGGCCCGCAGGGCCGGCATGCCCAGCGCCACGTACGCCAGCACCATCGCGGCCAGCGCCGCCCAGGCGTACCGGGGCGCGTGGTGCCCGGCCAGCACGACGCCGACCGCCGCGACGAGCAGGAAGTACGCCGCGTGCCACAGGACGACGACCCGGGCCCACCAGCCCCGGGTCATCGCCTCCGCGACAGAGCTGTCGCTCATCCGTCCTCGGGGTCCTTCCAGCGGAACGTCTTCAGGCAGAGCACCAGGCCCAGCACGGCCCACCCGCCGAGCACCAAAGCTACCCGGCCATGTTCCCAGGTCCCGGCGGGTTCGACGGACCGGTACCCGTCGGGCAGGAACACCGACCGCATCCCCTGGCACAGCCACTTGAGCGGGAAGACGGCGGCTACGCCCTGGAGGGCCTTCGGCAGGTCGGCGAACACGATGAACACGCCCGAGATGAACTGGAGCACCAGGAACGGGACGGTGACCACCATGCCGCTCTCGGAGTTCTTGACGAACCGGCTGACGCCGAGGCCGAGCATGGTGCAGCCGGTCAGGCCGAGCAGGAACACCCACGTGAACGTGACCCACTTCGCCGGGTCGGTGGGCAGGTGCAGGCCGAAGAACAGGCTGCCGAGGGTGAGCATGATCGCGGCCTGGGCGATGCTGCTCACCGCGACCAGGATGACCTTGCCCAGGAAGTAGGAGATCTTCGGCATCGGGGTGGCCCGCAGCCGCTTGAGCGCGCCGCCCTGCCGCTCCGAGGTCACCTGCATGACCAGCGCCTGGAAGCTGGAGGAGATCACCCCGACGGACAGCATCCCGGTCGCGTAGATCTGGCGGGTGTCGACGCCCTTCTCGTGGCCTTTGAAGATCGACGCCATCAGGGCCAGCATGATCATCGGGAAGGCGAACAGGAACACCGCCGCCCCGGTGTTGCGGAAGAACTGCTTCAGCTCGATCCGGCCCCTGGCCAGGCCGAGCACCAGGCCCCGGCGCAGGACGGCGGTCCGGGTCGCCGAGGAGCGGGCGGCGGGGGCGGTCTGGACGGCGGCGGTCATCGGTTGGCTCCGATCATCTGCAGGTAGACGTCCTCGAGGGAGGGCCGGGTCACGGTCAGGTCCGGCACCTCGCCGCCGAACCTGGTGACCAGGTCGGACACGGCCTTGCCGGGCAGGGGCGTGTGCAGCTCGTGCGGGCCGTCCACGTCGGTCCAGCGGACCAGCGTCGGCGCCACCTGGCGGCCGCCCAGCCGGGCCGGGGTGTCCACGTCCAGCAGCGTGCCGTGGTTGATCACCGCCACCCGGTCGGCCAGGTGCTCGGCCTCCTCCAGGTAGTGGGTGGTGAGCAGGATCGTGGTGCCCTCGGCGCGCAGCCCGGCGACCAGGTCCCAGAACTGGCGGCGTACCTCCGGGTCGAACCCGGTCGTCGGCTCGTCCAGGAACAGCAGCTCGGGGCGGCCGAGGATGCCCAGGGCCACGTCGAGCCGGCGGCGCTGGCCGCCGGACAGCGACTTGATCCGCGCGTTCTTCTTCCCGGTGAGCCCGACCGAGCCGATCACCTCGGCAGGGTCGCGCGGGGTGGGGTAGTACAGCGCGAAGTGCTCGACGATCTCCCGTACGGTCAGCTCGCCGAGGTCCTTGGCCTCCTGCAGGACCACCCCGATCCGGGCCCGCCAGGCGTCGGACGCGGTGGCGGGGTCCGCGCCGAGCACCGACACCTCGCCGGCGTCCCGGTCCCGGAAGCCCTCGAGGATCTCGGTGGTGGTGGTCTTGCCGGCGCCGTTCGGGCCGAGCAGGGCGACGATCTCGCCGGTGGCCACGTCCAGGTCGAGGTGCTGGACGGCGACGTTCCCGCCGTAGGTCTTCCGGAGCCCGCGGACCCGGATCGCGTTCGTACTGGTCATGCACTGAAGCGTGCCCGGCCAGCCCGGTCCCCCGGGACGTGCGAAAGACCGAATCCTCCCGTCCACCGAACGATGGACCCCCGGGTCCCCCGACCGGTCAGCCGCTCAGCCGGTCAGGGCCACGCCGTCAGTTGAGGGCGGAGCCGGAGACCCAGGTGGACCAGGGGATGACCCAGTCGCTGTGGCCGTCGGCGGGGTCGAGGGCGAGGCCGGTGCCATGGACGTCGACGACGTCGCCGGGGCCGAAGAGGTTGTAGAACCACTGGCCGTTCTCCGGCGAGACGTTGATGCAGCCGTGGGAGACGTCGGCGTGGCCCTGCGAGTGCACCGTGTTGGCGTTGACGTGCACGAACTCGCCCGCGTCGCTGATGCGGACCGCGAACGGCAGGTCGGCGACGTAGCCGTACTGCGAGTCGTTCGGCAGGCCGAACGTCGAGGAGTCCATGTGCTTGGTGGCGAACTTCTCGGTGACCACGTGCGGGCCGCTGTGGGTGCGCAGGTCAAAGCTCTTGCCGGCGGCCTGGATGGTGCGGTGCTGGCCCATGGCCACCGGGATCTGCCTGGTCATCACGCCGTTGACGAACACCTGCATCTGATGGGTGGCGTCGTCGGAGATGGCGACGTGCGAGTCGCCGATGTCGAAGGAGCCCACCTTGTCGGCCTGCCCGTACATCCCGCCGCCGAGGTCGACGCCGAGGACGTTGGCGGTCACGGTGACGTGGGTGTGCGCGGGCCAGTACGTGCCGGGGTCGGTCTTCGGCCGCCAGTGCACTTCCTTGCTGCTGAACCAGCGCCAGGAGCCCTCGAGCTTGGTGGGCGAGGTGGTGACGGTGAGGGCGCGTTCGGCGGCGGCCTTGTCCTTGATGGGCTCGTCGAACGTCACGATCAGGCTCTTGCCGACGCCCCAGGTGCCGCCGTTCGGGATGATCCGCGGCATCGTCATCTTCGTCGGCTTGAACGTGGCGAACTGCCCGGTGACGTCCTTCGCCTTGCCGGCCTTGTCCTGCGCTTCGGCCTGCACGTTGTACGTCTCGCCGTAGCCGAGCGGGGAGGACGAGGTCCAGGTGGTCTTGTCGGCGGACAGCGCGCCCTTGAGCGGCTTGTTGTCGGAGCCGGTGACGGTGACGCTGGCGAGCGTGCCGCTCGCCGCCTTGACGACCACGGGTGTGTTCGGCGCTACGTTCTGTGAGCCCGGCGGGGGCTGGAGGGTGACGCTGGCCTGCGAGGCCGGCGCGACGTGGCCGTGGCTGGAGGACAGCTTGACCTTGTCGTTGTTGCCGCCGCCACCGCCACCACCGCACGCGGTAGCCAGCGCCAACGTCGCGGTCACGGCGACGAGCGCTCCCACGCGCGCACCCGAGGTGAATCTGGTCACGGTCCCCTCCTGATCGATCCCACCGAACTCCGTGGTACTCCTGTAGACGTATCGTTGGGCACCTGTTGTTGCATAACAACTTCGTCGCTGTCATTACGCGGCGAACACCGTCGCGTACAAACCGCACAGCGTACCGAACGCACCCGGGAGTCCGGCCGGAGGCCTCCCATGCTCGTACATCCCTGGGACTCGCCGCAATCGCCCAGGCTGTCCGGATCGCGCGGGCCGGCCGTACGGTCCTCGACGTATCCGCGGTTACCCCCGGCAACGGATGACGGCGGGCCGGCCGGGTCCCTATCGTCACCACCGTGACCGTGAACGCTCGCCGCTGGATCCCGCCCTTCCACGACGTCGTCGTGGCGATCGTGGCGCTGGTGATCTTCGTGTCGGGCAGCCACGGCGCGGCCGCGAACGCCCGGCACTACCAGCCCGACCGGCACGCCGCCGACACCCGGATGTACGTGCTGGTGGCGATCGCCGCGATCGCGCTGGCCGCGCGCACGGTGGCGCCGCTGGTCTCGCTCGGCGTCGTCGGCGCCCTGGTGGTGGTCTACCTGGCCATCCAGTACCCGTACGGGCCGGTCATGCTGGGCCTCGGCTTCGCCGTGCTGAACGCGGGGTACCGGCTGCGGTTCAAGACCTCGGCGGTGGCGGCCGGCGTGACGCTGGTGGCGGTGATGGTTCCCGAAGTGCTCGGCGGCCACCACCACCGGTACGGCAACTCGCTGATCGAGGACAGCGGCACGCTGGCCGCCTGGTCCGGCGTGCTGCTGCTGCCCTGGGTCATCGGGGTGGGCCTGAAGAACAGCCGCGAGCACCGGCGGGAGGCCAAGGCGCAGGAGGCCAGGCACCGCGCGGACGAGGAGCGGCTGCAGATCGCCCGCGAGGTGCACGACGTGGTCGCGCACGGGCTGGCCGTCATCAACATGCAGGCCGGCGTCGCGCTGCACGTGCTCGAACGCAAGCCCGAGCAGTCCAGGATCGCGCTGGAGGCGATCAAGGGGGCGAGCAAGGCCGCCCTCGACGACCTGCGTGCCACCCTGGCGGTACTGCGCAAGGAGGGCACCGCGCCACGCGCCCCGCTCGCCGGCCTCGAACAGCTGCCCGAGCTGACCCAGGCGATGGCGACCAACGGGCTGCCGGTCACGCTCACCGTGTCCGGCGATCCCCGGCCGATCCCGTCCGCCGTGGACCTGGCCGCGTACCGGATCGTGCAGGAATCGCTCACCAACGTGATGCGCCACGCCGGTCCGGCCAGGGCCGCGGTGGAGGTGCGGTACGCCGACAGCACCATCACCGTCGAGGTCACCGACAACGGCGCCGGCGCACCGGCGCCGGTCAACGGCAGCGGCCACGGCATCGCCGGGATGCGCGAGCGGGCCGAGGCGCTCGGCGGCGCCGTCGACGCCGGGCCGCGCCCGCAGGGCGGGTTCCGGGTCTTCGCGCGGCTACCCACGGCAGAATCGACCGCATGATCCGGGTAGTGGTGGCCGACGACCAGGCGCTGGTGCGGATGGGCCTGCGCGTCCTGCTCGACAACGAGGACGACCTGCTGCTCGCCGGCGAGGCCAGCGACGGCAACGAGGCGCTCGCGGTGGTGCGCCGCACCGCGCCCGACGTGGTGCTGATGGACATCCGCATGCCCGGCATGGACGGGCTGGCCGCGCTCAAGGAGATCATCGCGGACCGGCGGCTGGCCGGTGTGCGGGTGATCATGCTGACCACGTTCGAGCTGGACGAGTACGTGTTCGAGGCGCTGCGCGGCGGCGCCAGCGGCTTCCTCATCAAGGACAGCGAGCCGACCGAGCTGCTCCAGGCGATCAGGGTGGTGGCGGCCGGCGACTCGCTGCTGTCACCGAGCGTGACCCGCCGGGTGATCAGCGAGTACGCGGGCCGCCCGACCCGCCCCGCGCCGCACCCGAAGCTCGCCGAGCTGACCGACCGCGAGCGCGAGGTGGTGGGCCTGGTCGGCGAGGGCCTGTCCAACGAGGAGATCGCCGAGCGCCTGGTGGTCAGCCCCGCCACCGCCCGCACCCACGTGAGCCGCGCGATGGTCAAGCTGCACGCCCGCGACCGGGCCCAACTGGTCGTCTTCGCCTACCAGTCCGGCCTGGTGGAGCCCTAGCCAGCCCTAGAGCCAGCCCTTCTGGTCGGCGATGTCGACGGCTTCGGCGCGGGTACGGGCGCCGAGCTTCTGGATGGCCGCGGAGAGGTGGTTGCGGACCGTACCCGGGGAGAGGTGCAGTTGGGCGGCCAGGTCGGCGACGGTGCCGTGCCGGCGGGCGGCGCTCAGCACCTCGGTCTCGCGCGGGGTGAGGGGGCTGGCGCCCTCGCTCAGGGCGGCCACCGCGAGGGCCGGGTCGACCACCCGCTCGCCGGCCACCACCCTGCGGATCGCGACCGCCAGTTCGGAGACCGGGGCGTCCTTGAGCAGGAAGCCGGCCGCGCCCGCCTCCATCGCGGCGTGCAGGTACCCGGGCCGGCCGAACGTGGTGACGATGACGACCTTGACCGGGCAGCCCTCGGCGCGCAGCCGGCGGGCGGCCTCCAGGCCGTCGATGCCGGGCATCTCGATGTCCATCAGGGCCACGTCGGGGTTCCACTCCCGGACGGCGGAGGCGATCCGGTCGCCGCGGTCCACCTCCGCGACGACCTCGATGTCCGGCTCCAGCGCGAGCAGGGTGGCGAGCGCGCTGCGGAACATCGTCTGGTCCTCGGCCAGCAACACCCGTACCGTCATGCCCCTCCCCACGGGACGGCGACCCTGAGCCGGAACCCGCGCTCCCCGGCCAGCCCCACCTCCAGGGAGCCGCCCAGCCGGCGGGCGCGCTCGGCGAGGCCGGCGAGGCCGCTGCCGGCGCCGTCGCCGGCCCCGTCGCCGCCGGCGGCGCCTACGCCGTCGTCGCTGACCTCGACCGCGGCGGTCCCGTCCGTCACGTCGAGCCGTACCGTACAGTGCCGCGCTCCACTGTGCCGGATCACGTTGGTCACCGCTTCGCGAACCGTCCAGGCCAGCGCGGAGTCGACCGCGCCGGGCAGCTGGTAGCTGTCCGGCGCCTCCACCCGGCAGGCGATGCCGGCCGACGCCACGGCACGCCGGGCCGAGGCCAGCTCGGCGGCCAGCGACGGCTGCCGGTAGCTGGTCACGGCCTGCCGTACCTCGCCGAGCGCGGTCCGCGCGACCGACTCGATCTCGGCCAGCTCGGCCGCGGTACGGTCCGGGTCGAGCGCCTGCATCCGCCTGGCCACCTCGGTCTTCACGGCGATCAGCGACAGGCTGTGGCCGAGCAGGTCGTGCAGGTCGCGGGCGATCCGCAGCCGCTCCCCGGCGACCGCCAGCTTGGCCAGCTCCAGCCGGGTGTCGCGCAGCTCGAGGGCCAGCTCCCGGCGCCGCTGCGCCTGGCCCGCGAAGTGGCCCATCACGAACACCAGCCCGCCCTGGGCCAGCGCGATCACCGCACCGCCGCCGACGGCCCACACGATGGCGCCGACCAGCGCGCCGAGCCCGCCGGGGAACAGGTGCTGGGAGCGTTCCGGGAACATCGAGACGCCGAGCGCGGCGGTCATCGCCGGCAGTGCCACCCAGATGCCGTAGCTGGCGCCCCACACCGCCAGGCTGAACAGGGTCATGACGGCGAGGAGCACCTTGGGGTGGACGCCGAACAGCGGCCGGTGCGCGAAGACCACCAGCCGCACGAAGATCGCCACGGCGATCCAGGCGCACGCGGTCACCGCGATCTTCCTCGGCACCGGGTCGTGCTTGCCCAGGTACGCGAGTGTCGGCCACATCAGGCTGACCGCCATCAGCCCGGAGAGGACCCTCGGCCGGCCGAGGATGACCCGCTCGACCTCGTCCTGGAGCGGGTCGTGCAGCATCGCCGCCTCGAAGTCGGTGAGGTCAGGCCCGCCCGGCGACCCGGGCGCCGTCCCCGCCGTCCCCGCCGCGCACGGCCCGGCGGCGCCGGCGGCCCGCCATGGCCACCGGCCGCCGATCCAGCTCGCCACGAACGTCCTCGCCACGGCATTCATTGTCAGCCGTCCCCGGCCTGGCGGCGCCACTGGAACACGGCGGCGACGCCGGCCACGGCCGCCAGGACGGCCAGCGCGGCCACGTGGACCGTGCCGGGGCCGTGCCCGCGCAGGATGCCCTCGGCGCCCTTGACCAGGTGGTAGGAGGGGGTGAGGGCGCCGATGCGGTCGGCGACCCCGCCGAGCTTCTCCCCGCCGGTCATCACGCCGCCGAGGAAGGCGCAGGTGAAGAACGTCGCCACCAGCGCGACCTGGGCGGTCTTGCCACGGAAGGTCAGCCCGACAAGCAGCCCCAGGAAGCCGAACGGGATCGAGCCGAGCAGCAGCAGCGCGGCCAGCTCGGCCCAGCGGCCGGCGGCGAGGTGCACGTGGCCGTACAGCAGCGCGGCCAGCCCGACCGCCGCCACCCCCGGCACGATCACCAGCACCCCGTTGACCAGCCGGCCGACCAGCCAGTCGGTGTCGCGCAGCGGCGTCACCCGGAGCTGGCGGAGCCAGCCGGCGGCGCGGTCCTCGGCGATGCCGCTGCCGCCGCCGATCAGCGCGCCGCCGCTGGCGGCGTACACGCCGAGGGTGGCGAGCAGCAGCACCGGCACCGGCAGGCCCTGCGACGTGCCGTCCCTGCGCCCCCAGATCAGGTACAGCGCGACCGGCATCGCCACCAGGAACAGCAGGAAGCGGACATTGCGGAAGGTCCGCCGCATCTCGAACGTCACGAACGGCAGCATCAGCGCGCACTCCTCGTCAGTGCCAGCAGGGCGTCCTGGAGCCCCGCACCGGTGACCTCCAGGTCGCGGACGCCGAGCCGGGCGGAGTAGAGCGCTCCAACGGTGGTGTCGGCGTCCGAGGTCCGCAGCGTCACGTCGTCGCCGTGCACGGTGACGTCCAGCACTCCGGGCAGGCCGAGCAGCCTGGCCGGGTCGGCGTCGGGCAGCGTGAACCGCACGGTCCGGCCGCCGGCCCTGGCCTTGAGCGCGGCCGGCGGCGCGTCGGCGACCACCGCCCCGTCGTTCAGCACGATCACCCGGTCGGCGAAGGCGTCGGCCTCCTCCAGGTAATGGGTGGCGAACACGACGCCGGCGCCGTCGGCGGCCACCGCCCGTACCGCCGCCCAGAAATCCTGACGGCCCTGGACGTCCATGGCGACCGTGGGCTCGTCCAGGAACAGCAGCTCCGGGCGGCCGGCCATCGCCACGGCGAACCGCAGCCGCTGCCGCTGGCCGCCGGAGAGCGCGTCGGTACGCCGGTCGGCCAGCGCGGTGAGCCCGGCCAGCGCCAGCAGCTCCGCCCTGCTCCTGGTACCCGCACCCGAGGTGCCGGCGTGGCCGCGGCCGTACAGCCGCCTGGCCAGCTCCACCACCTCGCCGACCTTCGCCTCCGACGGCAGGCCGCCGTCCTGGAGCATGGCGCCGACCCGCCCGGCGGCCACCGCCCGGCCGGCCGTGCCGCCCAGCACCGTGACCTCACCGCCGGTCGGCCGGCGGAGCCCCAGCATCAGGTCCACCGCGGTGGACTTGCCGGCGCCGTTCGGCCCGAGCAGGGCGACGGTCTCGCCCTGGGCGATCGTGAAGCTGATCTGATTGAGCGCGGTGACTGCCCCGTACCGCTTGCTCACCCCGCGGAACGCGACCGCGGCCGGACTGCGTGTCTGCATGCCGGAAACGCTATTTCCGGCCCGCCGGCCGCCCCAGTGTCAGCGATCCTGACCTACCCCTGACGGCTGTCACGGGCGTACCCGGGACTCCGCTCACGGCGGCCCCGGCGGGCGCCGGTCACCGGCCGTCCACTCAGGACCGGCGGCTGTTGTTGTCGAGCGTCTGCTGGAGGATGGAGCGCTCCTCGCCGTCCTCGGGGACGAGCAGCCACGCGGCGATGTAGATCAGGACGCCGGTGCCGAACATCAGCGAGATCACGACGGTCAGCAGCCGCACCAGGTTGGCGTCCAGGCCCAGCTGGCGGGCGGCCCCGCCGCACACGCCGGCCAGGATGCGGTCGTCGCGACTCCGCCGGAGGTCTCCTCGGGTGGCCATACCCTCATCATGGCCGACTCCGCGGATAGGGACGAGTCCGGTGGACGTGGACGAGCAGCGCGATCCCGAACGAGATCGCGAGCAGGCCGGGGAAGAACGCGATGGTCCAGACGACGGCGATGGTCACGGGGCTGCCCTCCGTTGTGCGGGTCTCTGTCTGAGAGAGGTGCGGAGGCCGCCATTCGCAGGGCTTCGTTATCAACTCGTGACCAAATGTGTGCCGATAATCGACACATGCGCCCAGCCGCCCGCCTCCTCGCCCTTGCCAGCACCGCCGGCCTCGCCATCGGCGCGGCCGTCCCCTGGATGCCGGGCCTGCCCCGGCCGGTCCACTTCCCGTACGGCGACCTGTTCGACGGGGTGAGCGGCCACACCGTCCGCTTCGGCCACTCGATGGGTGCGGCGATCCTGTTCGGCGCCGCCCTGGTGCTGGTGGGCGCCGTCACCGGCCTGCGCATCCCGATCGTGATCGGCGCCCTGACCGGCCTGACCATGACCGTCCAGTGGATGGTGTGGACGGCCATCTGGCGGAATCACCACCACCACCTCAGTACCAGCCCCGTCAACTTCAAGGCCGGCTGGTGGTTGACGCTCGGCGGGGTGGTACTCGGCATCGTCGCGGCGTCCCTGCGCCAGCCCCGCCGCCAGCCCACTGCTCACGATCAAGGAGTTGTGCCCGCGGAACGCTATGAAAACGCGGACACAACTCCTTGATCGTGGCGTCAGCCGCCGGTCAGCGCAGGCCGCGGTCCATCGCGGCGACGAGCGCGCCGTTGTCGCCGTCCAGCGACCAGGCCATCGCGCCGCCCAGGCCGTGCCGGCGCACGTACGCCATCTTCTCGCCGATGGCGACCGGGTCGTCGAAGTTCCAGAAGGTGGTGCCGTCGTACAGCCAGGCCACCCCGTCGGCGCGGTCCCGGTGCACGGTGAAGCCGGGCAGCGCGGCGAGCCGCTTGTAGTCCTCGGTGCCTGGGTCGAACGCGGACGGCGCCGGCCCGGTGGACTGCTGGAACAGGCCGTCGCCGTGCGGCCCGGCGCTCACCCCGGTCCAGCCGTGGCCGTAGAACGGCACCCCGAGCAGCACCTTGTGCCGGGGCGCGCCGGCCCGCAGGTACGTCTTCACGGCCAGGTCCACCGAGAACTTCTCCGGTGACGGGTCGCCGGGCGGCGCGTACAGCGCGGACTGGTGGTTGGTGGTGGTCTCCCAGGTGCCGTGCAGGTCGTACCCCTGCACCGTCGCCCAGTCCAGCGGCGCGAACACCCTGCGGACGTCGACGCCGGCGTCCACCTTGGCCGGTGCGGCCGGCAGGAACGCGGACAGCGTGTAGTGCCGGTGCCGCTCGCGGCCGAGCGCGTCGAGCTGGCGGCGGAACTCGGCGAGCAGCAGCGGGAAGTTCTGCCGGTCCTCCGGGCGGACGACGTTGCCGTCGTTGCCGGCCGACGCCGGCCACTCCCAGTCGATGTCGATGCCGTCGAAGACGCCGGCGGCCGCGCCCTTCCCGCCGGTCACGCCGTCCAGCACCGGCAGGTCACCGCGCAGGAAGAGGTCGAGGCAGGAGGCGACGAACGCGCGCCGGGAGGCCGGGGTGAGGGCCGCGTCGGAGAAGTACCTCGACCACGACCAGCCGCCCAGCGACATCTGCACGCGCAGGCCGGGGTGGGCGGCCTTGAGCTCGCGGAGCTGGTTGAAGTTGCCGTTGAGGGCCTGGCCGGGACTGTCGGCCACGCCGTCGACCGACTCGGCGGCGCTGAACGGCCGCTGGTAGTCGGCCCAGGCGTCGCCCTGGCCAGGCGCGTTGGCCTCGAAGCAGCTGCCGGAGGCGGACACGTTGCCGAACGCGTAGTCGATGACGTCGAGCCGGCCCGCGCTGGAGCCGATGTCCCTGGGCAGGTAGTTGCGGCCGTAGATGCCCCACTGGGTGAAGTACGCGACGGTCCGGTACCGGCCGCCGTGGCCGGAGTCATGGGCGCTCGCGGCCGGTACGGCGACGGCGAGCGGGAGGGTGGCCGTGGCCGCGACGAGGGCGGCCCTGGCGAGCAGCGTGCGCATGGCAGCCAGTAAGAGGTATAGACCAATTTCTGTCAAGGTATCGCCGACGCGTCGTGTACCCGACAGCTACCGTCAGTGGTGGCGACCCCCGGGAGACGCCAGCCTGGATAACACACCGGTCACGGTGCGGTGACGTTCCCGACGCTCCCGAACCGTGGCCGCCTGGCCGGCGTCTTGGCAGGTGGTAGGCGGGGGAACGGGAGGCGCGATGGGGCTCACGGGATGGCCGGTCATCGGCGGCTCGATGCTGCTCACCGTGCTGGCGGCCGGCTACGCGGTGTGGACGTGGAACAGACCGAGGCTCCGGATCACCCGCCGCCTCAGCGCGCTGCTCGGCTGCCAGCTGCTGGTACTGGCCAGCCTCGGCCTGGTCTTCAACCGGCAGAACTCGATCTACACCAGCTGGAACGACCTGTTCGGCGGCAACCGCGGCCGGGTCTTCACCGGCGTCGACGCCGCCCGGATGCTGCACCTGCCGCCCGGCCTGCTCGCCCCGCCCGCCCGGGACCGGATCGTCGGCGGCGACCAACCCGCCCGTCCCGGCGACCGGCCCACCGACCGGCCCACCGACCGGCCCAGTGACCGGCCCAGTGACCGGCCCAGTGACACGGTGTCACCGCGGCCGGGCGGCGACCGGCCGGCACCCGGCCCCGGCAACCGCTCGGCCGGCTGGGACCGCCAGCTCGGCCACGAGTGGCGCGGCCGCCACCGGGACCGCCACAGCATGGTAGTCGCCGTGTCGATCACCGGCCGCACCACCGGCTACGAGCTGCCGGGGCGGCTGTACCTGCCGGCCGCGTACTTCCGCCACGCGTACGCGCACGCCCGCTTCCCGGTCATCGAGTTCCTCGACGGGTTCCCCGGCGGCCCGCAGAGCTGGGTGGGGTTCATGCACGTCCAGCGGCTGCTCGACACCGAGATCGCGGGCGGCAAGCTGCCGCCGGTCATCGGCGTGTTCCCCACCCAGAACGTCAACCAGTTCCGGGACACCGAGTGCGTGGACGCGGTGCGCGGCACCCGCGCCGACACCTACCTCAGCAGCGACGTGCCGACCTGGGTGCAGAGCCGGCTGCGGGTCAGGACCGACCGGGACGGCTGGGCGCTGATGGGGTACTCGACCGGCGGGTACTGCGCGGTCAACCTGGCGCTGCGGCACCCGCAGCGGTTCTCCACGGCGGTCAGCCTGTCCGGGTACTTCACCCCGCTCACCGACCGCACCACCGGCGACCTGTACAAGGGCCGGACCAGCGTGATGCTGTCCAACGACCCGCAGTGGCTGGTACGGCACAGCAAGCTGCCGCCGATGCACCTGTTCTTCGGGGCGTCGATGGGCGACACGGCCGCGGTCAGGGCCGTCAACGAGTTCATCCCGAAGCTGCCGCCGTCGCTGGAGCGGCAGGTCGCGCTGCTGCCGGACGGCGGCCACAACCCCGAGGTCTGGCGGATCCTGCAGCCGGCCTGCTACCGCTGGCTGGGCACCCACCTGGCCGTCCTCGGCGGCCCCGCCACGCCACCGCCGTCGACCCCGAACCGGGCCGTCACCGCCAACCCGCACACCACCGCGACACCAGCCCCCGCGTAGCGCCGTCAGTTCCCATGGGTGGGGCTGTTGATGTAGGTCGGGTTGGCGGCGACCCACTCGTCCATGGTGTCGGTCTGCAGCGCCTTCCAGAGTGAGTCGGGCGCGTCGCCGAGCTGCATGGCGAGCTCACCGGTGTCGGTCCAGTAGTAGTCGTTGGCGATCGGCGTCCGCAGCAGCGTGACGTCGGTCGGGCTGAGGTGGCGCAGGTTCCACGCCATGTCCAGGATCGAGAAGTTCTCG
The DNA here is from genome assembly GCA_045806985.1 of Mycobacteriales bacterium. Taxonomy (GTDB): domain Bacteria; phylum Actinomycetota; class Actinomycetes; order Mycobacteriales; family JBJMIH01; genus JBJMIH01. The sequence goes on along the minus strand of JBJMIH010000072.1, from coordinate 28,378 downwards.
TCGACCGTGACCATCTTGCTCACGGCCTCCGCGACCTGCTGCAACTTGGTCCAGTCGTTGGTGACGCCCTCGCTGCGCAGCTTGGTCATCACCGAGAACAGGTACTGCTGCTGGCGGTGCTCGCGGTCCCAGTCGGTGACCTGCGGGGTGTCGTTGGCCAGGTCCTTGCGCTGCCGGACGTACCGCAGCGCCTCGTCGCCGCTGAGGTGGTGCGGGCCGATCGTCCAGCAGTCCCGCTCGTCGCAACTGGCCGTGTCGACGTTCACGTCCACGCCGCCGACCAGGTCGGTGAGCTGCTTGATGCCGGCGAAGTCGATCTGCACGTAGTGGTCGATGCGGACGCCGGTGATCTCCTCGACGGTCTGCCGGAGCAGCGGCGGGCCGCCGTACGCGAACGAGGCGTTGAGCTTGTGGTGGCCGTGGCCGTCGATCGGCACCCAGGCGTCGCGGGGCAGCGACAGCAGGTAGGCCTGGTCGTGGTCCTTGGTGATGTGCAGGATCATCATCGTGTCGGTGCGGGCGCTGTCGGAGTAGTCCTGCACCCTGGAGTCGCTGCCCTCCACGGCGTTCCGCGCGTCGCTGCCGGTCATCAGGATGTTGATGGCGCCCTCGGCGAGCGGGTTCACGTCCGGCCGCTCCGCCCGCGACGGCGCGTTCCTGGTCTTCCCAAACACGGTGACGTGCTTGACGTGGCCGACCACCCGGTCGTACTCGTGGTACACGCCGAAGGTGGAGATCCCGGCGGCGAACAGCGCCACCACGCCGGACACCATCAGCACCTTGCCGAGCCGGCCGTGGCGGCGGCGCGGTGGCGGCGGCCCGCCGACGACGATCGGCTCGGGCGCGTCCTCCGCGTCGGCGCCCTCCGCCCCGTCGGCGGCTTCCCCGGTCGCCGCCTCGCCGGCGTCGTCCTCTGGTACGGCGTCGGCCGGTGCGTCCTCGGCCGGTGCGTCCTCGGCCGGTACGGCGTCGGCCGGTACGGCGGTGGCGGGCGGGTCCGCCGGCTCAGGAGATGTGCGGTCCCTCGGCTCGGGCCCTTCCGGCGACGAGCGGCTCACATCGTCCTGGCGTTCGCTCATTTCCCATGTGTCACGTCGCTGATGGCGTCGGGATGCGCCGCCACCCACTGGTCAACGGTGTCGGTCTGCAGGGCCTTCCACAGGTCGTTCACTGACGCGTTCAGCAGCACCGACTTGCCGGCGACCGCGTCATCCACGTCGGTGAAGTTGTGCTGGAGGCTGATGAACGCGATGTCGGTCGGCTGGATGTGGTGCAGGTCCCATGCCGTGTCGAGAGCGTGGAAGCCGTCGTCGGCGGTGATCGTGTGGCTGATCTCGTTGACGATCGCCTGCATCTTGGTGAGGTCCCTGGTGGCGCCCTGGCTGCTCAGCTTCGCCATCAGCGCGTGCAGGAACTGTTGTTGCCGCCGCTGCCGGTCGAAGTCGCTGACGTTGTTGTTGTTACCGGTCAGGTCCTTGCGCAGCCGGACGTACCGGAGCGCGTCCTCGCCGTTGAGGTGGTGCACACCGGGCGTCCAGCACTTGCGCTCGTCGCAGATGGCCTTGTCCACGTTCACGTCCACGCCGCCGAGCTGGTCGGTGACCTGCTTGAAGCCGGCGAAGTCGATCTCCAGGTAGTGGTCCATCGGGACGTTGGTGAGCTGCTCGACGGTCTTGCGGAGCAGCTTGGGACCGCCGCGCGCGTAGGAGGCGTTGATCTTGTCCCGGCGCCAGCCGGGGATGGACACCAGGGAGTCGCGCGGGATCGACACCATGTACGCCTTGGTGTGCTCCTTGTTGACGTGCAGGATCATGATCGAGTCGGTGCGGGAGTTGGGCGAGAACGCCTTGACCTTGGCATCCGAGTTGTCGATCGTGTCCCGGGTGTCGGAGCCGACCATGAGGAAGTTGATGGAGCCCGCGGCGACCGCGTTGACCTTGGGCTTGTTGTCGTCGCTGCCCATCACCGAGACCCGCTTGAGGTTGCGGTCCACCTGGGTGACGCCGCGGTACGCCGCATAGCTGGCGCCCCCGGCGGCCAGCAGCAGCACGACGCCCACGCTCATGAGGATCCTGCCGACGTGGCGGCCACCGGACGGCGGTGGCGGTGGGGCCGCGGCGCGGCGGCGACCGCCGGACGGCGGGCGCTGGGAGGCGTCGCGACGACTGCGGAGCGGTGGGCGCTCGTAACCCTCGTTGTACCGGGAGTCACGATCAGACCGGTAACCGGAGTCAGCGTCGTCGCGCCATCGTTCCCGAACGGCCACTGATCGCTCCCCTCGTACACCCGGCACGTGCAAGTCGTGAAGGGGCATGGTCCCACGCGCTGGTCGGAACTCCCCAGGGTGTACGACGACTGAGTGACCATTTTCGTTGCCGCCCGACGATTTGGCTGCGGGATGTACGCTACATAATTACGCTACGTGATAATTACCCGACAATATCCAGAATCCTCGAAATCGACCACCGGATGCCGGTGGGCGGGCTATGGGGCCCGGGCCGGCGGAGACGGCCCGGGCCCCTTCGGGGACCCCACCCCGGTCTAGGACGACGCGGTGCCCAAGGTGACCGTCGCCGTGTGTTCCGATCCACCCCGGACGTAGGTGATCTGCACCTTCGAGCCCGGCGCGTGCGACCGTACGGCGGCGATCAGCGCGTCGGCCGAGTCGACCCGGCGATCGTCCACCTTGGTCACGACGTCGCCCTGCTTGAGCCCGGCCTGGTCGGCGGGCCCGCCACCGGTCACACCCGCCAGGTTCGCTCCGGCCGTGTCGCCCTGCGAGTCCTTCACCTGCACACCGAGCTGGCTGTGGGTGGCCTTGCCGGTCTTCTCCAGCTGCTCGGCGATCGGCCTGGCCTCGTCGATCGGGATCGCGAAGCCCACCCCGATGTTGCCGGGCTGGCTGCCGCTCATCTGGCCGCCGCCGGTCGACGCGATCGCCGAGTTGATGCCGATGACCTGGCCGGCCATGTTGACCAGCGGGCCTCCGGAGTTACCGGGATTGATGGCGGCGTCGGTCTGGATCGCGTCCAGTACGGCGGTGCTCGCGCCGCCACCGCCGCCGTTCTCGTCGCCGGTCCGAACCGGACGGTTCTTCGCGCTCACGATGCCGGAGGTGACCGTGCCCTGCAGGCCCAGCGGCGAGCCGATGGCCACCACGTTGTCGCCCACGTTGATGTCGGAGGACTTGCCCAGCGACGCCGGCTTCAGGTCGTTGACGTTCTTGGCCTTGACGACGGCCAGGTCGCTGGTCGGGTCGCGGCCCACCAGGTCGGCGGCGGCGGTCTTGCCGTCGTCGAAGGTCACCTGGATCTGGCCACCGCTGGCCGCCGACTCCACCACGTGGTTGTTGGTCAGGATCAGGCCGTCGGAGCTGAGGATGATGCCGGAGCCCTCGCCCTGTTCGACCTGAATGGACACCACGCTCGGCCGGACCACGCTGGCGACCTGCGCCACCGAGCCGGTCGGCTTGTTGTTGGCGCTGCTGATCGGCGGGCCGCTCAGCGAGCTGGTCACCGTCTTGGTGTTGTTGCCCTCGATGGCGTGCATCACGCCGGCGCCGGCGGCGCCACCGCCGAGCGCCAGCACCACCGCGGCGGCCACCAGCGCGCCCGTCCGGGTGGTACGCGGCGGCCGCGGCTCGCCCGGCGGCTGGCCGTACGGCGGCGGGCCGGCCGGCGGGCCTTGCGGCGGCGGGCCTTGCGGCGGCGGGCCGAACGCGGGCGGGCCGGCGGGATACTCCGGCCGCTCGCCGTACGGCTGCTGCTGCTGCGCCGGGCCGGGGCCCGGTGGCAGCGGGCCCGGACCGGGCGGCGCCGTCCCGGGCTGCTTCGCCATGGTCGGCGGCCGCTCCGGGTACGGCGGCTGTCCCGGCTGCGCCGGCGCCGAGCCCGGCCCCGCGAAACCTCCCGACCCGAAGGCCCACGGAGACGGGCTTGGCTCGACTCCCCCCTCGCCAGGAACAGCCGTCTCGGCGGGTTCGGTGGGGAACGACCGCGTCGCCGGGTCGTCCGGATCCGGCTGGTTGGGCGTCTGCTCCGTCATGCGTACCACCGTCTCGCGCCCGCCTGAGGAATCGCTGAGAGCGGCCTGAAGAGGCGGCAAGAAGGGACGAACCCCTATGAGGCGTGCTGCTCCGAGGCGGTGCCGGGCAGCCACACGCTGAACAGCGCCCCGCCGCCGGGCGCGTGGCCCACCGCCACCCAGCCGCCGTGCCGCTCCACCGCCTGCTTGACGATCGCCAACCCCAGCCCGGACCCGGGCAGCGCCCTGGCCTCGGCGGACCGGTAGAACCGGTCGAACACCCTCGGCAGGTCCTCGTCGGCGATGCCCCGGCCCTCGTCCGCCACCGACAGCGTGCCGTTGATCAGCTTGATCGTGATCGTGCCGCCCTCCGGGCTCCACTTGGCGGCGTTGTCGACCAGGTTGGTGACGGCCCGCTCGAGGATCTGCGGCTCGCCCAGCACCACCCAGGGACGCAGGTCCAGGTCGTATTTCAGGCCCGGCGCCCGCCGGCGTACCCGCTCCACCGAGCGGGACGCCACGTCGCTCAGCTCGACCGGCTCGGCGGAGTACTGCGGCGGCTCCTCGCGTGCCAGTTCCACCAGGTCGTTGACCAGGCCGGACAGCTCCTCCAGCTGCGCCCGTACGTCGGCCACCAGCTCGTTGCGGTCGAGCTCGGACAGCCCGCCCTCGGTGCTGGCCTGGGCCAGCAGGTCCAGGTTGGTGCGCAGGCTGGTCATCGGGGTACGCAGCTCGTGGCTGGCATCCGCGACGAGCTGCCGCTGCCGGGCCTGCGCCTTGGCGACCGCGTCCAGCATCGTGTTGAAGCTGGCGGTCAGCCTGGCCAGCTCGTCGCGGCCGGTGACCTCGATCGGCGTGAGGTCGCCGGTGTGCGCGACGTGCTCGGCCTTGGCGGTCAGCCGCTCCACCGGCCGCAGGCCGGCCCTAGTCACCGCCAGCCCGGCCGCCGCGGCCAGCAGGATGCCGGCCCCGCCGGTCAGGAAGATCACCCAGGCCAGCCGGGCGAGCGTGCGGTCGGTGGGCGCGAGCGGGCGGGCCAGCACGATGGTGTACCCGGACGGGGCCGGGGTGGCGACCACCCGGTACCGGTCGCCGTGCCAGCTGGTGGTGCGCAGCGAGCTGTCCCGGCTGCCCTCGGCGACCTGGCGCTCCCGCACGCTGATCGGCGGCGTCTGCTTCGGCGAGCTCACCGCGGTCACGTCGCCGTCGTGCGGGTCCTGCACGAGCAGGGCGATCCGCAGGTCGGCCGCTCCGAGCAGCACGTTCGCGTCGGGGCTGACCAGCATCTCGGGCCGGAGCGTCTTGGCGCGCCCGGCCTGGGCGATCAGGTCCAGGTCGACCTGGTGGTACACCTCACCGCGCACGGTGAAGTACGCCACGCCGGAGGTCAGGGCGACGGTCAGCCCGACCAGCAGCGCGACGATACAGGCGATCCGGGCACGGAGACTCACGGTGTTCCTCGGGTCACGGGGGTGTCTCGCGCAGGGTGTACCCGACCCCCCTGACGGTGTGGATCAGCCGCTGCTCGCCCTCGGCCTCGGTCTTGCGCCGCAGGTAGCCGACGTAGACCTCGAGCGAGTTGGCGGTCGTCGGGAAGTCGTACCCCCAGACGTCCTCCAGGATCTGCTGCCGGGTGAGTACCTGCTTGGGGTGCCTGAGCAGCAGCTCGAGGAGGTTGAACTCGGTGCGGGTGAGGCTGATCGACCGGTCGCCGCGCCGCACCTCGCGGGTCAGCGGGTCGAGTGAGAGGTCGGCGAAGGTGAGCGTCTCGCCGTCGACGCCGGCCGGCTGGGCGCGGCGCAGCAGGGCCCGCAGCCGGGCCAGCAACTCCTCCAGCGCGAACGGTTTGGGCAGGTAGTCGTCGGCGCCCGCGTCCAGGCCCGAGACCCGGTCGGAGACGGCGTCCCGGGCGGTCAGGACGATGATCGGCACCTCCTCGCCGAGCGCGCGCAGGCGGCGGCAGGTCTCCAGGCCGTCCAGTCGGGGCATCATCACGTCCAGCACGATGATGTCGAACCGCTGCTTCGCGATCGTCTCCAGCGCCTCCAGACCGTCCGACGCGGTCGCCACCTCGTACCCGTTGAACTGCAACGAGCGGCGCAGCGACTCGCGGACCGAACGGTCGTCGTCAACCACCAGTACACGCACGAGCACAGTGTCGCCCAGGGGGCTAAGTAAACCCTGAGAGGACCTCGCCGGGCCGGCGCGTCAGGTTGTCGCCGGACCGGATTGTGTGGTTACGCGCCGTTCCCGCCGGCCCACCGGGCGAACGCCGCCCAGAACGGGTCGGCCGGCGGCGCGACCAGGGACGACTCGCGGCCGTCCTCGACCACCACCCGGCCCCGCTCGGCGGGCACGATCTCGCCCACCTCGGCGGCGGTCACGCCGGCCGCGGCGAAGGCGGCCAGCACGCCGGCCGCGTGCTCGGGCCGGACGGTGGCCAGCAGGGTGCCCTCGGAGATCGAGGTGTACGGGTCCATGCCGGCGGCCCGGCACACCGCCTCGACCTCCGGCCGCACCGGGATCGCGGCCAGGTCCACCCGGATGCCGGTGCCGGCCGCGGCGGCGATCTCCAGCAGGCCGCCGAGCACCCCGCCCTCGGTGGCGTCGTGCATGGCGGTCACCCCGGCGTCGCGCAGGCCGTACGCCGCGGCGGCCCTGGCCTCCGGCACCACGGTCATCTCGCCGAGCAGGTCGTGGGCGTCCCGGTAGAGCGCTTCACCGACCTCGGCCCGCAGCCGGTCCGGGAAGGCGGCGGCGAACAGAGCGGTCGCCTCGATGGCGGCACCCTTGGTGACCAGCACCCGGTCGCCGGGCCGGGCCATCGTCGGGATGACGTAGGCGTCCTCGGCGCCGATCGCCACGCAGGTCGCGCCGCCCACCATCGGCCAGGCGCAGCCGGCGTACCGCGCGGTGTGCCCGGTCACCACCGTGATGCCGAGTTCGGCGCAGGCCCCGGCGTACGCGGCCCACAGCGCCTCCAGGTCGGCGTCGGACAGGTCCGGCGGCAGGTTCAGGTCCACGGTCATCGCCCGCAGCGGCAGCCCGGAGGTGGCGGCGTCGGAGGCCAGGATGTGCACGGCGAACCAGCACGCCCGCTCCCAGCCCAGCTCCGGCATGACGAACACCGGGTCGGTGGTCAGCGCCATCACCACCCCCGGCGCCACCCGCATCACCCCGACGTCCACGCCGGGCTGCGGCTTCACCAGGACATCGGGGTCGTCGGCCCCGAGGTGCCCGAGCACCAGCCCGGTCAGCAGGCCGGCGTCGAGCTTGCCGAGCTGGTTGTCCTTCTGGTCAGCCACGGTCCGTGTCCCCCTTGGCGGCGTGTACGGCGGATTGGAGCGCTCCAACGGCAGCGACCGGGTCGTCCACACCGGACACCGCAGAGATGACGGCGACGCCGGCGGCTCCCGCGGCGATCACCTCGGCGGCGTTGGCCGGTCCGATGCCGCCGATGCCGACCACCGGCACCCGGGCCGCCGCGGCCACCGCCCGCACGGCGGGCAGGCCGAGCGGGCGGGCCGCCGGCTTGGTCCGCGTGCCCCACACGGTCAGGGCCACGTAGTCCGCGCCGGCCGCCTCGCCTCCACCAGGTCCCACGGCCGCGCCAGGCTCACTCCGAGCACGGCGCCGGCCGGCAGCGCGGCCCTGGCCACGGCGAACCGGTCGGACTGGCCCAGATGCACGCCGCCGGCGCCGGACCGGACCGCCACCGGCAGGCTGTCGTTGACCACGAACAGCACCCCCGCCTCCCGGCAGCGCGCGGCCATCCGGCGGGCCAGCGGCAGCAGGTCGGGCTCGGCCAGGCCGGGGGCGCGGAGCTGGACCGCCCCGGCGCCGCCCGCGATCGCCGCGGCGGCAATCCGCTCACTGTCGGTCACCACGTACACGGCCAGCTGGTCGGCGAGCGCACCCATCGCGGCCACGGTACGCCGGTGCCGCCATGATGGACGCCGTGAGTGACCGAGCCGACGCCGACGCGGGCGCCGACCCCCGCCTGGAGCTGGAACCGGAGCCGGAGCCGGAGCTGCCGGTCGGCGTCGGGCCGCACCCGCTGCCCTGGCCCACCGGCCCGCGGTACGACCCCGACCTGCTGGCCGGCGGCGACCGCCGCAACGTGGTGGACCGGTACCGGTACTGGCGCACCGAGGCGATCGTGGCCGACCTTGACACCCGCCGGCACGACTTCCACGTCGGCATCGAGAACTGGCAGCACGACCTCAACATCGGCACGGTCGTCCGCACGGCCAACGCGTTCCTGGCCCGCGAGGTGCACATCGTGGGCCGGCGGCGGTGGAACCGGCGCGGCGCGATGGTCACCGACCGTTACCAGCACCTGCGCCACCATCCCGACGTCGAGGCGCTGCTGGCCTGGTGCGCCGCGGCCGACCTGCCGCTGATCGGCATCGACAACCTGCCCGGCGCGGCACCGCTGGAGACCGCCTCGCTGCCGCGCCGCTGCCTGCTGCTGTTCGGCCAGGAGGGCCCCGGCCTGTCCGAGCCGGCCCGGGCGGCGGCCGCGATGGTCTGCTCCATCGCGCAGTACGGCTCCACCCGCTCGATCAACGCCGGTGTCGCCTCCGGCATCGCCATGCACGCCTGGATACGGCAGCACGCCGGGCCGCCGCCCGGTTAGAGCGCTCCAACGAGGCCGGCGGTGGCGGCTCAGGCCGGAACGCCGAGGGCGAGGTACTCGGTGAACTCGCGGGCCGCCGGCTCGTCCCGGCCCCGGTCCGGCACCGCGTTCAGCACCTCGCGCGCCTTGGACAGCACGATCTCGGTGCGGTGCTCCGGGTGGAGGTCCTGCAGCACCCTGCACGCGTGCTGGCAGCCGGCCTGGACGTCGAGGCCCACCATGCCGGTAGCGCGCTCCAACGCGATCAGCGCGGTGTCGAGCGGCTCGCGGGCGCCCGCGTACTGCCGCAGCGCCTCGTCGTGGTGCTCGCGGGCCCGGCCGGGGTCGCCGAGCGAGGTGAGCGCGGAGCCGGCGTGGAAGCGGAGCTGGCGCTCGGTGTACCCGAAGGCGGTGTCGGCCGGCGTCGCCGGCTGCCGGGCGAAGGCGTGCTCGGCATGCCGCAGCGCGGCCTCGGCCTCGTCCCGCCTGCCCAGCCGGGCCTGCGCCCTGGCCTCCACCGCCGCCGCCATCGACACGGCGGGGCACGGGGTGTTGCCGGCGATCGCCTGCGCCTGCCGGGCCAGCGCCACCGCCGCGGCCGGGTCGCCGTAGTAGAGCGGGAGCACCGACTCGCGGGCCGGCACCCACGCCCGCAGCGCCCTGTCACCGGTCTCGTCCGCGGCCAGCTTGGCCGTGTGGAACCAGGCCCGCGCCTGCCGGTGGTCGCCCAGGTCGATGAGGAGGATCCCGGTCATCCCGGCGAGCTGCGCGGTGACCTGGCAGAGCCGGCGCTGGTGGTCCAGCGGCAGGCGGCAGGCCGCGAGCTGCTGGATCTCGGAGAAGTCCAGGACCGTGTCGCAGAGCAGCCGTAGCGGCGGCACCTTCATGTACGCCTGGCCGTAGTGGCCCGCGGCCTCCTCCCAGCGGTCCAGCGTCGAGGCGCTGACACTGACCGAGTCCAGCGCCTCGTCGGTGCGGCGGCGTACCGAGTCGATCGCCTCCAGCAGGGGGGCGCTCAGCGAGACCCCGGCCCCCACGAGGATGTTCTGCAGCACTGCCCGGCGGTTCACGTCGTCGATGTCCTCCCCGTGACGGCCGGTGCCGCCACCGGGCAGCACAACGAGCGGCCGGGCGGCGGAGTCGCGGCCGCGGCCGGCCACCGGTCCGGGCACCAGGCTCGGCACCGGTCCGGGCGCCGGTCCGGGGGCGGGCGCGCGCGCCGGGACGGGGGCGGATTCGGGTCGCAGCGGGATGCCGGGGCCGGCCTCCTCGATCAGCGGCGCCGGCGGCACGACCGGTACCGGCGGAGCGGGCTCGTCGGCGTCGTCGGAGTAGTCGTGGCCGAAGCCGAGCCGGTCGGGCCGGGTGCGGAAGAGCCGGCACAGCGCGTCCAGGTACTTCGGCGACGGCGCCTCCCTGCCGGACTCCCAGTGCGACACCCGCTGCGGCGTGAGCAGGGGCCGGCCCAGGCCGGCCTCCTCGCAGATCCGGCAGACCTGCTCGGCGACCTGATCGAGGGTCCAGTCGTGGGCCAGCCGCTGCGCCTTCAGCAGGGTGACACCGCAGTGCTGGTGGATGGCGCCGGCGACCTGCCAGCGGCTCGCCCCGACGAGCCGCTCGCGGATCTGCCGGGCACACGCGCGTGGATGCCTCCCGGTCATGGCCGACCCTCCCCTCGGCGGCGTCCGGGTTGGGCTCGACACGAGCCCGGATGGGGCCCAAACGCCTGCGCACCGGGGTTGATAACGATGAAAGGGGCGATGTGGTGACGCACTGTCCGCGAGCAAACACGATTAGCGGTAGACGCCAAATTACGGCCGCACAGTTCGCGGCAGCCGCTCGCCGGAGCCACCTTGCGGTTGCCGGCAATTGCGAAAGTACTCGCCAGCCCCCACTCTCGAACGGTCTCGCGCTTCAGCCGAGGGGGGATCTCTTTGATTCTCGGGAGACGGCGTGCCCAAGCCGTGCTACTCGACGCCGCGATCGACTGCGCCCACCGCGGGTGGGCCGTCGTACCGGGCGCAATCCTGGTCCGCGAGGGCCGCACATGGACCTGCGCCTGTGGCGACCCCGACTGCGAGCTGCCGGGCGACCATCCTGTCCACCCGGACTGGCCGGAACGGGCCACCACCGACGTCGAGACGATCGCCTGGTGGTGGTCGGGCACCCGGCAGCCCAGCCTGGTGATCCCGACCGGCCAGAGCTTCGACGTGTGGGATGTCCCGGCCCCGGTCGGCCGGATGACCTACACGCTGCTGCGCCGGAGCACCGTCCCGCTCGGGCCGGTCGCGGTGTCGGCGGCAGGGCGCTGGCAGTTCCTCACCGCGCCCAGCCTCGGCGAGCCGCTGCCGGACCTCGCCGAGCAGTGGGACCTGCGCCACCGCGGCGACGGAACGTACTTCGTCGCCCCGCCGTCCACCCGCGGGGCGCTCGGCGCGGCGCGCTGGGTGCACGCGCCGGCCGTCGCCAGCCGGCGGCTGCTCGGCGCCGCGATGGTCGCCAGGACGCTGGCGAAGGTCGCGGAGCACACCAGTGACCTCGCGGCGCTGACCCCGCCCGAGATCGTCATTCCCAGCCAGCGGAACGGCAGCGCGTGGTGACCGGCACCCGCGGCACGCCACGGCCGCCCGACCCCTGACCCCGACCCACCGGCCCACGTCACCACCCCGACGACCGGCTGCTGGAAACAGGCCGCCTCCCCTCGTGCGGTCTCTCCGGGAAGAGTCCAGTCCAGCCGGTCCCGCGGCGCGGCGGTGCGGGACATACACCGCCCCTGTTCCGCCCCGTACCGCCGCTGCCGCCCGCGGACCTGCCCACCGGCCCCCCGGCCTCGCCCCTCCTGGCCGGAGCCCCTCAGCTAAGGGCTGGTGGGCAGGTTCCGCACTCAGCTCAGGTGGGCTTCGAGAGGGAGAGCGCGAACCGCCCCTCCGGGTCCGTCCACCAGTGCTTCGCCGCGAAGCCGGCGTCGGCCAGCTCGCTGACCACCCGGTCCTTCTGGAACTTGGCGGTGATCTCGGTCCGCAGGTCCTCGCCGGCGGCGAACCGCACGGTGACGCCGAGCTCGGACAGCGTCACCTCCTGATCGGTACGGGCCCGCAGCCGGGTCTCCACCCACTCCCGCTCGGCGTTCCAGGTCACCACGTGCTCGAACGCCTCGGCGTCGAAGTCGGCGGCCAGCTCGCGGTTGAGCACGTGCAGCAGGTTGCGGTGGTAGGCGGCGGTCAGGCCCTGCTCGTCGTCGTGCGCGGCCAGCAGCAGCGTCTCGCTCTTGACCAGGTCGACGCCCACCAGGAGGGTGTCGTCGGGGCCGGTGCTCTCCCGCAGCGACCGGAGCAGGCGGGCGCGCGGGTCCGGCTCGAAGCCGCCGAACAGGCCGCCGAGCAGCGTCACCAGCCGCCGGCCCTCGCGCGGCAGCCGGTCGGAGTGCTGGGCGAAGTCGGCGACCACCGCCCTGACCTCCAGCTCCGGGTGGTCGACCGCGAGCGCCTCGCCGCCGGCCCGCAGCGCCTGCTCGTTGATGTCCACCGGCACGTACCGGACCAGCCGGCCGGCGTCGCGCATGGCGTCCAGCAGCGGCCGGGACCGCTCGGCGGCGCCGGCGCCGAGCTCCACCAGCGTGTCAGCCTGGGCGAGCGCGCTGATCTCGGCCGCCTTGCTGGACAGGATCGTCTTCTCGGCTCTGGCCAGGTAGTACTCGGGCTGCCGGGTCAGTTCGGCGAACAGCTTGGCGCCCTGCTCGTCGCGGCACCACCGCGCGGGCAGGTACTTGGGATCGGCCAGCAGTCCCTCGCGGGCGTCCTCGCACAGCGCGTGGTGCGCGAAGTCCGCCGGGAGGTGGCGGTCGAGCTGGAAAGTCATCTGCTCTCCGGGTTCCTTACTCTCCACGCTGGATAGTGGTTGGCGTGGTCGGACTCCGGGGCCGCCATGTCCACCTTCGCACCGCGAAGGCGGGAAGGGGAGTCCTGTCATGCGGGAATGCCACCGCCATGCTTGGGCCGGACGGCCGTGACCACGGCTTCGGTGTCCGGCGGATTGGAGCGCTCCACCGAGGCCGCGACCCTGCGGTACACCTCGGCGGCGGCGCTGGAGTAGCCGTCCGGGAGGCCGATCTCGGCGAACGCGGCCGCGGCCTCCTCCATCTCCCCGATCCACCGCCACGCCTTCGGGGTTGCGCGCCGGCTGATCCTGGCCACCTCGGCGGGCAGGTCCACACCGTCGACGCCCAGCTCGGCGATGACCGCCGCCTCCACGCCGTACTCCCTGGCCGCGGCCGCCAGCACCAGCCAGAGCGTGGGCAGCGCCTTGCTCTTCAGCGCGAAGCAGGCCTTGACGACCGACGCCTGGCCGAGGTCGGGCCCGTCCACCTCGACCCGCAGGGTGGTCCCGGCGAACAGGCCGGCGACGGCGCCGGCGTGCGGGCCGGACAGGTGCAGCACGGTCGTGCCCTCCCGCCACGGCGGCGCGCCGATCACCGCGCCGTCCACCACCCTGTCGGCGCCGAGCAGCGCGCCGATCTCGCGGACGGTGCCGGGCGCGACGGCGTTCGCGTCGAGGTAGAGCGCTCTACTGCCGGCCGGGGTCTCGGCGGCCACCTCCCTGGCCACGTCCAGCGCGGCGTCGGGCGGGCAGATGGAGATCACAAGGTCTGAACGCCTGACCAGGTCGCCGACGTTCCGGACGGCGACGAGATCGGCCACTTCGGCGCGTTTCGAGGTGGCCCGGGAGCGGCCCTCGGCCGCCCACAGCACTGCCGCCGCCTTCGGTTTGAGCGCGGCGCCCAGGGCGGCCCCCATGGCGCCGGGATGCAGGATTCCCACCACGGGGGCGGCGGGAAGGGAAGTCTCGGGGAAGGTGTTCCGCACGGTGTCCATCGCTCGCCATGCTGGCGCGCATAGCGGCCCACGTCCAGCCCGAAACCGGGTATGAGGGCGATGACCAGGAAATTTACGGCGCGATTCGGTCGAGTTCGGCGCGATCATGCTGATCTGGTTGCCATTCGGCCGCCGCGACGTTCGCCCGCACCTGATCCGGCCGGGTGGCGCCGGCGAGCACCGAGGCGACCGCCGGCTGGGCGGCCAGGCCGCCGATCGCGACCTGGAGCAGGTCCAGGCCGCGGTCGGCAGCGAAGCGTTGGAGCGCTTCAACGCGGTCGAAGGCGGCGTCGGCCAGCCAGTGGCCGTAGCCCGGCTCGGCCAGCCGGGTGCCGGCCGGCGGCGGCTCGCCCCGCCGGAATTTGCCGGTGAGCATCCCGGCCGCGAGCGGGAAGTACGGCAGCAGGCCCATCCCGTACCGCAGGCACGCCGGCACCACCTCGGCCTCCACCCCGCGCCGCAGCAGCGAGTACTCGGCCTGCTCGGAGACCAGCGGGGCCAGCCCGTCCCGGCGGGCCAGGCCGGCGGCATCCGCGATCCGCCATGCCGGGGTGTTGGAGAGGCCGGCGTACCGGACCTTGCCCTCCCGCACCAGCTCGTCCAGGGCGCCGAGCGTCTCCTCGTACGGGGTCACGCCGTCGTAGGCGTGGTACTGGTAGAGATCCAGGTGGTCGGTGCCGAGCCGGCGCAGGCTGGCCTCCACCGCCCGGCGCAGGTACCGCCGCGACCCGGTCGCCTCCGGCCGGCGCGCCCCGCGCACCACCCCGAACTTCGTGGCCAGCACCACCTCGTCGCGGCGGCCCGCGAGCGCCTTGCCGAGGAACTCCTCGCTGCTGCCGGGCGGGTCGCCGTAGCAGTCGGCGGTGTCGACCAGCGTGACGCCGAGGTCGAGCGCGGTCCGCACCACCTCCACGGTGGTGGCCAGGTCGACGCGCTTGCCGAAGCTGGTGCCGCCCAGCCCGACCACCGAGACGGTCAGGCCGGACCGGCCGAGCCGCCGGTACCGCACCGCTACGGGCCCTTGGTGACGACCAGCCCGGCCGCCGCGCCGCCCCGGCTCAGCACGAACCCGGAGATCCGGTTGTAGGACTGCTGGTAGGCGGCCTTCCGGGCGGCCGGCACGTTCGGGTCGGTGACGGCCGTGGACAGGTCCAGCAACCGCAGCGTGCCACCGGTGTTGTCCATCCAGGTCGGGATGGCCTCGGCCTTGGTCACCGACCAGTGCCCGGCGGCGTCCTGGTGGAAGGTCATCCGCGCCATCACCCCCTCGCGGTTGTCCTCGCTCGGCTGGTCGTGCCAGGCGATCTGGTTGCCCATCCCGTAGACCACCCACTTGCCGTCGACCTTCTCGAACGGCTGCACGACGTGCGCGTGGCAGCCGATGATCAGGTCGATGTCCGGCGACGCCATCAGCTGCTTGGCGAGTTTCTGCTGGTCGGCGGTTGCCTCGTGGTGGTACTCGATGCCCCAGTGCAGGCTGAGGATCACCACCTGCGCGCCCTGGGCACGGGCCCGGTGCGCGGCGGCCAGGATCGCGGCCGGGTCGATGATGTTGACCAGCCACGGCTTGTTCGCCGGCCGGGTCTGGCCGTTCAGGCCGTAGGCGAAGGAGAGCTGGGCGACCTTGACGCCGTGCACGTCGAGCATGTCGACGCCGGCCGCCTCGGCCGCGTCGCGGGCGGTGCCGGTGTGCTTGAGCCCGATCGCGTCGAAGGCGTCCAGCGAGCGCTGGATGCCGGCCGCGCCCTCGTCCATCGAGTGGTTGGAGGCGGTGGAGCAGGTGTCGTACCCGGTGTCCTTGACCGCGTCGAGGAGCTGCGGCGGGACGCTGAAGCTCGGGTAGTACGAGAACGGCCCTCCGGCCGGCCCCAGCGGCGTCTCCTGGTGGCAGATGGCCAGGTCAGCGTGGGAGACGACGTTCTTGACGCCGGCCAGGATCGGGCCGAAGTCGTACCCGGTCCGCCCCTCCGCCCTGGCGTCGGCGGCGGCCTGCTTGGTGAGCGGCTGGTGGATCAGCTCGTCGCCCGCGGAGACCACGGTGAACGTCTTCGGGTCGGTGCTCGGCGACGGGGCGGCCGTGCCGGTGGGCGCGCCGCCGCCCGGCCGGGCGGCCTGGTGCGTGCCGCCGCCACCGCCGCCGAGCACGGAGCAGCCGGCGGCGAGCACTCCCGCCACCACCAGCACGCCCGCCCGGCGCGCCCCTCGAACCATGCGGGCCATGCTAGGCGTATCCGGGCGGCATCCCGCTCAGGGGCGCTGCGCGCGGCGGCCGGCCTCCTGGTCGGCGCGGGCCGCCCGCACCTCGGCGAGCGGGCTGACCTCGGGCACGCCGACGTCCCAGAACGCGTCGCCGCCGGTCCAGCCGTCCGGGTCGGTGCGCAGCACGATCACCGTGGTCCGGTCCGCCTCGCGGGCCTTGGCCAGCGCCTCGCCGAGCGCGTCCAGCCCGCTGACCTCCTCGGCCAGGCAGCCGAGCGCGCGGGCGTGCGCGGCGAAGTCCACCGCCGGCGCTTCGGGCGAGAACATGTTGCCGTACGCCGGGCCGCCCTTGGAGCGCTGCAACCGGTCGATCACCGCGAACCCGCGGTTGTCGCACAGCACCACCGTGAACCGGTGCCCGTGCAGCACCGAGCTGTACAGGTCGGAGTTGAGCATCAGGTACGACCCGTCGCCGGCCAGCACAACGACCTCCCGGTCCGGCCGGGCCATGGCGGCGCCCCAACCGCCGGCGATCTCGTACCCCATGCAGGAGAAGCCGTACTCGCAGTCGAACGTGCCGGGCTCGGTGCCACGCCACACCTTGTTCAGCTCCCCCGGCAGGCCGCCGGCCGCCGTCAGCACCACGTCCCCGGCCCCGATGGTCCGGTTCACCACCCCGATGACCTGGGCGTACGTCGGCAGGTCGGTGTCCGTGGGCTCGACGGCCGCGTCCACCGCCGCCCGCCACTCCGCGCCCGCGTCGGCGGCCCGGGACAGCCAGGCCGGTGGAGCGCTCCAACCGCCCAGGCCGGCCGACAGCTCCTCCAGGCTGCGCCGGGCGTCCCCGACCACCGGCAGCGCCCGGTGCTTCACCGCGTCGAAGCGGGACACGTTCAGCCCGATCAGGGTCAGGTCGGGGT
The DNA here is from genome assembly GCA_045806985.1 of Mycobacteriales bacterium. Taxonomy (GTDB): domain Bacteria; phylum Actinomycetota; class Actinomycetes; order Mycobacteriales; family JBJMIH01; genus JBJMIH01. The sequence continues at coordinate 11,747 of JBJMIH010000072.1, read as the reverse complement.
GCTGGAACACCGTCCACGAACCGGTGGTGAAGTCCTGCAGCCGGGTGCCGACGGCCAGCACCACGTCCGCCTCGGCGGCGAGCGCGTTCGCCGAGGTCGAGCCGGTCACCCCGAGCGGGCCGGCCTGGCGCGGGTGGTCCCACGGCAGCGACACCCGGCCGGCCACGGTCTCCGCCACCGGCACCCGGTGCCGCTCGGCGAACCGGGCCAGCTCCTCCTCGGCGGCCGAGTAGTGCACGCCGCCGCCGGCCACGATCAGCGGCCGCCGGGCCTCGGCCAGCGCCGCGGCCGCCGCGTCGAGCTGGCCGGTGTCCGCCCGCGGCCGCGCCGGCCGGTGCACCCGCGGGGCGAAGAAGTCGGCCGGGAAGTCGTACGCCTGCTCCTGCACGTCCTGCGGCAGCCCCAGGAACACCGGCCCGCATTCGGCCGGGTCGAGCAGCACCGACAGCGCCTGCGGCAGGGTCGACAGCAACTGCTCCGGCCGGACGATCCGGTCCCAGTACCGCACCACCGCCCGGAACGCGTCGTTCACCGTCCGGCTCGGGTCGTGGAAGTGCTCGACCTGCTGGAGCACCGGGTCTGGCAGCCGGGAGGCGAACGTGTCGCCGGACAGCATCAGCAGCGGCAGCCGGTTGGCCATCGCCACCCCGGCGGCGGTCACCATGTTCATCGCGCCCGGCCCGATCGAGGTGGTGCAGGCCATGAACCGGCGCCGGCCTGTGTGCTTGGCGTACGCGGTGGCGGCCAGCGCCATGCCCTGCTCGTTCTGCCCCCGATACACCGGCAGCTCGTCGCGGAACGGGTAGAGCGCTTCACCCAGGCAGGTCACGTTGCCGTGCCCGAAGATGGCGAACACCCCGGCGCAGGCCCTGACCTGGCCGTCGGCCGGCGTCCGGGTGTACTGGTTGGCCAGCCAGGTGACCAGCGCCTGCGCGGTGGTCAGCCGGACGGTTCCCATGGCATCGCATCCCCTCGGTCGGTGCGCCCCACCGCGGTGGTGAGCGGGACGCGCGGGTCGGCGGCCTGGCCCGCCCAGGACTCGCGGACCCAGTGGTGGTCGGGGTCGTCACGGAACGCCATCGTGCGCTCCGCCGCCGGCCCGGCCAGCACGTTGAGGTAGTACATCGGGTAGCCGGGCGCTGCCGCGCTCGGCCCGTGGTAGCCGCGCGGGATGAGGAACACGTCCCCGTCCCGGACCGTGACGGTCGCGTCGATCGCGCCGTCCGCGGTGTAGGTGCGGTGCAGGCCGAAGGCGGCCGGGCCGCCGCCGAGCCGGAAGTAGTAGATCTCCTCCAGCACCGCCTCGCCCGGCGCCGGCTCGTCGTGCTTGTGCGGCGGGTAGGACGACCAGTTGCCGTCCGGGGTGAGCACCTCGACCGCGGACAGCTTGTCGGTCTCGAACGCGCCCGGGGCGCAGAAGTTGTTCACCTGCCGGGTGGCCTGCCCGGCGCCGCGCACCTCCACCGGCACCGCCGCCGCCGGCCCGTACGCCGGGTCCAGCCGGCGGTTGGAGCGCGCCAACGGCACCGCGAACTCGCCGCCGGCCGGCGCGGTGATCCGCGCCTCCGCGTCGCGCGGCAGGTAGGCGAAGTCGGTGACCCTGTCGAAGACCCCGGTCCGGCCGTCGAGGGCGAACCGGCGGCCCTCGCACTCCACCACCGCGCCGCCGCGCAGCGGCAGCACCACCGCCTCGTCGTCGCCGGTGACCAGCTCGTACGCCTCGCCGGCGGCGAGTCGCAGCACCCGCAGGCCGGCGTGCGCCCAGCCGGCCGTGGCCGGCGTGACCCGCACCAGCTCCGCGCCGCCGTCACCGGCGGCGCTGCCGGCCGGCAGGTGCAACCTCACGCCGGCACCTCCTCCACCTCCCCGGCCGTGGCCAGCAGCATCGCGACCTGGTCCACGGCGGCGTACACGTCCTGCGGCCACTCCTCCCCGGCCGGGTAGAGCACCTGGCGGCCGGCGAGCACCCCGCGCACGCCGGGCGCGCGCAGCGCCCGGAACCACGGCAGGTGCCCGTACGCGCCGGAGTCGGCGACCTCGAGCAGCACCGGAAGGGTGGTCGCGGCGACGAGTCGCTCCACGTAGGCGACCGGCGGCACGGCCAGCCAGGTGTAGGCCGACGTGGTGCCCAGGCCGGCGGCCCTGGTGGTGGCCGGCAGCAGCTCGGTCTCGGCCGCGACCGGCTCGACCAGCGCGACCACGCCGGCGGCTGCCAGCCCGGAGACCAGGGCCGAGCAGCGGTCCAGCTCCGCGTCGCCGGCGCCCACCCGCAGCAGCACGCCGTCGACCCCGGCGGCGACCAGGCCGGGCAGGTCGGCGGGGCCGAACCGGCCGGTGGCGAACGCCAGCTTGCCGTCCAGCACCCCGAGCAGCAGCAGGTCGTCCAGCACGTCGGGGCTGGCCACCACGCCGCTCACCGCAGAGTGGTGGAGCGCGAGAACCAGCCGGTCGAGCAGGGAACGGCGGTGCCCGAGCGCGGTCAGGTCGGCGCCGGCGGCGAGGTCGCCGCGGGCCGGCTGGGTGGCCGAGAGCAGCAGCGTGCGGCCCGGCCCGCGGGCCGGTGGCCGGCGGGCGCGGCGGGCCGCCGCGTCGGCGATCCGGTCCGGTCTGTTCGCGCGCACGTCCAGCAGCCACGCGTACCTGTCGTCAGTGAGCCGCATCGAGCACTCTCTCCACCTCGTCCGCGGCCGGCATCGCGTCCGCGCAGGCCAGCCGGGAGGCGACGAGCGCGCCGGCGGCGTTGGCGAACCGCGCCGTCGCGGCGGGCGCCCACCCGGCCAGCAGGCCGTGGCAGAACGCTCCCCCGAACGCGTCGCCCGCGCCCAGCGCGCACACCACCTCCACCGTCACCGGGGGAACGGCGGTCCGCTCCTCCCGTGTCGCTACCAGTACCCCGTCCGCGCCCTGTTTCACCACGGCGAGCTCGACTCCCTCGGCGAGCAGCCGGTCGGCGGCGGTGTCCGGGTCGTCGGTGCCGACCGCGACCGCCACCTCGGCCCGGTTGCCGATCACCACGGTGGCCAGCGGCAGCGCCCGGCGGTACTCCCGCGCGGTGTCCTCCCGGGAGGCCCAGAACATCGGCCGGTAGTCCAGGTCGAAGATCGTCCACTGCCGACGCTCCCGGAGTTGGAGCGCTCTAATCGCCGCCGACCTGCTCGGCTCCGCGGCCAGCGCGGAGCCGATCGTCCAGAAGATCCGGGCACCGGCGATCGCCGCCGCGGGCAGCTCCTCGGCGGTGAGCGTCATGTCCGGCGCGGTCGGCTCCCGGTAGAACAGCAGCGGCGGGTCCTCCGGCGGGTCGAGCGCGCAGAAGGCGAGCGGGGTACGCAGGTCGGGGTGGGTGCCCACGAAGGCAGGGTCGACGCCGAAACCGGCCAGCGCCCGCCGGACGTACTCGCCGAACGGGTCGGCGCCCACCCTGGTGACCACGGCGGTACGCCGGCCGAGCCGGGCGGCGGCCACCGCCACGTTCGTCGCGGTGCCGCCCAGCGACCGCGCGAACGTCGTGACGGTGGCCAGCGGCCCCGGCTCGGCCGGATACAGGTCCACGCCGACCCGCCCCATGGTGATGAGGTCGTACCCCGCGTCGGCCACCGCTACTCCTTGGCCAGCGTCTCGGCCGCCTGCCTGGTCTCCGGGTCCCGGTCCAGCTCGTGCGAGAGCGCCTCGAGCTCCGCGCCGCCGGCCATCTGCCGGATCAGGTCCTCCCTGCTGATCTCGGACTTGGCGAAGTTGCCCAGGCTGCGGCCCCGGTTGAGGACCAGGAACCGGTCGCCGACCGGGAACGCGTGGTGCGGGTTGTGGGTGATGAACACCACCCCGAGGCCGCGGTCCCTGGCGTGGACCACGTACCGCAGCACCACCCCGGCCTGCTTCACCCCGAGCGCCGAGGTCGGTTCGTCCAGGATCAGCACCTTCGCCCCGAAGTACACGGCGCGGGCGATCGCCACCGACTGCCGCTCGCCGCCGGACAGCGTGCCCACCGGCTGCTCGGGATCGCGCACGTCAATCCCCATCTTGGCCAGTTCCTCGCGCACCGTGCGCTTGGCGAAGGCCACGTCGAAGCGGCGTAGCGGCCCCCACCCCCTGGTCGGTTCGGCGCCGAGGAAGAAGTTCCGCCAGATCGCCATCAGCGGCACCATCGCCAGGTCCTGGTACACGGTGGCGATGCCGGCGTCGCGGGCGTCCCGCGGCGAGGAGAACCGTCGCGGCGTGCCCGCCACGAACAGCCGCCCCTGGTCATGCTGGTGCACGCCGGAGAGGATCTTGATCAGCGTGGACTTGCCGGCGCCGTTGTCGCCCAGCACGCACAGCACCTCACCGGCCCTGACCTGGGCCGACACCCCGGTCAGCGCGATCACGTTGCCGAACCGCTTGCCGATCTCGCTGGTCTCCAGCAACGGGGTGTCCGCCGTCGGTTCGTCCGTCATCGCGCCGCCTCCGCCCGTCCGCGCACGAAGTAGTTGAGCAGCGTCGCCAGCAGCAACAGCACGCCCAGGAACAGGTTGAACCAGTCGTCGTCGATGTTGGCGTAGCTGAGCCCCACCCTGGCCATGCCGAAGATCAGCGCGCCGATCGCGGCCCCGATCACCGAGCCGTACCCGCCGGTGAGCAGGCAGCCGCCGATCACCGCCGCGATGATGTACTGGAACTCCAGGCCGACCCCCTGGTTGGCCTGCACGGTGGTGAACCGCAGCGCGGTGATCACCCCGGCCAGCGTGGCGGCCAGGCTGACGGTCACGAACAGTGCCACCTTGGTACGGGCCGCCGGCACGCCGACGCCGCGGGCGGCCGTGGCGTCGCCGCCCACCCCGAAGATCCAGTTGCCGGCCCTGGTGCGCAGCAGCACCCAGCTCCCCAGCAGCGCGATGACGATCCACCACAGCACGCTGGCCTGGAAGTCGGTGCCGAACATCGTGAACGTCGAGGCGAACGCGTAGTGCGCCGAGTCGTACCCGCCGGCGTTCTTGTCGATGGTGACCGACACGGTGTTGGTGATCTCCTTGCTCACCCCCAGGTTGAGCCCCTGGAGGGCGAGGAACGTCCCGAGCGTGACGATGAAGCTGGGCAGCCCGGTGCCGATCACCAGCAGCCCGTTGGCCAGGCCGACGGCCAGGCCCAGCACCACCGCCACCCCGATCGCGGCCCACAGGTTCCAGCCGTAGTGGCCGCACAGCAGCGCCACGATCAGCGCGGCCGACCCGGTCATCACGCCGGCCGACAGGTCGAACTCGCCGCCGATCATCAGCAGCGCGACCGCCACCGCGACGATGCCGAGCGTCGAGGACGGGTCGAGGAACGACGCGATGCCGCTGGCGGTGGCGAAGGTGTCGGTGCGCAGCGCGAAGAACGCGAACACCGCGACCGCGCCGATCAGCGCGCCCAGCTCCGGGCGCATCAACAGCCGGCGGGCGAACCCCTTGCCGGCGAGCCGTTCGTCGGCTTCTTCCTTGGTGAGCGTCGTCATGTCTCCTCCAGCCCGGCTCCCGGCCCGGCCGGAGCCGGGCCGGGAGCGCGTCCGTGCCGCGTCAGCGGGTGCCCGCCTTGGTGAGCTTCTCCACGGTGCTGGCGTTCTCCTTGGTGACGAAGCCCGGGCCGGTGAGGACCGGCTGGCCGCCGCCGACCGTGTTGTTGTTCTCCAGGTACAGCTTGAGCATGACGATCGGCAGGTAGCCCTGCTCGTACTGCTGCTGGTCCACGGCGAACAGCATCTTGCCGCCCTTGATCGCGGTCACCACGTCGCCGTTGAGGTCGAAGGTGGCGATCTTGGCCTGCGAGTGCGCGTCGCCGATCGCGGTCACCGCGACCACCCCGATCGCCGGGTTGAGGGTGAGCACGCCGTCGATCGAGGAGTCGGCGGTGAGCTTGCCCTTGATCCGGTTCTGCGCGTCGGCCAGGTTGTTGATGTCGACCTGGAGGGTCTCCTCCGACCCGCCGAGGCCCTGCTGGGCGCCCGCGCAGCGCTGCTGGAGGCCGATGTTGTTGGCCTCGTGGATCACGCAGAGCAGCTTGTGGACGCCGTTGTCCTTGAGTTTGGCGCCGGCGCCCTGGCCGGCGATCGACTCGTTCTGGCCGACGTGCGCGATCGCGCCGAACGCCTTGGACTTGTCCTCGCCGGAGTTGATCGTGATGACGGGGATGCCGGCCGAGACCGCGTTCTTGATCGAGGTCTCCAGGGCGTCCGGGTTCGCCATCGACACCACCAGGCCGCTGACCTTCTTGTTCACGGCCTGGTCGATGAGCCGGGCCTGGTTGCCCGGGTCGCCGTCGCTCTGGTAGTTGACGGTGACGCCGAGGTCCTTGCCGGCCGCCTCGGCGCCGTTCTTGACCACATCCCAGAACGCGTCGCCGCGGGAGCCGTGGGTGATGACGGCGATGGTGATCTTGCCGTGCTTGACCGTGCCGCCCGACTTGTTGCTGCTGTTCGATTTATCGGTCTTGTTGCTGCATCCCGCCAGTACGGTCGCCGCGATCAACGGCAAGCCGATCGCCAGCGCGAGCCAGCGGCCCTTCGTGCGCTCCATCGTGGAGCCTCCGTCCGTCAAGGGTGTTGCGTGGGTCCTGCGATGGATCATGCCCGGCCGAGCGCCCGGAGGTAATCCAGGCTCGCGCGAATGTCGGCGGTGGGATCGGCGCCGGCGGTGTCGAGCACCCTGTCCTGCTCCAGGACGTACCAGCCGGAGTAGCCGCACGCCTCCAGCGCCGCCACCACCGCGTCGATGCCGGCGTCCCCGGCGCCGAGCGGCCGGTACAGCCCGGCCCTGACCGCGTCACGGTAGCCGAGCTCGCCCTCGCGTACGGCCTTGACCAGCGACGACGACACATCCTTGAGGTGCACGTGGCCGATCCGCTCCGGCGCGGCGGCGACCAGCCCGGCCGGGTCGGCGCCACCGAGCGCGAAGTGGCCGGTGTCCAGGCAGAGCGGTACCGACGACACGGCCAGCAGCCGGTCCACATCGGCGGCGGTCTCCACCAGCGTCCCGGCGTGCGGGTGCAGGCACAGGGTGAGGCCGCGGTCGGCGGCGAGCGAGCCGGCCGCGTCCAGGAAGTCGGCGAAGGCGCGCCAGCCGGTCGCGTCGAGCCGGGCGCGGTCGCCGTCGTCGTACCCGTCGCCGCCGTCGCTGGCCGCCAGTGCCAGCACGGTCGCGCCGGCCCCCGCCAGCAGCTCCACCTTGGCCTCCACCGCGGCCAGCTCCGCCTCGGCCCGCTCCGGCTGGTGGGCCACCGCCGGGTGGAAGCCGCCGACCAGCGCGAGACCGGCGGCGTCCAGGGTCCGGCGCAGGTCCTCGGGCCGGTCCGGCAGGTAGCCGTCCGGGCCGGTCTCGGTGGCGGTCACCCCCAGCGCCCGCATCTCGGCGAGCACCCGGTCGGGCGGGAGCTGGACGCCCCAGCCGGGCACCTCGCACACCCCCCAGGAGATCGGCGCCGCCGCCAGCCTCATGTCGTCCCCCTCGTCACCGGTCGATCTCCTCCACGGGCACCGGGCGGTGCTCGCGGCGGGACCGGGTGGCGGCCAAGGCGACCACCAGCGCGGTCCGGGCGGCCTCGCCGGGACACGGGTTGTCGCCCCCGCCGGCGGCCAGGTCGGCGAACGCGGCCAGCTCGGCGCGGTACGCGTCGTTGAAGCGCTCCAGGAACCCCGGCCACGGATCGTCCGGAGTGGCCGGTCCGGCCGGATCGAGGAAGCGCAGCGGCACCCGGTCGTAGCCGGTGGCCACCGAGTCCCGGGAACCGAGCAGCTCCATCCGGTGGTCGTAGCCGCGCGGGTCGTGCCGGCCGCCGCCGGACAGCGCGAGCGCGCCGCCGGACAGCCGCATCACCAGCGCGGTGGTGTCCACGTCGCCGGCGGCGGCGAAGGCCTCGTCGACCAGCACCGCGCCGTCCGCGTACACCTCGACGACGCGCTGCCCGGTCACCCAGGCGACCGCGTCGAACTCGTGGATGTGCAGGTCGGTGAAGATGCCGCCGGAGGTGGGCAGGTACTCCGTGGGCGGCGGCACGGCGTCGTGCGCCACCGAGCGGGCCAGGTAGAGCGTGCCAAGCGCGCCGGAGGCCGCCAGCTCGCGGACGCGGACGTAGCCGGGGTCGAACCGGCGCTGGAACCCGATCATCAGCGGCACGCCGGCCTTGTCCACCTCGGCCAGCACCCGGTCGGTCTCGGCCAGGTCGAGCGAGATCGGCTTCTCGCAGAAGACCGGCAGCCCCGCCCTGGCCGCCTCGATCACCAGGTCCGGGTGGGTGGACGTGGAGGTGGCGACCACCACTGCGTCGACGCCGGCCCACAGCTCCGCCAGGGTGGCGACCGGCCGGGCGCCGGACCGGGCGGCGACCGCCGCCGACCGGGCGGGGTCGACGTCGTGGATCCAGACCTCCGCCACCCGGTCGCCGGCGGGGCCGGACGGAAGGCTGGCGAGTGTCGCCGCGTGCAGCCCTCCGATCCGGCCGGCTCCGATGACTCCCACCCGCATGGACCCCTCCTCGTACCTCGTCGTACGCCATGGGGGCGGCCAGACCACCGTTAGAGCGCTCCAACTCGAGGCCGCCAACAAATTGAGTTAGAGCGCTCTAACGGCTAGCCTCTGGTGGCTTGCGTCACCTTGTCAAGGGGACTGACTGGAATGTCTGGCACACCCACCATGGATGACGTCGCTGCCCGAGCAGGAGTGTCCCGCGCGCTGGTGTCGCTGGTCATGCGCGGCTCGCCGAAGGTCAGCGCCGAGAAACGCGATGCCGTCGAGCGGGCGGCCGCACAGCTGGGGTACCGCGCCAACGCGCACGCCCGCGGCCTGGCCAGCCGGCGCACCCGCACGCTGGGCGTGCTGCTGTCCGATCTGCACAACCCGTTCTTCGCCGAGATGTACGACGGCATCGAGCAGGCCGCGACGGCGACCGGGTACCGGCTGCTGCTCGGCACCGGCAACCGCAGGCCCAACCGCGAGGAGTCCACGGTGGACTCCTTCCTGGAGCACCGGGTGGACGGGCTGCTGCTGCTGAGCCCGCGGATGTCCAGCTCCGCGATCGGCCAGGTGGCGCTGTCCACGCCGCTGGTGCTGGTCGGCAGGTCGGCCCGGCTGGCCGGCGTCGACACGGTGAGCAGCGACGACCGCAAGGGCGCCGAGATCGCCGTCAACCACCTGGTCGCGCTCGGGCACAAGAACATCGTGCACCTGCACGGAGGCAACGGCGCCGGCGCCGCCGCCCGCAAGGCCGGGTACGAGCGGGCCATGCGCGCCGCCGGCTTCGGCGACCTCATCGACTCCAGGCCGTGCGACTTCACCGAGCTGGGCGGGGCCAGAGCCGCGGAGGAGATCTTCGACCGCGAGAACGGCGCCTGGGACACCACCGCCATCTTCGCCGCCAACGACCTGGCCGCCGCCGGAGTGCTGAACGCGTGCGCCCGCCTCAACATCCCGGTGCCGGAGCGGATCTCGGTGATCGGGTACGACAACACCGCCTACGCCAGCCTGCACCATGTCAGTCTCACCACGATCGACCAGCCCCGGTTCGAGATGGGCCGGCTCGCCGTCCAACTGCTCATCCAGCGCCTCGACGGCCGCACCGAGGACCGCCACGAGGTCCTCGAACCCTCCCTGGTCGTCCGCGACACCACCGACCTGCACCACGCCGCGGACGTGACCACCGTCGAGCCCATCACCGCGCTCAGGTTCTGAGCGCCTCGGCGGCCGCCACGGTCTGGGCCAGCAGCAGCATCGTGGTCACCGGGCCGACGCCGCCAGGTACCGGGGTGAGGGCGCCGTCCACGGCGGCGAGGGCCGCCGCGTCGACGTCGCCGGCCAGGCCGCCGTCCGGGGTCGGGTTGGTGCCGACGTCGATGACGACCGCGCCGGGCCGGACGTGGTTCGCGCCGAGTAGGCCGGCCCGCCCGACGGCCGCGACCACCACGTCGGCCTCACGGGTGACGGCGGCCAGGTCCCGGGTACGGGAGTGGCAGACGGTCACCGTGGCGTGCTCGGCCAGCAGCAACAGCGCCGCCGGCTTGCCCACCACCGTGCTCCGGCCGACCACCGCGACCCGCGCGCCGACCAGTGGCACCCGTTCCCGGCGCAGGATCTCCACCACCGCCGCGGCGGTGGCCGGGGCGTAGGTGGGCAGCCCGGCCGCGAGCCGGCCCAGGCTGGTCGGGTTGGCGCCGTCGACGTCCTTGGCCGGCGGGATCAGCGCGCCGACCTCCTCCAGCCGGTACCCGGCGGGCAGCGGAGTCTGGCAGATCACGCCGTGTACCGCCGGGTCGGCGGCGACCTCGGCGAGCCGGTCCGGCAGCGCGCCGGCGCCGGCCGCCGGCACCGGGTGCTCCCGGCACTCCAGCCCCACCCTGGCGCACGCCTTGGCCAGCGACCGGACGTACCACGCCGTCGCCTCGTCAGCGGTCGGCACGACCACGGCCAGCGCCGGCACCACCCCGGCCGCCCGCAGCGCGGCGGCCCGGGCGCTCACCCCCTCGGCGAGCGCGGCCGCGTGCGCCCGCCCGTCGATGAGCCTCACGTGCCGACCACTACATGCCGGCCCGGACAGCCGCGACGATCGCGTCGGCCTCGCCGAGCGCGACCGGATACGGTGCGAGCTGGCCGGCGAGCCGGTCCCGCACGCCGGCATCGGTGATCAGCGCCAGGTTGACCTCGACGTTGATCACTGCCGACTCGAGCGCGGCCCGCGCCGACACGGCGGCGACCGCCACGTCGGACACGACGGTCTGGTTGGCGTCGGCGCGGATCGAGCCGGCCAGCGCGATCAGCCGGGTGGCCAGCTCGGCGGTGCGCAGCGGCACCTCGGCGGCGCCCACCAGCGCCTGCTGGATCCGGGCCGGGCGGTCCTCCTGCTCGCGCGGCAGCCGGTACGCCTCGCTGACCGCGCCGAACGCCTCGGCATCGGCGTCGGCCAGTTCCAGCGCCTCCGCCCTGGCCGCCGACGCCTCGGCGCGCGCGACGGTCATGGCCTCCTCGACCGCGGCGTACCGCGGTTTGCCGATCGTCAGGTTGCAGACCATCTCGAGCAACGCGGCGCCCACCGCGGCCTGCACCGCGGCGGCGGCACCGCCGCCGGGGGCCGGCGCTGACGACGCGAGCCTGTCCAGCCACTCCCGCATCGGCGCAGGCTACCAGGGTGGTGTGCGGGCGGTACCGGAAACGGCTCAGCGGCCGCGGCGGACGCTGTTGCGCCCGGCCCGCTTGGCCGCGAAGAGCTGCGCGTCCGCGTTGGAGAAGAGGCTGGCCGCGGTCATCGGCGGCTCCCAGGTCGCCAGGCCGATGCTGACGGTCACCTCCAGGCCGGGCCGCATGGCGCGCCAGTCGTGCGCCTCGATGGAGCGCCGTATCCGCTCCGCGACCAGCTCGGCCTCGTACCCGGTGACGTCGACGAGAGCGAACACGAACTCATCACCGGCGTACCGGGCGGCGAAGTCCTGCTGGCGCAGGTGCCGGCGCAGCAGGGTGGCCACTGTGGAGAGCACCGAGTCGCCCACCAGGTGGGTGAACGTGTCGTTGATGTGCTTGAAGCGGTCGATGTCGACCACGCCCATCACCAGCCGGCGGCCCTGCGAGCTGGCCAGCTCGACCAGTTCGGCGAGGCGGCGTTGCAGGTGACGGCGGTTGGGCAGGCCGGTGAGCGGGTCCTGGAGGGACTCCACCTGGTACCGCGCGGTCTGCTCGGACAGCTGCTCGACGCGCATCCGGACCTGCATGGACTCGACCCGCCGGGTCCGCATCCGCCACTGCGCGGCCTCGGACAGC